>JBBQJJ010000194.1:0-15350 GCA_038325805.1 Haliangiales bacterium
AGGACTTGCGATCGAGCTCGCCGGAGCGGCGCTCGACTTCACCACCGCGACGCTCGAGCTCGCGGACTCGCTTGTCGACTTCGAGCCGACCACGCTCGACCTCGACGGCCGCGGCTGCACGACGCTCGAGGTAGTCGCGGAGCTCTCGCCCACCGAACACGACGGCCGCCTCCTTGACGTACGTGGGGATCGCGGCCTCGTCGCCACGCAGTTGCTCGAACAGCCGGATCCGCTCGTCGAGCTCGCGGTGGCGCTGCGAGGGGTCGAGGACCAGCACGAGGAGCTCGGCGGCGGGGTCGTGATAGGCGACCGGCACGGCGATCTTGATCGCTTCGCTGCCCTCGATCGGGACGGCGTTGAGCTGATCGAGAAGGAGCCGATCCACCAGCTCGGGGTTCTCGACGGCATCGACCGTGGTGTGGACCTTGGCGGAGATCAGCTCTCCTTTCGGTCCAGTGACGTGAACGAGCTGCGTCTGCGTGCGTCCGAGTGCACCGCGATACGCGGTCTGCGACGGTGCGCGAGGTCCCCTAGCCATCGCGGCGGTTATAAAGCGACCTCGTCGACGGAAGCCAGCGCGATCAGGTCCAACCTGGTTGGACCAAGCAACCCTAGTTAACGGGGCCGCTGGGCTCGTCGGCCGCCGGCTCCGGAGCTTCGTCCTCGACGTTGCCCATCATCTGCGCGGCCACGGCGACCAGCACCTCGTGGACGTGCTCGAGCGTGTCGAGCCGGCCGCACAGCGAGTAGTACTCCTCGACGGTGAGCTCGCCCATCCGCGCGAGCGCCTGCTGGACGTGGGGGCGCATGCGGGCTGGCGCATCGATCTCGGAATCGAGGTCATCGAGATCGGCCTGTGCGATCGCAGAGGCGACAAAGCCCGCCGGCGAGAACGACAGACCGGTCGGCAGCACCATGCGCCAGTCGGCGCCCTCGAAGGGCGGCACCGCGAGATCGTGACCGTTGCCGTGGGACACGCCGGTGGTGCCGACGGGCACCTCCCAGCGACCGCCGAGCCGGCGGCGCACGACCTCGCCGAAGTACGCGCCCGAGGTCGCGATCACGAGCGTGGTCGTGGCGGGCTGATCCGCGGGAACGGTGCGCAAGTAGTGGTCGAGCAACGGCAGTGTGTCGCTGTCGTACTCGAGCGCGACGCCGAGCGCGCGGCGAACGTACGCGACCACTTGGTCGGCATACTCGCTCACTCGCGCAGGCACAACGTCCATGCCCGGCAGCCTACCCCGAACCCCGATCCGCGGCGAGCCGATCGCGCTATTCGACGATCGTGAACTTCACGTTGCCGTAGCGCGATCGCATCTCGACGAACGCGGTTCCGATCGCCGCCGTATTGCCAAGCCGATGCTCGGTCCAGCCGTTAATCGGCGCCGGCGCAGGCACGCCGAAGTCGACCATGGCCGCGCGCGCGCGAACGATCACGCCGGTATTGCGGCGGCGCAGCTTGATGTCGACATCGCCCTTGACGCTCGACACCACGATGCGACCGCGCAGCGTGGTCTCGGCCTCGAGCACGATCTTGCCGTCCGTCGTGGTCAGCTCGATCTGGCGAGACCGCACGCGGCGCCCGGCGATCTTGCCGTGGTTCGCCGACGCGACGAGCTTCTCTCCCGAGATCGAATCGAGCTCGACATCGGCCTGTAGCGTCTGCGTGTCGACGGAACCGAACACGGTGGCGAGCGACGTCGCGCCGCTCACGCTGTGAGTCGACAGCTCACCCGACACGTTGTGAACCTTGATCGCACCCGAGCCGCTCTCGAGATCGCCACCCGCATCCATGTTCGACAGCGTCACCAGGCCAGCGCTCGCGGTGGCTTCGATTCGAGCATCGCGCGGTGCGCGAACCTTGAGATCGATCCGCACCTGCCCGCGCGGCAGCGGCTTGCTCTCCTTGTCGCGATCCGCGGTGGTGGTCAGCCGGACCGTGCCGTCGCTGTTCGGGACCAGCGAGATTCGCAGCCGCTCGAGCGCTTCGTCGTCGGGCGCCGACTTCTTGGTCTCGATGATGATCGCGGTGCCGTCGTAGCCCTCGACGACGACGTCGCCGAGCGCGTTCTCGATCGTGATCTTCTTGAACGGGCGACCACCGACTGGCTGGACGTCGAGGCGCGCCTTCTCGACGACGTTTGCCATCGAATCGGCCATCGCGAGCGACGGTGCGGCGAGCAACACCGCGACGCCAGCGAGCCGGCAGACGAGCCCTCGGGGTAGCAAGGCGCGTTTCATAGCGCCCCGGCGAGCAGGACTTGGTCGCGCGTGATCGCACCCTGGAGGTACGTCACCATCGCGCGTGCAGCGCGCTGCTTGGGCTTGCCTTCCCCGGCCTTCGCGAGTGACTCGCGCATCGCGTTGACCTTGTCGTCGAACGCCGAGCGCTGCGTCTCTGTCCATTCACCGCGCACACTCGACGCTTCGGTGAGCAGCTCGGCGATCGCGCAGTCGTAGGCGACCAGCTGGCGCGTGGCGTCGAGCTGGAGATCCTCGGTGACGTCGGACGCGTCGGCGACCTGGGTACAGTTGGGACGCGCAGGTCTGGGGAGTGAGTCGGATGGCGCGAAGGTCTGTGGCGGCACGACGATCGGGTTGGTGTCGGCGAGCCGCGCGGGCTCCGGCGTCTCGCGCGTCTTCCACACGATCACGCCGATCGCCGTCGCGGCGACCAACGCGCCGCTGATCGCGATCCGAGGTGCCGGAACGAAGCGCTGCCAGCGAGCGAGCGCACGCCGCCATGCGGGGCGCTTGCTCTCGGCCACTTCCTCGACGGCCAGGCGCGCCTGCACACCGGCCCAGATCGAGGAGGGAGGATCGACCGACGGGAGCGAGCGAAGGCCATCGCGAAGCACGGCTTCGTCGGCAGCGGTCGCCCGACAGAGCTCGCAGGTTCGCAGGTGGCCACGCACGACCGTGCCGGCGTCGCCATCAAGCTCGCCATCGAGGTAGCCCGTCAGTTGTGCGCGGATGCGCTCACAGGTCATGGGACGATGTTCCCTTCACGAATTGTTCGGCGATCCCGGCGCCGAGCAGTTCGCGCATCTTTGCACGGGCTTTGTGAAGCTGCGACTTGCAGGTGCCTACCCTGCACTCGAGGATCGCCGAGCATTCCTCGTGCGACAGCCCTTCGACGTCATGGAGTACGAGGATCGCTCGATAGCCCGCGGGGAGCTGTTCGAGTGCGGCCGCGATCCGTGCGGCCAAGGCCGAGTCGCGCTCGGCGACCGGCGGTGCCGGCAGGCTCTCGGTGGCAGTGCCATCGTCGGGGACTTCACGACGGCGACTGCGCTTGGTCAGGTGGGTGAGCGACGCGTTGACGGTCAGCCGGTAGATCCAGGTCGACAGCTGAGAATCGCCACGGAACGAGGCGAGCCCGCGGAACACGCGAACGAACACCTCTTGCGCGACCTCCTCGGCATCCGTGGCACCGACGATCCGGTGGGCCATGCCGAACACCCGGCGCTTGAACTGGTGGTACAGGCGCTCCATCGCGCGCGTCTCGCCGCGCCGGCAAGCGGCGATCAGCTGCGCATCATCCGTCAACATCGGGGCGACCTGCGGTCGCGGGTCGGCAAGGAGGGGGTTGGCGATGGCGGAGGGCTCGTTCACAGAGGTTCCGGGCGACGGTTCGCTGCTCTGACCGGTCGGTTCCGAAAGCCGTTGCCCGCTGGTTCGCGAATCCCTGGTCACGGCGTGGGCACCTTAGTCTTTCAACGCCGGTTCACCCAACAGCTTTCGCGGGCTTGGTAAAGCCGAGTGCACCGGCCCACTGCGCGACTCACCTGTGTATGATGGCGGTCGTGCACGCGCCTCTGGTGGTAGGCCTCGGCCGGATCGGCGTTGCGATCTCGGGGCTTGGACCAAACCTGCCGAGCCCCCAGGCACACGCGGCCGAGCTTGCCGCGCTATCGACCACGCCTGCTCCCGGGATCGCGGTGGCGCTCCGTGCCGCACTTCGCCTGGGCTGCCGGGCGCGGGCCGTCGGCTACCATGGCGCCGATCTGCTCGGTCACTTGGCCCGGTCCGCGCTCCGCGATGCCGGGGTCGATGCCGAGATGCTGAAGGCGGTCGGGACCTCGGCGTGCGAGATCGTGATGGTCGCTGGCGACGGCACGCTGCGCGCTCACTATCCGGGCGAGCGCGGGGAGCCACTCGCCCTCGATCCCGCGCACGCCCTCGAAGGCGCGGCGGCGCTGTTGATCGATGGCACCGAGCCGGCGGAGCAGCTCCGGGCGGCTGACTACGCGAGGGAGAAGAAGCTGCCGGTGATCTTCGACGTCTCCGAGCTGCGCGACGGCACCAGCGAGCTGATCGCGAGCTCGGACGTCCTGCTCGCGTCGGAGCGCGAAGCGTCGGAGCTCGCACCGCGCGGCGAGCTCGCGGATGCGCTCGAGGAGCTGCTTCGTTTGGGGCCGCGCGCCGTCGTGATCACCCTCGGCAACGAAGGTGCGATCGGTCGCCACGGCGATCAGGTCGTCCGCTGCCCCGCGTTCCCGAGCGACGTGCTCGACGCGCATGGCGCCGGCTCGGTGTTCCACGGTGCGTTCGCGGCGGGCCTGCTCTCGGGGCTGCCGTTCAACAAGATCATGGAGACCGCGGCGGCCGCGGCAGCGCTGTCGTTGCGCGAGCTCGGTCCGTGGAACGCGATGCCGAATCGCGAGGACGTGCTGGCACTGGTCCGAACCCGGCGCGCGTAACGCAGCTCGCGCCCAACCCACGTAAGCCCCAGGTAAGGCCGCGCGCCTGGCCGCGACGGGATAGATCCGTGGTTGCCGGGCGGCGTCTCTAAGGGAACATGCGGATCATCCTCCTGGCCTCGGTTCTTTCCCTCGCTACCCCAGTGGTCGCAGCGCCCACCGCCCCTCCGGCGGCTCCCGCGAAACGCGTCGCTCCGTCGAACGGGTGTCTCGTCCAGCAGATCGTGACGAGCCAGGTCTTCCAGGTGGAGAACGTCGCGCTCGATCCCACGCGGACGCCGGAATCCAAGCTGCAGATCTCGTCGAATGGCGCGTGGATCTACACCGAGTCACTCGCCGGCAAGGTGACGCGAACCGAGGCGGGGTGTTTGACGAGGACCGAGCTGACGACGGTTACCTCGTCGCTCGTACCCGCGACCTGGAAGCTCGTCGACGGGGGCTGCGAGGCGCAGACGAACGGATATGTCCGCTACTCGGTCAAAGGCAAGCAGGTGATGGAGGTCCGTTGCGGCAAGCGACCCGACAACGCGACCACGACCGCGCTCGCCACGGTGCAGACGATCACCAAGCAGCTCCTCTGATCGCTACCGCTTCGGACGGATGCCGACGTCGCTGGCCTCGAGCCGGAAGTGCGCCTCGGCGGCCGCCATCTGCTCCGCTTGCTTCTTCGAGTTGCCGACCGCGCGACCCCACTCGTCCTCACCGATCGTCACCGCGACGACGAACCGCTTGTCGTGATCGGGGCCGAGCTCCTGGACGACCTTGTAGATCGGCGTCGACTTGATCCGGGCCTGCGCGGTCTCCTGGAGCCGCGTCTTGAAGTCGTAGAAGTTCTTGATCTCGGCGGAGTTGATCCGGTGCGTCAACAGCCGCTCGACGAGCGCGTTGGCGGCGGCGAACCCGCCGTCGAGATAGACGGCGGCCATGATGGCCTCGAACGCATCCGCGAGGATCTTCGGCTTGTTGCGCCCGCCCGACTTCTCCTCGCCCTTGCCGAGCTGGAGCCACGCGCCGAACCCGAGCTGGCGGGCGACGTCGGAGAGTCCTTCCTCGGAGACCACCTGGGCGCGCGTCACCGAGAGGTCCCCTTCGTGGGCCTGGGGGAACCTGGACATCAGTCGCTGACTGACAGTCAAGGACAACACGGCGTCGCCGAGGAACTCGAGGCGCTGGTTGTCCTCGAGCCGGGCGCCCTGCGTGCCCTTCTCGTTGCAGTAGCTGGCATGGCGCAGCGCCTGCTCGAGCAACCCGCGATCGCGAAACGCATGCCCGAGGATGACCTCGAGCTTCGCGAGGTCATCTAGCGCTGAAGGCTCCGTCACGGCTCATGATACCCTGGCAGGCGGTGGAAGCGCTGCGCGAGCGTTTCGGCAAGTACCACGTGCTCGAGAAGATCGCGCAGGGGGGAATGGCCGAGGTCTATAAGGTCAAGACGGTCGGGATCGCCGGTTTCGAGAAGGTGCAGGCCCTCAAGCGGATCCTCCCGCACTCGGCGCGCGAGGGCCGGTTCATCCGCAGCTTCATCGACGAGGCGCGGATCGTGGTCGAGCTCGCCCACCGCAACATCGTCCAGGTCTTCGACTTCGGCAAAGCCGATGGCGAGCTCTATCTCGCGATGGAGCTGATCGAAGGCAAAGATCTGCGGACCGCGACAGCGCAGGCTGCGCGACGCGACGCCCTGCCCCCGATCTCGGTCGCCGCGTACATCATCTCGGAGGTCGCGTCGGGGCTCGACTACGCGCATCGCAAGACCGACGTCTATGGTGGCGCGCTCGGCATCGTTCACTGCGACGTGTCGCCATCGAACGTCATGCTGTCGAACGACGGCTACGTCAAGATCCTCGACTTCGGGATCGCGCGCGCGACGTTCGCCTCGGCGCTCGAGCGCCGCCGCCTGCGAGGCAAGCCGCGCTACATGGCACCGGAGCAGACGCTCGGCGAGCCACCCACCGCCGCGGCCGACGTGTTCGCGCTCGGCATCATCGCGTGGGAGCTGTTCACCGGGTTGCCGCTGTATCGCGGCCACGATCTCAAGGCGATCCTCGAGGCGGTGCGGAGCACCAACCCGCCGCGGATCGATCGCATCAACCCGCAGGTGCCGGCGGAGATCGTGAATGCAGTCGCGACGGCGCTGTCGCGCGAACCTCCGCATCGCGGCACCGCGGCGGATCTCTCGGCCGCCTGTGCGCGCTCGGCGATGGCCGCGGGTGCCTCCGCGCTCGCACACTGGCTCGAACGGATCGACACGCCAGGGAGCGTCGAGCTCCACTCGCGATCCGCGGGCAGCTTGAGCGTGGAGACGCCGGATCAACCGATGCCGCCAGCGCGACCGTCTCGGACCGCATCGCTCGCGAACGTGCGGATGCCGCGTCGCGATCTCGGCGAAGGCACGCCGGGCTTCGTGGACGCGAGGCCCGAGCAGGAGGCTCCGACGGTGCCGGCGCGTGGATCGCAGCGACGTGCGCACTCGGAGCCCGCTGTCGGACCTGGACCCGACATCACGAAGACCACCAACACGCCGGCCCTGTTCGGCATGGATGCTGGCGCGAGCATGGCGAAGCTCGGCGCGACGGTCAGCCTGACGAACATGCAGAAGTTCCTCGACCCGGCGAACCCGTGGGTCGAGCAAGGCACGCTGTCGGGCATCGCGCGCCTCGCCGAACCGATGGGAGACGAGCCGCTGGTCGGCGAAGCAGCGGGCGAGCCTCCGTCGACCGGACCGTTCGTGCGTCCATCGTTTCTCGCCTTCGAGGGTGAGCCGACGGCGATCGTGCCCGATTCGACGCATCACGGGATGGGCGTCGGGCAGATCGTCGAGCAGTGGAATGTCGAGGGAACGCACGTCCCCGACAACACCAGCTACGACGAGCTGGCGCCGAGCGAGAGCGTCGAGCAAGCCCTGCCGGTATCCCCAGACGAAGAGCCGATCGACGACGATCTGCCCGCGCTCGTCACCGGCATCTCGCAGCATCAGGTATGGCGGCGCACCGTGGTGGTGTCCGGCATGCTGTCGGGTGCCTCCCACGACGACCTGCGCCCGATCACGCAGACGCTCGGCGAGCTCGCGTATCAGCGCGGTGGCGTGGTGACCAACCTCGACGACGAGGCGCTGGTCGTGGTGTTCGGGCTCGAGGTCGCGGGCGAGGACGACGTGGCTGTCGCGATGGGCTGGGCGCTCGATGCGGGTGCGATGGCGCGCGACGCACGTGAAGGCATCCAGTTGCGCGTCGGTGCACGCGCTGGCGTGCTGACCGCCGTCGAGCCGACAGGCGCGAACGTCCCACAGGAGGCGGTCGACGAGGCGAAGGTGCTGGCGCGCGAGGCGGCGGCGGATCGGCCGCTGTTCGTCGGTGGCGCCGGCCGGATCACGAGCGGGCTCTACGCGCTTCGCGAGGTCCAACTTCCTGCGCTGTCGGCGAAGCGGATCGTCCGGCGCAGTCGCGTCATCGAGGTGGTCGGGCCGCGCGGCTTGATGGAGCGCGAGCGCGTCGACCAGCGAACGGGCATGTTCGTCGGGCGCACGGTGCAGCTCGCCGAATTCGATGTCTGGATGATGCGCGCGATCGCGGCGAACCGCCGGATCGTGGTGTTGCTCCAGGGTGCGGCCGGCACCGGTAAGAGCCGGTTGATCGCGGAGCTGATCGCGCGCCGGACGATCACCGAGCACCGTCAACCCTGGCGCGTGATCACCACGGCGACCTCACCGGCGAGCAAGCTCGCCCCGTTCGCGCTGGTGATCGACATGTACCAAGCGGCGCTCGGGCTGCCGCCGTCCCGTGGACGCAATGCGCGGCGCCAGCTCGTCGAGCGCTTGCTCCACCTGATGACGCGCGCCGGGTTGCCGAGCTCGCGTGCGCGCGCGGTGGCGACGGATCTCGATCACGCGATGGAGCTGCGCGACGGCGTCTCGGTGGGTGCACCCGAGGTGGCGGATCTGCGACCGCGGATCTCCGCCGGGCTGACGGCGTTCCGCAGCGCGATGGCCGATCGCGATCACCCGCTACTGACGATCGTCGATGACGTCCACCACGGAGACAGCGCGAGCCTCGAGGTGCTGCGGCACGCGCTCGCGGTGACGGCGAGCGGTCCCGAGCTGATGGTGCTGGCCGCGCGCCCCGACGGGATCGATCCACCCAACGTCGATGCAGTGATCAAGATCGGCGATCTGATCGGGGGTGAGTTGCGGTCGCTGATCGCGGATCGGCTCGGCGATCAGGCGACGCCCTACAACATCGCCGCCGTGCTCGCGCGCGGGGGCGGTAATCCGCTGTTCGTGGAGGAGCTCGCACAGGCCGTGCGGGAGGCAGGTGACTCGGGTGCGGATATCCCGGCGTCGGCCCGCGATGTCGTGCTCGCACGGATGGAGCGGCTCTCTCAGGGTGCACGCACGCTCCTCAAGTACGCGGCGGTGATCGGTGGCGTCGCGCGCGTGCGCCTGCTCGACGAGCTGGTCGGGGAAGAGGAACACGCACAGCGATCTGATGGATCGAGCGGCGATCTCGCGACCCGCGAGCGCGAGCTCGAAGAGCTGATCGCGGGAGGCTTCCTGCTGCGCACGTCGGACGGCGAGATGCAGTTCGCACGCGGGCTGATGCGCGAGGTGGTCTACGACTCGTTATCGGCGTCGGCGCAGTGCGAGTGTCACGCGCGCGTCGGCCGGTTGCTCGCCTCGCGGTTCTTCGCCGGGAGAGAGGAACCACCAGCGACGATCGCCGAGCACCTGGAGCGCGGTGGCGACACCGCGGCAGCAGCAGCGTTCTGGCTCCGCGCGGGTCGGCTCGCTCTGGGGGCCTCGGATGCCGCGGCGGCGGTCGCGTGTTTCTCTCGCACGCTGTTGCTCGATCGCGAGCTCGGCTCGGCGCCACCCACGCCTACGTCGCGCGCGCGGCGTCGCGAAGCGCTCGCGGGTCGCGAGGAAGCGCACCGGCTCCAGGGCAACCTCAGCGCCGATGCCAGCGATCTCGACGAGCTGCAGCGGCTCTGCGAGGGCGATCCGGCGCGGCTCGGCGATGTCGCGATCCGGCGCGCGCAACGGATGCTGCGGCTCGGCGACTACGCGAACGCGACGGTCGCAACCGTGGTCGCCGAAGATCACGCGACCGCGGCGCACGATGATCGTCTGCGCGGTGAGTCGCTCCGCGTGCGGGCCGAGATCCTCGAGCGCCTCGGCCGCTTCGACGAAGCGCTGGCGTTGATCGACGTCGCGCGCGAGGTCTTCCACCGCCAGCACGCGCTGCACGACGAGATGGCGGCGATGATCGGTCGCGGACGGATTCACCTGCTGCGCGCACGCTACGAGGAGGCGCGCGATGCGTACCGCCCTGTCCTCGCACTGATCGACAAGACCGGAGACCCGTGGCTCGAGCGGATCGTGACGAACCACGTCGCCGTGATCGAGATGTGCCTCGGCAACTTCACCCGCGCGATGGAGAACGCCGAGCGCTCGCTCGAGCTGTGCCGCCGCTACGGCGACCGCGGGCGCGAGGGCGATGCCCACTCCGTCCGCGGCATCATCCTGCTCGAGATCGGCCTCTACGATCAGGCTGCCTCGGCGTTCACGGAGGCGCTCGACATCCTGTCGCACACGTCCTCTCGTTGGTCGCGCGCCGACTGCATGATCTACGCAGGCGTCTGCGACGTGAAGCGCCGCCGCCCGACCGCGAAGCTGATGATCGACGAGGCGCTCGGTGAAGCGCGCCGGATCGGTGCGCGCTACCTCGAGGCGAACGCGTTGATCGCGCGTGCCGGCGCGCACCTCGCACGCAACGAGCTCCCGGAGGCGATCGCGGATGCGGCTGAAGGCACCGCAGTCGCCCACGCGGCGACGCTGGTCGGCTACGAGATCCAAGGCCTGGCTCGTCACGCGCTCGCGCTGTCGCGCAGCGGGCGTCACGCCGAGGCGAACGCGCTGGTGCAGCGCTCGCTCCAGCTGCTCGAGCATCAGCACTACATCGAGGGCTCCGAGGAGGAAGTCCTCGTCGCGTGCATGGAGGTGCTGGCCGCGGCCGGGCAACACGAGCGGGCGGCACTGGTCCGCGATCGCGCGCGGATGGGTGCGAAGCGCAAGGTCGAGCTACTCGCCGAGCCACTGTGGCGCACGGCGTACACGGCGATTCCCGAGATCGCGGCGCTGCTCCGTCCGAGCCTCCGCTAGGCGAGCCAGCCGCCGGCGAGCACGCGGTCGCCGTCGTAGATCACGGCCGCCTGCCCGCGCGCAGCGACGGTGGGCTCGACGAGCATGACCCGCGCGCGATCGCCCTCGATGGTGACATCGGCCGCGATCGGCGTGCCGCGGTGCCGTACCTGGATCGACGCGGACATCGACGCGCGCGGCGCCGACAACCACCGCAGATCGCGGATCTCGAGCTCGCGGCGCTCCGCGGCCTCCTTCGGCCCGACGCGAATCTCGGAGCGCGCGGGGTCGATCGCCGTGACGTAGACCTTGTCCTTGGTCGTCATGTTGCCGAGGCCGCGGTGCTGGCCGATCGTGAAGCGGTGCACGCCGTCGTGCTTGCCGACGGGGTTGCCAGCCTGATCGACGATCGCGCCGGGGCCGGGCATCGGGCGGCCTCGCTTGAGGGCCTGCGCGGACACGAAGCCGGCGTAGTCACCGTCGGGGACGAAGCAGATCTCCTGGGACTCGGGCTTCACCGCGTTCGGCAAGCCGAGCCGCAGCGCGTGCGCACGCACGTCGTCCTTCGTCATCCCGCCGAGCGGGAACTGAACGTGCGGCAGCTCGTGCGCCGGCATCGAGAACAAGAAATAGGACTGATCCTTCCCGGCATCGATGCCGCGCCGGAGCTGATGGTCACCGTCCGCATCGATGATCTGCGCGTAGTGGCCGGTGACCAGCACGTCGGCACCGATCGCGCGTGCACGCTCGAGGAGCGGCGTGAACTTGATGTGCTGGTTGCACTTCACGCACGGGTTCGGCGTCTCGCCGGCGAGATAGGCCTCGACGAAGTCCTCCATCACCGCCTCGCCGAACTCGGCGGCGAGATCGACCACGTAGAACGGGATCCCGAGGTGCGCACACACGGCGCGGGCATCCTCGACGTCGCGCGGGCCGCAGCAGCGACCGCCGGACGAAGCGGCCGTGCCGCGCGCGTCGTAGAGGCGCATGGTCATGCCGACGACCCGATGGCCCTGCTCGACGAGCAGACCTGCAGCGACCGCGCTGTCGACCCCACCGGACAGCGCCGCGACGACGAGCTGCGGGTCGGCCGGCATGGACGACTATCTAGCACGAGAAGCTCAGAGCGGCGTCAGCCACATCTCGAACTGCTGCGAGCCCAAGATGGCCCCCGATGATGGTGTGCTCCGCATCGCCACCGAGGGAGCTCCATCCGCGTCGGCCTGACCTCCCGTGCCGAACACGATGTACCGGTCGAACCCGTTCACCTGCGTGGACCCGATGAAGAACATCTGGTCGCGGCTGCTCGTGTTGCAGGTTTGCTGGGTCAGGAACGAGGCATTCACCACGGTGAGGCAGCGACCGCTGCGGGCGTCCACCAGGCGATGCCAGGTGCCCTGGGCGAATGGATTCGTGATCTTGTCGAGGTAGAACGCCTGATCCCGCTGACCAGGGTCGGTGCTCGGAGCCGCCTGCGCCATCACGCGGTCTGTGTTGGGCATGGCGGTTAGAAAGCGCTGCGCCTTGTCGTCGCGCAGGCGGATGGCAACGCCATCTTGCGAGGCATCGCGTGCGACCTCCATGTCGTTCAACCCGCCCGCGAGATCGTGGACCGGAATCGCCTGGGCGATGTCCCCGATCCCGGTCTCGCCGGTCAGGATCGCGGCGATCCCACCACCGTCGCGTGCGCAGAACCCGCCGAGATCTTGCTTGGAGACCTGCCAGAGGTTTCCGCCGCCGGCCTGTCTGCCGCGCAACTTGACGAGCGTGTCGCTGCTGCCATCGATGACGTCGAACAGGCCGTCCCTGAGCCTGCCGCCGGAGAAGCCCCTGCACGAGACCGAGTCGCCTTGCTTGAGCGGCCTCGTGTCGACGGTTCGGAGGAAGTCGCTGGTCGTGAGCCCGTTGCCGTTGATCAACGCGAGCGGCTTCTGCATCTGGATCGCGACGATCGCTGCGTCGTCTCCGGTAGACCGGCGCGGGACGCGGACGTTGCGCACCTTGGACCTCGACGTGCCCACCACGACGAGGTTGCCGGTCACGCCACAACCCGAGGTGGTGAGTGCGATGTCGTTGGTGATCATCGTGGCCGAGCAGCTCGACGAGACCAGCGCGACACCGAACGCCTCCGGTGCCCTCGCCGCGCCGTTGACGATCGACGCTTCGTCGAGCTCGAGCTCCGGATCGTCGACCTCGACGCAACCAGCAACCGTGACCACCGCGAACAGGAACGAAAGCTCTGAGTGCTTCATGACCGCAGGCAGATTGCAGCCGGCGCGCCAGCGATTCTCGTCGTGGTCTCCACAAGATACGCCGCGCGAACACCGTTGTCACATGAGACACGAGCCCGACGTCTCAGCGCCAGCTGCGCTAGCATGCCGGCGATGGCGTCCGACCCGCGATCGATTCGCTGCGAGGTCGAGGCAGTCGCGCTCGACGAGGCCGGGCATGGCAGCGGGCGCGAAGTCGGGGCGCTCGAACCGCGGCTCGTCCACGTCGCTGATCTGCTACCGGGTGAACGCGCCGAGGTGCAGATCGATCACCAGAGCCCGCACAAGGCCGAGGCGTGGGGACACGTCACGCGCCGGATCGGACCGGCGTCGCCGGATCGCGTGACGCCGGTGTGCCCGGGCTTCGGGCGCTGCGGGGGCTGCATCTGGCAGCACCTCGCCTACCCCGCGCAACTACGGGCGAAGCACCAGCGCGTCGCGGCCGCGCTCGAGCACGTGCCAGCGGTGGCGGATGGCACCGTGGTGATCGCCGAGGTGCGGCCTTCGCCCTCGATCACCGGCTATCGCAACAAGGGCAAGTACGTCGCTGGTCGCGCCGCGGATCATGTCGTGCTCGGGTCCTACGCACCGCGCACGCATGACGTGGTCGACATGCTCGGGTGTCGGGTCGTCGCGCCGGTGATCGACGAGGTCGCGACCTGGTTGCGCGGTGCGGTCGAGGGCGCCGGGCTCGCGCCGTACGACGAGCGCGCGCGATCCGGCGAGCTCCGCTACGTGATCATCCGCGAGGCCGCGGGGGACGTCTTGGTCGCGCTCGTGGTCGCGCCGCGGACGCCGCGCAACAAGCTCGAGCAGGTCGCGAACGTACTGTCTCGTCACCCTGCCCTGCGCGGCTTGGTCGCGATCGAGAACGATCGTCGCGATGGCGCGATCCTGCCGTCGGGCTCGAGCGCGCAGGTGTTGCACGGTCACGGCTTCATGATCGAGGAGCTCGCGGGCGCGCGGCTCGAGGTCGGTGCCGGCGAGTTCCTGCAGGTCAATCGCGTGCAGGCGCTCGCGATGTACCAGCGCGTCGTCGAGCTCGCCGAGGTCACCGACACCACCCAGGCTGTCGATCTGTTCGCGGGCCTCGGCGGCATCGGGCTCCACCTCGCACGTGCCGGTGCCGCGGTCGTTGCCGTCGAGATCGATCGCGATGCCGTCGCGGCACTCCGCCGTGCCGCGCGTGCCGCGGGTCTCCAGCTGACGGCGATCGCCGGCGATGCCGGTGACGTGCGCGGTCAGCTGACATCGCTCCCCGATGTCGTGGTGGTCAACCCGCCGCGCAAGGGCCTCTCCGATCAAGCGCGTGCGCTGGTCGCCGAGTGGGCGCCGCCGACGATCCTCTACGTGTCATGCGGTCCCGAATCACTCGCGCGCGATCTGACGGCGCTCGCCACGCGAGGCTACGCGCCCGACGTGATCGAACCGTTCGATCTGATGCCGGGCACACCGCAGGTCGAGACCGTGGTGCGGCTCCGACGCCGCGGCCGTCGCTAGCGATTCCGGCAGCTGGACACCTTCGTCCGCAGCGCGGACAAGCCGGACACTTGTCGTCGCGATGTCGCGAGCTTCCGCGTGGCACGAGCCTCGCTGGGTCGAGCTTCGAAAGGTGCGTGCGATGCTATGCTGCAACCCATGTTCGATCCCGACCTGCTCGCTCCAGACGCGATCCGCAAGCTGTCGAGACGCGAGTACGACAAGCTCGTCGAGCTCGGCGTGTTCGAGGACGAGCGGATCGAATTGCTGCGCGGAATGCTGGTCACGATGAGCCCGCAGGGTGGGCCTCACGCCACGATCAGCTCGTGGTTCATGCAGAAATTCTCGGTGATGCTAGGGATGGGGTTCGACGTTCGCGGTCACTGTCCCTATGCAGCGACCGATGACTCCGAGCCCGAGCCGGATATCTCGGTGTCACGTCGCATCGCGAACCTGCTGGAGCATCCGACGAGCCCGCTCCTGTTGATCGAGATCGCGGACTCGTCGGTCCGCAAGGATCGCAAGCTCAAGGGCCCGATCTACGCCGAGGCAGGCGCGCCGGAGTACTGGCTCGTCGTCATCGCAGGGGACGAGCTGTGCATCGAGGTTCACACCAACCCGACCCCGTCCGGCTACCGCAACGTCGAGATCCTGCGCGACGGCGACACGCTGCGCCCGATCAAGCTCGCGGTCGAGATTCCTGTCACCGACATCCCTTGGGAACGCTAACCCAGAGTTCGCCTGTGTCGATCCTTCGACCAGGCG
>JBBQJJ010000195.1:0-15334 GCA_038325805.1 Haliangiales bacterium
CCAGGTCGAACGAAGCATCGAGGGACCGCCCGGGCCCCACTCCTGGTGCTCAAAATGGTTCGGGCTCGGAGGCCTGGAGCCTGACCTCCAGCTCGCTGCCATCTGGCGCGAGGTAGAGCACGCCTGGATTTCCGGGCTCGCTCGGGCAGGCGGTCAAGAACGCTAGAGCGGCAAAAGCCACTGCTCGACGACGTTCACTCATTTCGGGACCTCGAACACGGCGATGAAGTGCGTCGGCACGGGCGTCGACTCAGAGACTGGCCTCAGGCCCGCTTTGGTTGCCGCGGCGATCGATTTTGTCCGGTGATGGATACGATTCGAGATCACGAGCCGGCCACCCGGCTTCAGAGACTCGGCCGCAGTCTTGAGCCACAGCACGGGATCCGAGAAATAGTGGTCGACCTCGGCAAGCAGGATCGCGTCGTACTCGCCCTTCTCGAGCCCTGGCGTGTCAGCGGCGACGACCTTGCGCTCGACGTAGTCGGCGAGCCCAGCCGCCTGTAGCCGCGCCTGCATGAGCTCGAGGACGCCCTCGTCGATGTCCGTCGCGACGACCATGCCGCCGGGCTTGACCGCGCGAGCGAGGTGTACGGTCAGCAGCCCCGAGCCCGCGCCGACGTCCGCGACCTTGCTACCGGGCTTGATGCCGAGCGCCTCGACCACCTTCTCGGGGTGGCGCTCCGAATCAAACCGCGCTTGCTCGCGCTCGGTATCGGTGTCCTCGGTACGAACCGCACTGCCGGTGCCCGTCCCGGTCTGGCCCTTGGCCTCGTTGCGCTTGCACGAGATCACGCTGGTGAGCAGCAGGGCGATCAACGCGACACGCACGCCGATAACCTAGCACACGCCGAAATGACGACGGGCCGCTTTGCAGTTCGCAAAGCAGCCCGTGAAGACCCGGAAACCTGACGAATCAGGTGTCTTTCGGGTTACCGAACCGACCCGAGATCGTGATGCCGTTCGCGAAGGTCGAGATCGCGCGCTCGTCGCGCTTGGCAATCGCGTACGCCACGGAGGCGAGACCCAACCGAGCCGTCTGCTGGCCGTTGTACGCCGCGGCGGCGCCGTTGGCGTCGAAGCCTTCGACCTGGCCGTTCGCCTGGACGCGGCCGAACCAACCCGTCTTCAGGTGGCCCGCACCATAGACCCACAACATGTTCGAGTTCATGTCGGTGCCATCCGGCCAACCGTTCCGGTCGCGCGAGTTCTTGGTCGTGTCGCCACCGATGGTCATCACCGTGTCATCGGCAAGCGTCGTCTGCGTGACGTCGTCGACCGTGCTCGTCAACTGGTTCATGAAGCCGTCGAACACCTTGCGGAGCTGCCCGGGGACGGTCATGGCACTGCCATCCGCCCACGCACCGTGCGGGTCATCGTTCATCGCGGGAATGACCAGCGAGTTGGTGAGACCCATCTTGAACGCCTTGACCGCGAAGATCAGGCCGTTCGCGATCGCACGCACGTTGCCGCGCGTGTTGCCGTCGATGCCATACGCCGTCAGATCTTCCGACGTGGTCTGCAGCTTGGCGGCGAGGTTGGTACCGAGGAAGCTCGCGGCACCCGAGGCCGTCGTGTACGCCTTCTTGGTCGTCGAGCGGTTGGCCGCCCGATTGAGCTGCGCGAACGCGTCGTACTGCGCCTTGTAGAGCGATGCGTGGCTGCCCGTCGAGAGCAGGCCACCTGCGCGAGACGCTGCGCTGTTGAACAGACCAACCGCGTCGTCCGCGTTACCGACCTGTGCTGCCACCGGTGCGCCGGGCGCGTTGCCGAGCGACGTCTGGCCGAACGTGATCACCGGGATGACCGACGGGCTCGACGACTGCAACACCGCCGCGATCGCGTGGATGTTGCTGCCATTGAGCAGGGTCAGCGAGGTCGGCTGGCCCGTGTGCGTCTCGTTGTTGCCGCACGTGAAGCACGTCATCTGACGCTGCGCGGGCAGGTTCTCGAACGGCGTGTCCGCACCGCGTGCGAGCGGCTTGAACGTGCCGGGGACGAGCTGCGCCGCGCCCGGATACTGCCAGGCGAAGTTCGGGTTGTTCGCCATCGCGATATCAACCTGCGGCCAGAGCAGCTGGAACCACGCCGCACCGCCGTTACCGGCGACGAGGTGGACCGAGCGAGTGGTCGGGTTCGCGGCGGCTGCGAAGGCAGTGCCTCGTCCGGCCGCGCCCTCGAGGATGTCGAAGATCTTGCTGCGTGAAACGCCGAGTGCGGCGCCCGCAGCGACCGTCCACTTGATGAGAGCGCGGCGAGAAAGCTCGTAGCTTTCTTCACGCTTCGCAAAGGGGGATTTCGCCATGGTGCTATCTCCTCACTCGCAGGTGTAGGCCGCAGCCAGGAGGGCCGCGACGGCAATGCGCTTACCGGTAGCAATATCGGCTGCGCTGGTGACGGTGATGTTGCAGAAGTCGAGGTGGGCAGCTTGCGCCGGAACACCGATCAAGCAGGTGATACCGTCGAGCCGACACGCATTGCTTCCATCGAACAACTCCGCGCCGACGCCGTTGATCTTGCAACGTTCGATCGTGTTGATGTTCGTGATGATCTGGTCGGAGGCCGCGGCGAAGATGTCGAACTCGCGCGAGGCAGCCGAGGTGGTGATGTTGATGTTCTCGCGGATGCGGTTCGCGTAGTTCGGACCGCCGAGCGCGTTGAAGCCGGAGTTGTAGAGGCCGGCAGCCGAGACGGCACCGGGCTGGGTCATGTCCACGCCCACCGAGCGAAGCACGTTGGCAAGCGTCTTGACGCGGACCTTCGGGCAGCTGTGGACACGCGAGGTGAAGCGCGTCGGACCTTCCTCCGCCAGACGGTCGAGCAGATCGAACGGGTTGAACCCGCTGTTGTCGTGATCGAACGTGGTGTCTTCGCCACCGGTCGTGGAACCGGGCGGCAGTTCATTGTCAGGGGTCCCGTCATCGACACCGCCGCAAGCAGCGAGTCCGAGTGACGCGACCAGGATCGTCAATTTGTTCGTCATGATTGGTCGCCTCCTCTAGAACTTGGTGAAGTCATCGCTGGTGTAGACGCTGTAGATCATGTCTTTGAGCTTGAAGCCGTTGCTCGCGAAGGCATCGACCTGAGCCTGGATGGTCTCGATCGGAACATCCTGCAGGGTGTCGACGATGTCCGTCTTGCCGAGCGCCCAGTTCCACATGCGGGCGACGCCGCACTTGGCGATGCCGGGGTCCGCAGCCATCGCGGCACCGAGCGCCGGGATGTCGGCGACCGGTTGCTGGAACCGCCACGCGGTGGTTTCACTTGTTGGTAGGTAGTCGCTCAGCTGAGCGAGCGGCGCGCCATCGAGTGGCGTCGGAACCGCGATCGCCGGCTGGTAGACGCCGTCGATGTCGTAGTTCGCGAACAGCGGAGCGATGTGGTTCATCGTCGTGTGGCAGTTCGCGCAGATGACTGCCGACACGTCGAGGAAGTTCACGCGACCACCGTTTTCGGAACCGGCGATGCTCGAGAACGGCCAGGTGCCGGTGTACGGCGAGGCAGCTCCGATCTCGGTCGGCTCACCGGCGAGCTCGACGGGGAACTTCGTGCAGTCGAAGGTCTCTTCGACCCACTTGACGCGCCGGAACGCGAAGTTGCCGAAGAACTGCTTCATCACCGCCGGGTTACCGAGCACGCCCGCCTTCGGGCCGTTGCCGATGCACTCTGCGGGTGTGACCACCCCGGTGGTCTCGTCGAACGTCGGGCAGTTGTTCGCCGGCTGCGTGAGCAACGCGGTGTAGTTGCCGTTGTCGATGGTCAACTGCGTGGCGAGCGCCGGCGCAGTGTCCATGTCGGGCGTCTCACCCATCTTGAAGGTGTCGCGCCAGAAGAACATCATCTGACGCTTGAAGGCGTCGGTGTTCATGTACGCGGTGACGCGGGCCTCGTAGAGGCTCTTCTTCACCGCGTTGTCCGACACCGCAGAGATCTCGTTGATCTCGGCCATCGTCGGCAGGTCACCGGTCAAGCGGAGCGAGGCAATGCGGAGCGCGGCGTTGTAGTCGTACTCGCGCTGTTCGAGAATCTGGTCGAACGGGTCAGCGGAGCCGTCGTCATCATCGTCACCGGTGGTGTCATCAGACGGACCACCTCCACCGCTACAAGCGGCAGGCACCGCGAGCGCGGCAAGCATCAGTAAGTGTGAGATCCTCTTCATGGGGCTCCTTTAGGGTGCTGCCGTTTGCTCTGCCGTTGCCCAGATCTGGACGGCAGCCTTGAACGCATCGAAGTTTGCTTGGTTGCCGCCGAACGAGAACGGGTGGTTCATGTTGCCCGGCGTCGGGGCGAGATAGAGACCGCTGTTGTTCAGATCCTGGAAGTTGATCCGCGTACGGATCTGATTGCAGGCCGTGAGTACCTCGTCGTCGTTCGCCGACTGGAGGTTCGTCATGTTGACGGCCGAGCGTGCATTCGGCTGACCACCGGCGTGGCAGGCCGCCGCGCAGTTGGCCTGGAGTGTTGCGACCGCGTTCGCCTTGAACTCGGGGAGCTTGAGGCAACCCGACGCGGTCGGCGGACCGCCCTCGTCTGCCTTGAACACCGAGGCGTTCTTGAAGTGGATGGCGAGCTTGTCGGACGCCAAGAAGCCGACGAACGCTGCGGTGCCGCCACCGATCTGCTGCTCTTCCGGCGTTGCCGTCATCGCGAGGTTCATCTTCACGTTGAAGAAGCGATCGATCGTATCGGCCTTCGGCGCCGAGCCGTCGGCGGGATAGGACACGAACAGCGGGTGCTCGATGAAGGCGCCGTCGACACCGGGGACGAGGCGGAGGTTGGTCATGTAGAGGCCCGAGCCGAGCGACTGCACGACGAAGTGAACTTCCGCGCCGGTCGCGCCGATGTCGTCGAGCGGAATCTTGTTCACGAGGCAATTGGGGTTCGGGGCACCCGGAGGAGCGTCCGGCAGGCCCGAGGTGCAGACCTGAACCAGGAACTGCGTGGTCTCTAGGGTGGGGGGCTCCTCCCCAGTCGAGCCGGCCGCCACCTTCTCGGCGTTGACCCACTCGAGCAGGTCGGAGGTCTGGGTGGCATCCAGGGCGGGACCTTCGTGAAGGCCCTTCGTCATGATGCGTGACGAGCTCGGCGCATCGAGGTTCACGACCGCCGGGGTGTAGGCGAGGATCGTGTCGCGCTTGTCGAGGTCGCCGGCGCCGATGACGAACCCGATGTTCGGGCGCGTTCCATCGTGGCAAACCACGCAGTTAGCCTGAAGTTGAGGCAAGGCCTTCTCGACCCACAGGCGTCGAGCGGTCTGTTGTTCCGGGGTCAGGCCACCGGAACCACCACCATCGATGAGGCCACTGCAACCAACCATCGCGAAGATGGCGGCAGCCGCAACCGTCAAACGAACCATATCCAGGTGCCGAACGAGGGTCTCAAGCATCGATCGCCGGCTACGTGCCGCGCCGATGTTGTGACCGGAAGTCCGGTACTGAGGTAGACCGCTCAGCATAGGCCTGACGATAGAGCAACCCTTGGGCCGTTGGGGATCTCCGACGGCAACTATTCCAACTACGTGAGATCATTTCGTGATGTAGTTAGAGGCGCACATTGCGCATGAGATTTCACACCCCAGGTGGGGACGATTGTGCCCAGTAGATAACTGGTTGAAAACACGAGTACGCGAAGTGCAACTTCAGCAGGTTACATGGGGTCAATGGTGCGACAAATCTGGC
This sequence comes from Haliangiales bacterium, assembly GCA_038325805.1. Lineage (GTDB taxonomy): Bacteria > Myxococcota_A > Polyangia > Haliangiales > Haliangiaceae > JABFXX01. The sequence continues at coordinate 5,676 of JBBQJJ010000195.1, forward strand.
TAAGCCTTCTGCTAGGGACGATCAGCCTCGGCTGTCCGGTGTCCGGCCCGCCCCGTGACGTACATCGCGGTCCGATTTTGACTACCAGTCAACAACCGTCGCTGCCCCTCGATCGCATCGCGGTGGTCGGGGCGAGCGTGTCGGCCGGGTTCGGCGGAATGTCGTTCGGTGACCTGGTGACCGCGGCGGCACCGCGTTCGAAGGTCGAGTCCTACGCGACCCTCTTCCTGTTCAGAGATCCCGTCGGGGTGACGCGTACCCAGATCGATCAGGCCATCGCGTTTCGCGCGACCGTGATCCTCGGGCTCGATCTTCTGTTCTGGGATGTCTATCGCGAGACCGATCCCGCGTGGAGGGATCGCGCGGTCGCATCGGCACTGGAACAGCTCGAGCGTGCACGCGCGGCGGGAGCGTGGATTGTCGTCGGAGATGTCCCTCGGATCACCACCGCGAACGAGGCCTTCATCGCGAAGGAGAGCGTTCCGGATGTCGCTTCACTCGCTCGCTACAACGAGCAAATCAAGGCGTGGTCAAACCGCGAGCGCGTGTTGCTGGTGCCGTTCGCGTCGTGGGCCGAGCCGCTCGCAGCCGGTGGCGAGGTGACCTTGCGGTCGGGCGAGAAGGTCGCGGCGAGCTCGCTGGTCGGTCCCGATGGGCTACACGCGAATGCGGCGGGAGCGTGGGCGCTCCTCGATCGGCTCGATCAATTCATCGAGCGCGCGCTCCCGGGGACGCCTGCCGATGCCCTCGTGTTCCAGCGTCCCTCTATAGACCGCGCTGGAGCTGAGTCGCCGTCTTGGTAGATCCGTCGTGGCTCCAGCCCGGCGGTGCGAGTAGATAGCCGAGCTTGGCGCCAACGGTTGGCGCTCCGGCGACATCGCGGCTGATCGCGGCGACTTCGTGAAAGCCGATCCGGAGCGGGTGATAGGTCTGGATGTCCGTCGTCAGTCCATAGACGACGCGCTCGGTCTCCTTGGCGAACGTCCCGAACATTCGGTCCCAGATGATCAGGACGCCGGCGTGGTTCTTGTCGAGGTAGCGGACGTTCTTGCCGTGATGGACGCGGTGATGCGACGGCGTGTTGAAGAACCACTCGACGGGGCCGAGCTTGTCGATCGCTTCGGTGTGCAGCCAGAACTGATAGAGCAGCGACCACGCCTGCGCGGTCAGCACCATCCACGGTTCGAACCCGATCAATGGTAGCCACATCCAAAACCACGGTCCGGTGAACGGGGTCAGCAGCGGCTGCCGGAGCGCCGTCGACAGGTTGTAGTGCTGGCTCGAGTGATGGTTGACGTGGGCCGCCCACAGCAGGCGGACCTCGTGGTGCAGGCGATGGAACCAGTAATAGGAGAAGTCCTCGGCGAAGAACAAGATCAGCCACGACCACGGACCGACCGTCTCGACGACGTCGGCGAGCCGATGCTCGTAGAGCCACGCGAACACCGGGATCGTCAGGAACTTCGTCCCGGCGCTAATGATCACGTTGAGCAGGCCGAGCGACAGCGAGGCGAGGGTGTCGGGGCGGTGATACCCCACGAACTCGGGGTGCCTCTTGGCCCACAGCAACTCGAGCAGCATCAGCGCGACGAACGCAGGGATCGAGTAGAGGATCAGGTTCGACACGACACTCGAACGCTAGCGCAGACGCGCCGTCGCGAGCGCACGAAATAGTTACCTCGCTGAGGCACGTCCATAGTAAGAGCCCGAGGATGCGGATCGCGTTGTTGGTTGCCGACGTGGTTGCGGGGTTCGGCGTGGTCCTGCTGTTCGTCGCCGGGCCGTCGAACACCTCGCCCGGTGGCGTGGTGTTGCCGATCGCGCTGGCCGTGGCCGGCCTGGTCACCGGCGTGGTGCTGCGGTTCGCGATCGGGCGATCGGCGAAGGTTCGTCGCGACAAGCCTTCCACCCCGTAGTCGCGCCGCGCGAGACTGCGCGCCATGCCACACGGTGGAGACCTGATCGCAGATGTGCTCGCACGCCACGGTGCGACCCACCTCTTCACGCTCTGCGGCGGACACATCTCTCCGATCTTGACCGGGGCGCACGCCCGCGGGCTGCGCGTCGTCGACGTGCGTGACGAAGTGAATGCCGTGTTCGCCGCGGATGCCGTCGCGCGAATGACCGGCACGATCGGCGTCGCCGCGGTCACCGCGGGACCCGGCGTGACCAACACGATCACCGCGGTGAAGAACGCGCAGATGGCGCAATCGCCGCTGATCATCCTCGGTGGCTCGACCGCGACGCTCCTCAAGGGGCGAGGCGCACTCCAGGACATCGATCAGCAGTCGATCATGAAGAGCGTCACCAAGTGGTCGACCCACGTCAAGACGGTGCCGGGGCTCGTGCCCACCATGGAGCGCGCGTGCGAGATCGCGATGGCCGGTGTGCCGGGCCCGGTGTTCGTCGAGGTGCCGGTCGATCTGCTGTACCCCGAGGAGATCGTCCGCAGCTGGTACGAGAAAGAGGTCGGGTTCGGCAAGGCGAAGGGGATCGGGGCGAAGGCGCTCGAGCTCTACATCAAGGGTCACCTCTATCGGCAGTTCCGCGCACCGGTGATGCCCGACGTGCATCTCCCCGAGCTGCCGAGCTTCCACAACACCGAGGGCGATGTTGGAAAGGCGGCCGAGGCGCTGAGGAATGCGAAGCAGCCGGTGATCGTCGTCGGCAGTCAGTCGCTGGTCAACGTCAAGGATCCGGGCCGCGTGGCTCGCGCGCTCGGGATGCTCGGCGCGCCGGTCTATCTCGCCGGCACCGCGCGCGGCTTGCTCGGTCGCACCCACGAGCTCCAGCTGCGCCACAACCGCGGCGCGGCGCTCAAGGAAGCCGATGTGGTGATCGTGTGTGGCTTCCCGTTCGACTTCCGGCTCGGCTACGGGCGCGGCATCTCGAAGAAGGCGACGCTGATCGCGGCGAACCTGTCATCGCACGAGCTCAAGAAGAACCGGCGGCCCGACATCGCCGCCGAGATGCATGCTGGCGAGTTCCTGATCCAGCTCGCCGACAAGGTGACCGGACCCACCGAGACGTGGCGGCCATGGATCGCGTCGCTGCGGACCAAGGAAGCGGCGCGCGACAGCGAGATCAGCGGCAAGGCCAAGGCCGCCGGCGAGCTCGTCGATCCGCTGCACTTCTTCCTGCGGATGGAAGAGGCGATGGCCGACGACGCGGTGCTCGTCGTCGACGGTGGCGACTTCGTGGCGACGGCGAGCTACATCGTGCGGCCGCGCGCGCCGCTGTCGTGGCTCGATCCCGGCGTGTTCGGCACGCTCGGTGTCGGCGGCGGTATGGCCTTGGGAGCGAGCATGGTCAGGCCCGGTCGCGAGGTCTGGTTGATCTGGGGCGATGGCTCGAGCGCATATACGCTCGCCGAGTTCGATAGCTACGTCCGCCACGGCGTCGCACCGATCGCGGTGATCGGCAATGACGCGAGCTGGGCGCAGATCGCGCGCGAGCAGGTCGAGATCCTCGGCACCACGCTCGGCTGCGATCTGCGGCGCACCGACTATCACAAGGTGGCCGAGGGCTATGGCGGTGTCGGCCTCGTGTTGACCGATCCGGCGCGGGTGGACGCGACGCTCGCCGAGGCGAAGGCGATCTCGAAGACCGGGCGGCCCGTTTGTATCAACGTGCACCTGCGCAAGACCGACTTTCGCAAGGGCTCGATCTCGATCTGATCATGCGCTGGCGTGGGCAGCGCGCGAACGTTGCGCTCGCGGAGCGCGAATTCGGCGCCCTGTCATCAACGCTTGTGGAGTAGGTTCGCGGCGATGAGGACCTTGGGAACCCTGTGCGCGGTGTTGGCGGTGGCCTGTGGATCGAGCGGGAACCCGATCGGCGGTGACGACATGCCACCCGGCGACGACGACGTGCCCCCCGCGGACGCGCCACCTCAGGCACCGAAGCGCGCACGGTTCATCGCGATCGGTGATGCCGGCAAGGGCAACACCACACAGCGAGAGGTCGCGATCGCGATCCGCGATGTCTGTGCCGCGAAGGGCTGCGACTTCGTGCTGATGCTCGGCGACAACATCTACGACGCCGGCGTCGATAGCATCACCGACTCGCAGTGGCAGACGAAGTTCGAGGAGCCCTATCACGACATCGATCTGCCGTTCTATGTGGCGCTCGGGAACCACGATAACGGCGGCAATCTGATCATCGACGCGCCAGGCATCGGCAACGAGTTCGACAAGGGCAAGCTCGAGGTCGACTACACCGCCGTCTCCACCAAGTGGACGATGCCGGCGACGCACTACACGTTCTCGTTCGCGCACGTCGGCATCGTCGTGCTCGATACCAACGCGCTGCTCTGGGAGAACACGACGTACGGCAATCAGACCGAGTGGCTGCCGCAGGCGATGATGGAAGTCGAGGGCAAGGACTGGGTGTTCCTCGCCGGTCACCACCCGTATCGCAGCAACGGCACGCACGGCAACGCCGGCTCGTACGATGCGCCGGAGCTCGCAGGGATTCCGATCCCGAATCCGCTGCCGATCCAGAACGGCAAGGCGTTCAAGACCTGGTTCGACACCAACGCGTGCGGGCTCTCCGACGTGTTCTTCGCGGGTCACGATCACAGCCGGCAGTGGATCGACGAACCGAGCGCGCTCTGCGGTACCAAGATGATCATCAGCGGCGCAGGCAGCTCGACGACCGGGCTCAAGAACCGCGGCAACACGGCGCTGTTCGAGGATGCCGAGAAGCCGGGCTTCATGTGGGTCGACGTCAACGACAAGACGTTCACCGGCGAGTTCTACGACTCGACGGGCCACATGGACTTCACGCACACGTTCACGAAGTAACACCGCAAACCGAGAACGGTCACTCAGGCGCGCAGCGAGTCGAGGAACGTCTTCGCCCACGCGCTTGCCGTGTCGGTCCACACGACCGTGCGGAGGGCGCGGTGCCTCGGGATTCGATCCTGTTTGGGCATGCGCAGCGCAGCGTCGAGCTCCGCCGCTACGCCATCCGCGTGATACGGGTTGACGAGCTGCGCGAGGTTCATCCGTTCCGCGGCGCCGCAGAACTTCGAGAGCACGAGCACGCCCGGATCCTCCGGGTCCTGCGCGGCGACGTACTCCTTCGCCACGAGGTTCATGCCGTCGCAGAGAGGCGTGACCAGCCCGACGGCGGCGATCCGGTAGAGCCGCGCGAGGGTCGCCTGATCGTACGAGCGATAGAGGTAGCGGACCGGCGTCCAGTTGGCCTCCCCATACCCACCGTTGATCCGTCCGACCAGCGCCTCGACCCGCGAGCGGAGCTCGGCGTACTCGGGGACCTCGGAGCGCGTCGGCACCGAGACCTGGACGAACGACACCTTGCCGCGCCACTCGGGATAGCACTCGAGGAAGCGGGCGAACGCTTCGAGCCGCTCGGGGATGCCCTTGCTGTAGTCGAGGCGATCGACTCCGAGGATCAGCTGGCGACCGCCGAGCATCGACTTGAAGGAGCCGAGGTCGTCGCCGGACGGAGCGAGCGCGACGGCCGACTCCGCGAACCGATCCGGATCGATGCCCACGCCGATCACGCGCACGCGCTCGCGCGCACGCGCTTCACCCTCGGCCCCGAGCAACCCACGTGCGGAGGCGAACAGGTTATCGGCCCAGCGCTGCGACTGGAGGCCGACCCGATCGTGCTCGAGTAGCGCGGCGAGCGCCTCGGCGGCCCACGGCAGCGTCTCCCAGATGTCGAGCGGTGGGAACGGGACATGGAGATAGAACCCGAGGCGACCGTGATGACCGGCGCGGCGGAGCTCCCGTCCGACGAGCATCAGGTGAAAGTCCTGGATCCAGACGTCGGCGGAGTTGCCGCCGGCCTCGGTGATCAACTTCGCGTAGGCGCGATTGGCCTCGGTGTAACAGGCCCACTCGTCGTCGTAAAAGCGGGTCTTCGTCGTGAACCCGTGGAACAGCGGCCACAGCGCCTGGTTGCAAAACCCGGCGTAGAACCGCTCGCGCCAGGTCGGTGGATAGTCGAACTGTGCGCGCGTGAACGGTGCATCCCCATCCTCGAGACGCAGCTGGAGCCCCGGGTCACGCTCGGCGCCGGACCAGCCGAGCCAGATGCCGGCGGTCTCGGTGAGCACGGGCACGAGCGCGGACACCAGGCCGCCGACCTCGCGGCCGCGCTGCTCGGGCTCGGCGGGCGCGGGTGCAGCAGGCAGCCGATTCGAGGCGACGATCAGCCGCGCATCGGTGCGGACCACGCGCGGCGCTCTCGCCGGTTCGAGACCGACGGGCACGAGCGAGGGTTGGTTTCTGCGCGCCTCGACGAGCCAGCGCAAGAAGCGATGCACCGCGGCAGGGTTGGGCAGGCGGAACTGTGCTTGCGTGCGGCGCGGATGCTCGGCGACCAGGATGCCGACGTCCGTCTCGCGCAGACTGACGAACATGTCCTCGTCGGTGATGTCGTCACCGAGCGCGAGCACGCAGGCACCGGGCGGAGCGAGCGAGCGCAGCCAACTCAGCGCGCTGCCTTTGTGCGCCTGGCGATGACGAACCTCGAGCGCTTCGACCACCGGGAGGCGCTCGAGCTGGTGCTGCGTCTCGAGCCACTCGTCAACGATCACCTCGGCAGCGGCGGTGATCTCATCGTGATGCGCGGCGTCGACGCGCCGCCAGTGCAGACACACCGAGCACGACTTGCGCTCGACGAGCGCTCCGGGGTGCTTCGCGGCGAGCGCGCGCAGCGAGCCCTCGATCTCGTCGAGTTGCGGGACCGGCGGCAGCGCCGCTTGCCACGCGCCATCCTGGCGTCGCCACACGCCGTGCTCGCACGCGATCGGCAGATCCGGAAAGCGTTCGACGAGATCGTCGACCAGCTCCCGCATTCGCCCGGTCGAGATGCCGACGGTGACGCCGGGTAGCTGCAGCAGCTCCTGGAGGAGTTGCTGCGTGTCACCGTCGATCCGAGCCTCCTGCGGCGTGGGCGCGAAGGGGATCAACGTGCCGTCGAGATCGATCACCGCGAGGACGTGCGGCGCCGTGACTAACTGTTGCCAGGGCACGCCTGAAGATACGACGTGCCCGCTCCAGATCCGCGCGGGCAGCAGCACTCCCGCTCCGGCGGGCGCATGCGCACACCTGAAATGACTCGACGCTGGGGACCTGTGGCGGTCGTCCAGCGTCGAGTTTGGCGTCTTTCCTTGGACAGACCGACACCGAAGAAATGGCACGACAGGTTGCGTCATTCGCGTGACGTCGCCATCGTAAATGCTGCGTCGCGGTCGGCTTGGATTCGTCCGCGTTCGACGTTTGCCGGTCGAGTTCCGGCTGGTATTCGCCGATTCCTGTCGTGCCGAGCAGAGGTAGTGCGATCGACGTGCCACGCGTAACGATCACGAATGCGTCGTCACCATGGAGATTGTCGCCGCGATACCGCACGTCCGTCGTGTGCAACGCGCGATCGTGACGCTCCAAGATTGTCGTGCGATCTCGTCCGGCGTTCGGCGCAGAGGAACCTCGCGTTCAGGCCGTGTTTCCGTATGCTGCGCGCCGTGCGTCTCGCCGGGCTCCTCGTGTTCGCTGCGTGCGGTGGCTCGGCATCGCCGGCTGCTGGTCCGAGCTTGTCGCCCGGCGGTGTGGTCACCAGCAACGTGATGCGCGGCGACTACGCCGGCTCGGAGAGCTGCGCCGATTGCCACGCCGAGATCCACAAAGCGTGGACAGCCTCGCCGATGCGCAACATGACGCGCGACGCGTCGACGGCGCACATCCGCGCCCCGTTCGATGGCGCCGTGCTCCGGATCGGCGACAGCAGCGCGACGATGAAGACCGTCGGTGGAAAGCGACTCGTCGACGTGGTGACCCCACGCGGCAACGAGACCTTCACGGTGACCAAGGTGATCGGCGGTCGCTATCGAGAGGACTTCGTCGGGCTAGGCGCGGGGGCGACCGTCGAGCACGTGCTGCCGGCGACGTACGTGTTCGCGACGGGGGCGTGGCGGTACAAGGGCTACTCGGTGATGGTCAAGGAGCGCCCCGAGCTGTCGGTGCGCGCGGTGTGGAAGCAGGAGTGCATCGGGTGCCACAACACGATGCCGCTCGCGTTCAACCTCTACGACGATCTCTACGGGCCGGATCTGCCGGGCTATCAAGGCAAGCTGTCGGATCGAACGTTGCCGAAGCAGCTCGCGTGGCGCGCGCAGATCAAGGACGACGGCCTGCTCGCGACGGCGCTCGAGACCGAGATCAGGTTCCTCGGTGGCGAGCCGCACGGCTCTGGTCCGCGTGCGCTGCTCCAGGAGGCCGCCGCGATCACGCACGACAAGCTCGATGGCAAGTCGCTCGTCGAGCTCGGGATCGGGTGCGAGGCTTGCCACAACGGATCGAAGCAACACGTGGCGGATCCGAAAGTGTTGCCGTCGTTCGCGGTGCAGTCGCGCGCCTTTGGTGTCACGCCGCCGAAGACGCAAGGCTCGCGCGCCTCGTGGATCAACCACACCTGCGCGAAGTGCCACACGGTGTTGTTCACGCGCTATCCGCACACCTGGGAGGGCGGTAGTCGGCGCGGCCCGAACCTCGGTGGCTCGACGACGAACTCCGGCGAGGGTCGCGACTACCAGCTCGGAGGCTGCGCGTCGGCGATGGCGTGCACGACCTGCCACGATCCTCACGGCGCCGACAGCAAGGACAAGCTCGCCGCGATGGCCACGCCGGCGGGCAATGCGATCTGCGCGACCTGCCACGGCCAGATCGCGGCGACGGTCGAAGCGCATAGCCATCACAAGGCGGGCAGCGCGGGCACCTCGTGCGTCGCATGCCACATGCCGAAGAAGAACATGGGGCTCGACTACGAGCTCGTGCGCTACCACCGGATCGGTTCGCCGACGGCACCGTCGCGCGTCACCGGCGATCGGCCGCTCGAGTGCGCGCTGTGCCACGCCGACAAGAGTGTCGAGACGCTGGTGTCGACGATGGAGGCGTGGTGGAAAAAGTCGTTCGATCGCTCCGCGCTACGCACGCTCTACGGCGAGGACCTCACCGTCAACGCGATGCGCGCGACGATGCTGCGTGGCAAGCCGCACGAGCAAGCCATCGCGGCCTCGGTGTTCGGTGAGCTACGCGAACGCAAGGCGCTGTCGGTGATGACGCCGCTGCTCGCACACCCGTATCCGCTTGTCCGCTACTACGTGAAACGCGCGCTCGAGAAGATCACCGGAGCGCCGGTCGACGTCGACGTCAACGCACCCGCCGCGGACGTCCTGCGCAGCGCGCAAACCTGGCTGTCCTCGCAGCGGTAGAGCTCGGTGCCACCAGGTCGAGGAATGATCACAACAGGGGCAGCGTGCCCGTGATCGGATCGATGTCCTCGGGCCACGCCGGGCCGATCGCGCAGCACGTCTTCGTCGGCACGCCGTGAAACTCGGTCGCGCCCGAGTCGATGATCAACCCGCACGGTAGACCGGCCGCTTGCGCGCGCGCCATCACGTCGTCGAGGTCGGCTTCCGACGTCACCGACACGCAGATCTTCGCGAACCGTCCGGGGTGGCTTGCATCGCCGAGCCACGCCCGCAGCGCAGGCCACGGTGACAGCGCGAAGCTGCCGTCCTCGGCGAGCGTCCCGGCATCGAGCAGCACCTTCATCGACGCGTGCGCGCCCTGCGCGATCATCTTGCCCTTTCGCATGTTGAGGTCCTTGCGCATGACGATCACTTG
>JBBQJJ010000196.1:0-15327 GCA_038325805.1 Haliangiales bacterium
CAGCGTCACGGTGACAACGCGATGGAAGCCGCCGGTCTCGACGACCTTGAGATAGGCGTCGAGCTTGCCGTCGACGAACAGCTCGCGCGGCACGTCGATGTAGAGCGTGACCGCGATCGACTTGCGCGGACCGACATCCCATTTCGACGGCGACCGCATCGGCAGCCCGACGGGCTCGGTCACCGTGATCAGGTAGTGATGACCCTCGTCGGACGCGTTCTCGAGTTTGAGCCGAGCGGCGGACGAGATCGTGCCGTCGGGGAGCTCGATGAAGCTCGGGCCCTCGATCCGCTCGACCGTGATATCGGTCTCCGACTTGTCACCGACGCTCCACGCCAGCAGCGCGACCGCGAGCACGAGGATCGCGGGATATACGAGCGTGCGCGGACGCAGCAGGCGGCGGACCTCCCCGGCGAGCACGGCCTGCGACGTGTAACCGATCAGGCCGCGCGGCTTGTGAAGCTTGTCCATCACGACGTCGCAGGCGTCGATGCACTGGGCGCAACCGATGCACTCCATCTGGAGCCCGTCGCGAATATCGATGCCCGTCGGACACACCGCCACGCACGCGGAGCAATCGACGCAATCGCCGCGCGTCTTCAGCACGGGGAGCTTCTTCTTCGGCTGGCCGCGCGGCTCGCCCCGCCGCGGGTCGTAGCCGACGATCAACGACTGTTGATCGAGCAACACCGACTGCAGCCGACCGTAGGGACACGCGACGATGCAGGTCTGCTCGCGAAACCAGGCGAAGTCGAACAGCATCAGTGCGGCGGTCCCGGTCACGACGAGGAAGCCCCCGACATGATCGATCGGCGAGTCGAGCACCCAGGTCTCGAGCCGGTCGACGCCGACGAAGTAGGCGAGGAACACGTTCGCGAGCACGAACGACAGCGCCGCGTAGATCACCCACTTGATCACGCGTCGCGGATGGAAGCGCGATAGCTTGGCCTGCTGTGCCGAGTTGCCCTCGAGCAGGCGCTCGATCGGGCGGTAGACGTGCTCGAGATAGACGGTCTGGGGACAGCCCCAACCGCACCACACACGCCCGAACAGCGCCGTGATCAAGAACACGCCGATCACGATCACCAACCCGAACAACATCAGCAGGAAGCCATCACTGGGCCGGAACACCATGCCGAACAGCGACAGCTCGCGGCTGACGAGATCGAGGAGCATCGCAGGGCGACCGCCGATCTCGAGGAACGGCAGCGCGACGAACATCGCGATCAGCGCGTACCCGACGACCTGACGACGGCGGAGGAACCGACCGCGCGCCAGCTTCGGCCGCAGCCAGTGGCGCTTGCCATCGGCGTCGAGCGTCGAGAGGACGCGCTGATCGGATAGAGGAGGTGTCATGACATCACTTCTTGAAGGGCTGGACGGGCGCGCCCTCGGGCGCCTTGCCGGCGACGTTGGTGTTGCGAAGCGTGATCGCGAACGCTGCCGCCGCGACCACATCCCCCGGCGCGAGCTGATCGCCCCACGCGAGCATCGCCGTGCCCGGCTGGCCACCGCGCACGGTCTTGTAGATGTCGAGCCGGGTCGTTCCGTGCTTCTGGAAGCTGTCGGTGAGGTTCGGTCCGATCACGCCGGCGCCGAGCGGTCCGTGACAGCTCGCGCAGCGCTCGGCGAACACCGCCTTGCCGCGGTCGACGACCTTGGTATCGAGCACGCGCTCGGCGAGGAACTCCTCGCTGATGTTCGCGAGCTCGGCGCGTTCTCGGACATCACGCTTGCTGTCGTAGCTGGTGAGTTGTGTCCGGTAGGCTTCCTCGGGCGTCGAGCCCCAGCCGACGACGTGAAAGTACAGCCCGTAGAACCCGGCGAAGATGATCGAGCCGATGAAGATCGAGCTCCACCAGCTGGGGAGCGGGTTGTCGTACTCGCGAATGCCATCGTACGAGTGATCGAGGAGCCTCGAGGGCGGCGCCTCGTCGGCGGCGTCGTCGTCGGCGATCGCGGGGATGGCTTCAGCGGTGGACTGTGTGGTCATCGGAGATCTCCGGCGTCGTCGGCGAGAGGAAGCTGGGCGCACGTCGCGTGCTCGACCGCGCGACCCTTGCCGCCGTGGCGAAGCACCACCGCGACATAGACCGCGAGGAACAGGGCGAGTGCGAGCTCGGTGTATTGGGTCGGCGACAGCGCCGACACTAGATCCGTCATCGTCATCGGGAGGCTCCGTCGAGTGCGATGTCCTTGCCGAGCCTCTGCAGGTACGCGATCAGCGCGATCACGTCCTTGTCGGCCATCCCCGCCGGCCCACCTTGTTGCACGAGTTGCGCCGCGAGCGTTTCGGCCTGGCGATGGGCGAGGCCCTGCGCATCCGCGAGTGCTTGCGCGTCGTAGGGCACACCGAGCATCGCCATCGCGTCGACGCGCTGCTGGATGACATCCCAGTCGACGTCGTCGCGCAGAAGATGCGCGTAGGACGGCATCACCGACTTCTTCGAGGTCGAGCGCGGGTCCTCGAAGTGTCGCAAGTGCCAGAGCTCGTCGCGCCGACCGCCTTCACGTGCGAGGTCCGGTCCGGTGCGCTTGCTGCCCCACTGGAACGGATGGTCGTAGATGAACTCGCCCGGCTTGCTGTACTCGGCGGGCTTGCCGCCCTTGCCGTAGCGCACGGTCTCGTCGATGAACGGACGGACCATCTGCGAGTGGCAGTTGTAACAACCCTCGGAGAGGTAGATGTCGCGGCCGTAGAGCTCGAGCGGGGTGTACGGCTTGACCGTCTTGATCTTGGGGATGTCGTCGAGTGCGAACGTCGGGATGATCTCGAACGCTGACGCGGCGACCACCGCGATCACGACGAGCACGGTGAACATCGCCGGCAGGCCTTCCCACTTGCGGTGCCAGTGCTCCGGCGACTTGACGTGCTTCTCGAGCGTGCGCTCGTCGCGAATCCGCTGCTTCTCGGCGCGGATCATCGGCGGCACGTCGATCTCGACATCGGTGTACTTCGCGGGGCGCGCCTTCCAGGTGCGGTAGACGTTGTAGGCGAAGATCAACATGCCGATGATGTAGAGCGCGCCGCCCAGCGCGCGGACCCAGTACATCGGCACGAGGCGCGTCACGGTCTCGAGGAAGTCCGGGTACTGCAGGCGACCGGTGTCGTCGAACGCGCGCCACATCAGGCCCTGCGTGATGCCTGCCGCCCACATCGAGATCACATAGAGGACGATGCCGATCGTCGCGACCCAGAAGTGGGTGGTCGCGAGCTTCTTCGAGTACAGCGGCGTCTGGAACAGCCGCGGCACCAGCCAGTAGATCATCCCGACGCTCATGAAGCCAACCCAACCGAGTGCACCGGCGTGGACGTGCGCGATGTTCCAGTCGGTGTAGTGCGAGAGCGCATTGACGCTCTTCACCGACAGCATCGGTCCCTCGAAGGTCGACATCCCGTAGAACGTGATGCCGACAACGAAGAACTTGAGCATCGGCTCGGCGGCGACCTTGTCCCACGCGCCGCGCAGCGTGAGCAGCCCGTTGATCATGCCGCCCCACGACGGCATCCACAGCATCACGCTGAAGATCATCCCCAGCGTCGAGGCCCACTGCGGCAGCGCCGTGTAGTGGAGGTGGTGCGGACCGGCCCAGATGTAGATGAAGACCAGCGACCAGAAGTGCAGGATCGACAGCCGGTAGCTGAACACCGGGCGCTCGGCTGCCTTCGGCAAGAAGTAGTACATCAGGCCGAGGAAGGGCGTGGTGAGGAAGAACGCGACGGCGTTGTGGCCGTACCACCACTGCATGAACGCGTCCTGTACGCCTGCATAGATCGGGTAGCTCTTGAAGATCCCCGCCGGAATCACGAGGTTGTTGAAGATGTGGAGGACGGCGATCGTGATGATCGTCGCGATGTAGAACCACAGCGCGACGTAGAGGTGCTTCTCGCGCCGGTTGCGCACCATCGCGAAGAAGTTGACGCCGAACGCGACCCAGACGACGGCGATCGCGATGTCGATCGGCCATTCGAGCTCGGCGTACTCCTTCCCTTGCGTGTACCCGAGAGGCAGCGAGATGGCGGCGGCGACGATGATCAGCTGCCAGCCCCAGAAGTGGAGCTTCGACAACCACTCGACGGGCCGCGCCTTGAGCAGTCGCTGCGACGAGTAGTAGACCGCCGCGAAGATCGCGTTGCCCGCGAACGCGAAGATCACCGCGTTGGTGTGGAGGGGGCGGAGCCGGCCGAACGTGAAGTACTTTCCGAGGTTGAGCTGCGGCGCCGCTAGCTGAAGCGCGATCCACAGCCCGACCAGCATTCCCACCGCTCCCCACACGATCGTGGCGGTGACGAACCGACGCACCGTCGCGTCGTCATAGCGAATCTTCTCGTTCGACATTGTCGGGGCCGTATCGCAACCCGCGTGCCTGAGATGTCAGGCGGATCCGAGTGGAGGCGCGCAGGAATTGCCTCGATCACGGATCGCCGCGCAAACCATGCGCGAGACCCGTTCGCCGGTGCGGCCGAGCGTTGGCACGCGCGCTGCTCCAGGCCCGCCCCATGGCGACGCGCAAGGACCCGATGACCATCCCGCTCCTCACGATCCTGTTCACCACGCTGATGGTGGGATTCATCATGGTGGTCGTCGTCGTGATGATGAACTAGCCGACGACGATAGCGAGCCCTGCCGACGTCGCAGCAGCGATCGTGGCGGCGATGCCGACCCGGGACAGCCGTTTCGCGCTGGGCTTGATCAGCGCGATGATCATCGACGCGATGGCCAACGGAAGCGCGACGATCGCAGTGGAGGACATCCACACGCCTGCCGCGACGACGACGAGCATGACCGCGTGGACCTCCAGGTCCGTCCGCTTCGGATCGCGATGGCGAGCGAGGATGCCGTGGACGGTGAGGATTGTCGTCGCAAATCCTGCGCTCCACGCGAGCCAGATCACGAGCGCGTCGAGCTGAGGAACGCCTGAAGCCACCGCCACCGGGGCTGCTGCACCGGCGAGTGCGATCACGGCGACCACCTCGCCGATCCGCGTGTGGATCCGGCGGGTCGTCGCCATCCGAAGTGCCAAGGCGGCGGGCAGGACGACCACACCGGCCATCTCGAGCGCGGCGATGGGTGCCAGGATTGCGCCCATCACGCCCGTCGCGATCACGATCACGCCGCAGCTCCGCATCCGCTTGCGGGCACGAAATCGATCGCTCGCGAGCCTGCGCGAACCACGCCCTCCGCTGGCGACGATCAGCGCCTCGCTACCGAGGAACATCGCCACCGCGGCGACGGCCATCAACAGCGCGGACGCCGACGGAGTACGCATCAGCAGCGCGGCGAGGAGTGGGGCGAGGAGTTGGACGTAGGTTCCATGCTCGCGAGGCAATAGAGACTTCATCGCTGACTTTCAGCTGCCAACGGTGTGCCGTCGAGGAGCGTGCTCCACTCGCCAGCGCGAATCGCTGATCACACGTGGCGCGTCGTCAGGACCGGTACCGGGCTCGCGCGCACGACTCGCTCCGCGACGCTACCGGCGAACAAGTGGCCGAGCCCGCTGCGACCATGGGTGCCCATGACGATCGTGTCGACCTCGTGCTCGCCGGTGAGTCGCAGGATCTCCTGGACGACGTGTCCGATCCGGACGAACGTCGACACCACCACACCGTCGGCTTCCAGCCGACTCGCGAGATCGCGGAGATGTTCGGTGGCACCGATCTGCGCGTAGTCGCGAATCCCGACCGGAGGATCTCCAGGCGTCAATGTCACCGTCGTGTTCGGACCGAACGCCGGCGGCAGATCGATGACATGGAGCAACAGGAGCTCGCCGCCGTGCGCGAGGGCCTCGTCGCGCGCGAGGGCTGCCGCGTGGTTCGCGCCGGCCGAAAAGTCGTGAGGAACGAGGATGCGTTTCCACATGATCAGCGCTCCAGCGGCAGGCCGAGGAGGGCACGGCGTGCGAGATCGAGGTAGTCGGTCTGGGTGACCAAGCCGACCAGCGTACCGTGCTCGTCGACGACCATCACGGAGCTGATCTTCTCGTCGAGCATCATCGTGGCTGCCTTGGCCGCCGGGGCGTCGGGCCGGATCGTGACCACGGCGCGCGTCATCACGTCGGCGATCCGCGCCTTCGTGTTGTGCGCGTGAAGGATGTCGCGATCCGAGAGGACACCGACCAGCCGGCCGCGGTCATCGACCACCGGGAGATGGCGGATCATCCCGACCTCCATCTCGGCATGTGCACTGGTGACCACTTCGTTTACCTTGATGGTCACGAGGGCGGTGGACATCAGGTCGATAACCCGGAGCTGACTGGGGTGCATGGTGGGGGTTATTGCCAGCGGCGTACCACTCGCGAGCCAGTTCTCGACGGTGGATCGCGCAACGGATGCGCGACGCATCACCCGAGTGCAACTTTGCGCTTCGTATCGAGGAGGTGACGAACCTTGCCCGCGATCGCCTGGGTGCGGAACGGTTTCTCGATGAACGGGATGCGGTCGTGCTCGAGGCCGTGGCGGATCACGGCGTCGTCGGTGTACCCGCTCATGTACAGCACTTCGAGGCTCGGTCGGTGCGCCCGCGCTGCTTCGGCAAGCTCGCGTCCGTCCGTGCCGGGCATCACGACATCGGTCAGCAACAGGTCGATGTCCGGCCCGTGCTCGTTCAGCAGCCGCAGCGCGGTCTTCGCATCACCCGCCTCGAGCACCGTGTACCCGCGCGCCCGCAACGCGCGCGACGTCGCCTTGCGGACGAAGATGTCGTCATCCACCAGCACGATCTTCTCGTCGCCATCGACGTTCCTCAGCTCGCTGTGGCCGACGTTCTCTGCGGGCGCCGAGACGTGTGGGAACGTCAGCCGGATCACCGTGCCATGGCCGAGCTCGCTCTCGATCTCGATCTTGCCCGATGCTTGCTGGACGATGCCGTGCACGACCGACAGACCGAGTCCGGTGCCCTTGCCGACTCCCTTCGTCGTGAAGAACGGCTCGAACACGCGCGCCTTCACCTCGGGAGGCATTCCGGATCCTGTATCGGACAGCTCGATCACGACGGACTCACCAAGGCTCCGAGTCGAGACCGTGAAGCTGCCACCGCGCGGCATCGCATCGCGCGCGTTGACCGCGGTGTTCATCAGCAGTTGAACGAAGTAGCCAGGATCGATCCGGATCGGGCCGAGGTCGGGATCGAGCGACGTTTCGATGACGATGTCCTCGCCCACCATCCGGCGCAGCATCTTGCGCGTGTCGCAGATCGCCGAGTTGACGTCGAGCACGATCGGCTCGGTCACTTCCTTGCGACTGAAGGCGAGCAGCTGGCGTGTCAGCGCCGCGGCGCGCTTGACGGCGGCCTCGATCTCGTCGACCAGCTCGCGATCGGGGTGGGTCGTCGGCACGAGATCGGAGAGCATTCCGGCGTTCGCGCCGATCACGGCGAGCACGTTATTGAAGTCGTGCGCGACGCCACCGGCGAGGAGCCCCAACGACTCGAGCTTCTGCGTCTGCCGCATCTGCTCCTCGAGCACGAGCTGCTCGGTACGATCCCCGCTGACGCCCGCGATCCGGATGACGTTTCCGGACTCGTCACGTACCGGGAAGGTCGAGACCTGGATCGTCCGGACGACGCCTCGCACGTTCACCCGGAACGTGTCGACGAGTGGCTCGATCTTCATCACCGGAAGTCGTCGCTGCACCCGCTCGCGATCGTCGGGGTGCACCGCCTCGATCCAGTCGCGCGCGTTCGCATACAGCCCTGCGCACGAGCGACCGAAGATCTTCTCGTAGACCGGGCTGACGTAGTGCACGACCTTGTAGTCGGCGTCCGCCAGCCAGAACACCTCGTGGATGTTCTCTGCCAGCTGGTTGAACCGCTCGTTGGCTGCGCGCGACTCCTCGATGGCGCGGCGTTGCGCGGTGATGTCGAGCAGCGTCGAGAGCACGTGTGGGATGCCGTTGATCTCGTGGAGCTTGGCCCAATAGGCGAAGACCTTCACACCGTCGAACGTCTGGATGTCCAGCTCCAGCCCGTTCACCGCGAACCCGTCTCGCAGCGCGTCGAAGCAGCGTTCGCGCGCGCCTCCCAGCACCACGATCCCTGCCTCCGCCGGCGTGCGACCGATGATCACCTCGCGCGCGATGCCGAAGGCGACCATGTAGGCCGTGTTGACTTGCAACACCCTCCCATCGTCGAGACGACTGAGCGACATCGCCACCGGACTCCCCTCGAACATATCGATCCCGAGCATTCCCCGAGAGATTGCAGTGAGCGTACCCACGGTTTCGCGAGGAAACGCGCACCCCTTGCGTCGAGACCATCGCCGCGAGCATGCCTTGCGTATACGACCTCGATGCTGATGTCGTCGCTCAGCGCACGACGGCAACGATCGTGTCGTCGGTGCCACGCGCGAACCGACCGAGCAGATGTTGCGCGACCACGATCGGATGCTGGCGAAGCACGGGTTGGTCGTGGGTGAGATCGACGCGACTGCTGAGGCCGTCGCTGCTCATCACGAAGAGCTCGTCGGGCTGGAGCGTCAGCTCGTCCACGTGAATCCGGCGTGGCAACACGCTTCCGAGCGTCCCCGCGGTGCTCGCGAGCGAGCGCGTGGCTCCATCGAGTCCGATCACGCGCGTCGCGATGTTCCCGACGCCTGCATGCTCGACCCGCTCGCCGATGCACGCGAGCGCCATCACTGCGCCACGCGTGCCGACGAGCGTCTTGTGGATCGCGCGAAGCTGCTCGTCGACGCGCTCGAGCGAATGGTGGACGACGACGTCGAGCGCGCGATCCGACGCCTCGCGCGCGAGCGGGCCATGCCCCAGGCCGTCGACCACGGCCAGCGTCAGTCGTCCGTTTGCGCGGAGGGCGATGGCGCTGTCACCGATCGTGGTCTCGTCCGGGTGAGCCTTGGCGAGGATCCCGACCTCGCTGCGGCGAACCGGCGAGGCAAAGCAACGCAGCGAGATGCAACTCCCTGCTCCCCATCGAATGTCGACATCGAGCTCGTCGACCTGACGTACAGCTGCAGACAACCCCACACCGAGGCTCCCTGTCGCCTTCCCCGCGCCACGAAGTGCTTCGGTCGGATCGGAGATCCCGCTCCCGCGATCGGCGGCGATCACCTCGATCCCCGCTACTCCACCGCGCTCGGTGGCACGCAGTCCAACCTCTCCTCGGGTCGCGTGTGCGAGCTGGTTGCGCGCGAGCTCGCTGACCGCGGCTACGAGCTTCTCGGTCGAGAGCGCGGCGATGCCGAGCGCGGCACCCCGCTCGCGAACCAACACCCGCGCCTCGGAGATCGAGGCATCGTCGACGATCGCGATCCGCTCGGCTCCGGCAAGCCAGTGCTCGATCAGAAGCGCGCCCACTTGGTCACGGTGACGACCGTGCCGCACCCGACGGTCGAATCGATATGAAACTCGTCGACCAGGCGCTTGCTCCCCGAGAGTCCCAGGCCGAGCGACTTCGCCGTCGAGAAGCCTCCCACGAGGACCCGATCGAGATCGGGGATCCCTGGTCCCTGATCGCGGAATGCAACCCGGAGTCCGCGGCGTGCGTTGCTCTCGACTTCCTCGATCATCGTAGAGCCCTGCTTCGCATGGACGAGCACGTTGCGGGCCAGCTCCGAAACCGCCGTCGTGATCGCCACCGTGGCGAACGAATCGAGCCCGATCCGCTGCGCCAGCTCGCGCACGCGACGCCGTACGATCACGACGTCGGATTCGGTGGTGATCGGAAGCTCGGTGCTGTTCGCAACCCGCACGTCACTTCCTCGACCGGGGTAACAACACCAGCCCCTCGTCGACGTTCAGCGCGGTCCGCACGCCACTCATCGTGAAGCCCATGCGCACCAGCGTGGCGGCGACCTCGGGACGAATGCCGACGATCACCGTCTCCGTTCCCATCAACTTCGCCATCTTCGCGGTATCGACGAGCACGCGGGCCACGTAGCTGTCGACGAGCTCGAGCCCGGAGACATCGATCAACAGCCCGGCTGCCCCCGTCCGCTCGATCGTCAGCAGGAGATCTTCTTGAAAGGCATCAGCAACCGCGTCGTGTAGATCGGTCTGCACGGTCACCAGCAGATTGTCTGCCACGCGAAGGATGGGAATCGGACCCGGCATCACTCCGCCTTCTTGGTGATCGCACGCCCGAGCAGGGCGAGGGCGAGCTCGATGCCATCTTCGAGTCGTGCGCGCGTGTGCATGGTCGAGATGTCGACACCGAGGTGGACCACCGTCCGCGCGATCTGCGCGCTGATACCAGTCAGGATGGTCTCGGCACCGAGCAATCGCACCGCCTCGGTGGTCTTCAGGAGATGATCGGCGACCATGGTATCGACGGTCGGTACACCCGCGATATCGACGATCACGGCGCGCGCTTGCTCTTCGACCACGCGCAGCAACAAGGTCTCCATGATCTGCGCCGCGCGATGGCTATCGACGGTCCCGACCAGGGGCAACAACAACACCCGGTGATGGACTCGGATCACCGGCGTCGAGAGCTCGCGGATCGCGGCCTGGTGGCGAGCGACGGTGTTGAGGTTCGCGGCGATGTACGTGTCGATCGCGAGCCCCTGATCGAACGAGACGAGCTTGGCGATACTGCGGTAGCCGGCGTGGGCCTCTTCGGTGGGGAGCTCGGCAACCAGTCGATCGAACAGCAGGCGTAGGTAACGGCTATACGCGCCGATGTAGAGCTTCGGCGGCATCCCGATCCGTTCGTGGACGGCGCCCACGCGCAGCCGGTCCTCGACATACGCGAGATCGAGGCGCCCGTCGAACAGCCCGCGGAAGTAGTCGCGCTGCTTCGCCTTGACGTGCGCGACGGTGCGGTCGTCCGGAAAGAATGCTCGACTCTCCGGTTCCTCGAGCAGTAGTTGATAGAGTGAGTCGACGATCGCGGCGCTGTTGCGCTCCCCGAAGGCGTGTAGGCCCGCAAGTCGGGCGAGATCCTCATCGGTGATCTCGTAGAACGCACGCCGGGCTCGCAGCTCCTTGTCATCGATGCGCAACCGCTGCATGTAGTTGACCGGACTGATTACACTCACCTTTTAGTGCGTAACACGCCCCGCGACTTGACTGTTTGGAAGGGCGGCGCAAGATTTGCGACCGATGGATGGCGTGTTCGACGCTCTGGTCGGACTCGGCCGCCTGCTCGCATCCGCGGGGTTCCCCGACGAGATGCACGTGGCCCTCGCGGAAGCCGTCGCAACGCAGCTCGATGTGTCGGCTGTCGTGCTTCGTGTCCGCGGGGACCGTCTCGAGGTCGTCGCTGGTCATGGGGTCGAGCTCGCCGGATGGTCGACGGACGCCGACGAGCTCGAGGCACTGACCACGCAGCTCGTAGCGGCTAGCGGGTGTGGTCACGCGGAGATGTGGATGCTCGTGGTCGGGGGAGATGTCTACGGAGCGCTGGTCCTGTTGTCCGCGACCCCGATCGACCTGACAGACAGGCAGCGAACTCTCGTCGACGCGATGGTCGACCTCGCAGCCGCTGCCACCGAGCGCGCTGCACGCTACGCCGAGCTTGCCCGCTCCTACGCCGAGCTCAAGGCGTCACGCGACGCGCTGGTCCGAAGCGAGCGCCTTCGCATCCTCGGTCAGATGGCAGCGGGCATCTCGCACGACGTCAAGAACATCCTCAACCCCCTCGGACTCCAGCTGGAGGTCGTGCGCCGCCGGCTCGCGAAAGGTGACCTCCAGGGCGCTCACGCCACGCTCGACAACATGCGTGATGTCATCCACCACGGCGTCGAGGTCGTCGAGCGGCTCCGCGCGTTCAGTCGTCAGTCACCGGAGGTCTCGGAGTTGGTCGAGGTCAGTCGCGTGATCGAGACCGCCGTCGAGCTGTCGCGACCGCGTGTGGCCTTGTTCGCGGGTGTCGACCTGATCGTCGAACCCATCCCAGACCTGTCGATCCGAGCCCGCGCATCCGAGCTCGCGACCGCGATGGTCAACCTCATCGTCAACGCGACGGAGGCGATGCCGGATGGAGGAACGATCACGATCTCCGCGGATGCCACGGGTGGCGAGGTCTGGATCCGGGTTGGCGACAACGGCCCCGGCATACCTTCGGAGATCGCCCACAACGTGTTCGAGCCTTTCTTCACGACCAAGAAAGAAGGGACCGGTCTCGGACTGGCGATGATCTATGCGTTCGTCCAGCGGTTCTCCGGACGGGTCAGCTTGGAGACAACTCCTGGAAAAGGCTCGACCTTCACGATGTGGTTTCCAGCTGGCTGAATTTCACGCAAAGCTTGCGCGGGCGCCATCTCGAACGCATCGGCTGCGCCTTCGCGTTGGTCCCTGCACGAGGTTTGCTGGCACGGTGCTCGCTAAAGGAATGACACCATGACTCGATCTGGCCGCATTCTCGTCGTCGATGACGAAGTGAACGCTCGCACTGCTCTGGCAGAGCTACTCCGCGACGAGGGGTACGATGTCGAGACCGCGGCCGATGCGTTCAAGGCGCTCGGTAAGTTCGAGTCGTTCGGTCCGCACGTGGTGGTCACCGATCTCAAGATGCCGGGCATGGACGGGATCGAGCTCGTCAAGAAGCTTCGCGCGATGGAGGACGCTCCGACGGTCGTGGTGATGACCGCGTTCGGCGCGGTGTCCTCGGCGGTCGACGCGATGCGTGCTGGTGCCGCGGAATACCTGACCAAGCCGCTCAACCTCGACGAGCTCCTCGTCGTGCTCGCCAAGGTGTTCGAGCAGCAGGAGCTCCGGCGCGAGACCCGCCAGCTGCGCGCTCGCGTTCGCGACCGGGTGGCGCCGAACAACATCGTCGGCGTCAGCCCCCCGATGCAGCGGGTCTTCGAGATCGTGGATCAGGTCGCCCCGAGCAAGGCCACCGTGATGATCACCGGCGAGAGCGGGACCGGTAAGGAGCTGGTCGCCAACGCGATCCACCAGCGGTCGCCACGCGCCAACGGCCCGTTCATCAAGCTGCACTGCGCGGCCCTCGCGGAATCTCTGCTCGAGAGCGAGCTGTTCGGTCACGAGAAGGGCTCGTTCACCGGCGCGATGGCGCGCAAGGACGGCAGGTTCTCGCTCGCCGATGGTGGAACGCTGTTCCTCGACGAGATCGGAGAGATCTCGCCGGCGATCCAGGTCAAGCTCCTGCGCTTCCTCCAGGAGCACGAGTTCGAGCGCGTCGGCGGGACGCAGACGCTCCGGGTCGACGTCCGCATCATCGCCGCGACGAACCGGAACCTGACCGAAGAAGTCGCGAACAAACGGTTTCGAGAGGATCTGTTCTATCGCCTCAACGTGGTCGCGCTCGAGATGCCGCCGCTCCGCGACCGTCGCTCCGACATCCCCGCGCTCGCGAAGTTCTTCCTCGATCGCTACACCCGCGAGAACGGCAAGACCATCGAGGCGTTTGCACCGGACACGCTCGAGCTGTTGGCCTCGTACGACTGGCCCGGCAATGTCCGCGAGCTCGAAAATGCGATCGAGCGCGCGGTCGTCCTCAACACCGGTTCGCTGCTCGAGACCAAGTTCCTCCCCACGAGTGTCCAGCCGCGCACCAGTCCGACGGGCATGCCGCTTGTCCCCGGGGCAACGATGGCCGACATCGAGCGCTACGCGATCCTCGAGACGTTGAAGTCCACTGGTGGATCTACCTCGAGGGCCGCAGAGGTCCTCGGCATCAGTGTCCGGACGATCCAGTATCGCCTGCACCAGTACAACGAGGCTCCTCGCTCGGAGGTCGAGGTCGTGCGCAAGAAGACCCCCACCGGTCCGAATAGCGGAGGTTCGACGCCGCGCCCCGAGCCCGCGTGAGCCCTCTCGACGAACTGATCGCCTACGTCGCTCTCGACGATGCCGATCGCGCACGTCTCGTTGCCTTGCATCCCATCCTCGAACCGCACTTCCCTGCGATCGCGGGCAAGTTCTACGAGGCCATCTGGCGAAGTCCGGGCGCGGCCAAGGTGATCTCGGGTCCCGAGCAAACCGAACGACTGAGGTTGACCCTGATCGACTGGATGTCGACCGGGCTCGTCGGTCCCTACGATGATCGGTTCTACGAGAAGCGATCGCGCATCGGGCGCCGGCATGTCCAGATCGGGCTCGGTCACCAGTACATGTTCACGGCGATGAACGTCGTGCGACTCGCGTACGTCGACCAGATCCTCGAGCTGCTCCCCGCCGACGCTGCACGCGCCACGATCCGCGCGGTGGAGAAGCTCCTCGACATCGAGCTCGCGATCATGGTGCATCACTACCAGCTCGATTCCGAGAACCGGTTGATCGCGCGCGAGCGTCGCGCGCAAACCGAGCGGATCACGGCGATGCAGACGATGACAGCCGGCATCGCACACGAGGTCCGCAATCCGCTCAACGCGGCGAAGCTCCAGCTCGAGCTCCTCGGGCGCAGGCTGCGCAAGCGATCCGACGATGACCGGCTCGTCGAACCATGCGAGCTCGCGCAACACGAGATCGAACGGCTGACCCAGCTCCTCAACGACTTCCTGGCGTTCGCGCGCCCTCCCGAGCTCGTCCCCGACGATCGCGACGTGGTGCAGATCATCAATCAGGTGGTCGAGTTCGAGCGCGTCGCCGCCGACAACCGTGGAGCCACCTTGGTGTTCAGCCACGCAACCCCGCACGTCATGGCGCATGTCGATGGCGCCAAGATCCACCAGCTGGTCCTCAACCTGGTCAAGAACGCGATCGACGCGGTCTCTGCGGGTGGGAACATCGCAGTCACCCTCGAAGGGGACGAGAAGGTCATCCGGATTGGAGTTCGCGACGATGGCCCCGGGATCCCCGTCGAGTTCCAGACGCGGATCTACGAGCCGTTCTTCTCGACCAAGGCCGGTGGCACCGGGCTCGGCATGTCGATCGTCCACAGCCTGACCGCGCTGCACGGTGGCTCGATCGACCTCGCGAGCTCGCCGGGGGGAACCTACTTCGAGATCCAGCTGCCTCGCCGGATCTGAGCCTGCCCATGCCAGAGGCCACGCTCGAGGCGCGTAGTGCCGACAGCCCAAGATTCGACTTCTCCACGGGCGCCGATCTTCAGAGGTCGTCTTGCGACGACTTCGAGAGCTTGCCGACGCGCGTCAGCGAATCGCCGAGCTCCAAGGTGCGTGACGCGGTCACGCCTGGAGTGTGACCGGTTGCGTCGTGCTCGGCTCGTCAGCGCACTCGATACACATCGTCGCCGTCGGCAACGCGTCCAGTCGTCGAGTCGAGATCGCTTGCTCGCAGCTCCGGCAGCGCCCGTACGTTCCGTCGTCGAGTCGGCGGATCGCACCGGCGATGTCCTCGAGGACCCGTGCATCCGTCTCCCCGAGTCGTGCGAGCACGGTCGCCTCCCACTCCTCGCTTGCTTGATCCACCGTCTCGGGCTCACGCTCGCCGAGATGCGCGTCCGC
>JBBQJJ010000197.1:0-15327 GCA_038325805.1 Haliangiales bacterium
ACGATCTCGTTGTTCGGGGCGCAGTCACGATACGACCTGCGCGAGGGCTTCCCACTGGTGACCACCAAGAAGGTGTTGTTCCCGGCGGTAGTGCGCGAGCTCGTGTGGTTCCTCCGTGGCTCCACCAACATCAACGACGACCTCCATCAGCACACGCCGATCTGGGATGCGTGGGCTGATGACAAGGGCGAGCTTGGCCCGATCTATGGCTACCAGTGGCGCAACTGGGGCGGCGATCAGATCACGCAGGCGATCGAGACCATCAAGAAGGATCCCACCTCGCGCCGGATCATCGTCAGTGCGTGGAACGTGGCGGACATCCCGAAGATGAGGCTGCCGCCGTGTCATGCGCTCTTCCAGTTCTACGTGCAGAACGAATGGCTCGACTGCCAGCTCTACCAGCGGTCGGCGGATCTCGCGCTCGGCGTGCCGTTCAACATCGCGAGCTACGCGCTGCTGATGTCGATGATCGCGCAGGAGTGCGGCCTCAGCCCGCGGTTCTTCGTGCACACGCTCGGTGACGCGCACATTTATCTCAATCACGTCGAAGGCGTGAAGATCCAGCTCGAGCGCGCGCCCCACCCGTTGCCGAAGCTCGTGATGGCGAACAAGCCCACGCTCGAGATGACGTTCGAGGACATCTCGCTCGAGAACTACCAGCACCACGCGTTCATCAAGTTCCCCGTCGCCGTGTAACGAACCCGAACGAGCACGGACCACGACAAGTCGGCGTTTCGTCGACGGTGACGCGTGAACATCACGTGAAGCGCCGGGCAGGGCAGGGTGGCAACCCCTAGCATTCTTCGCATGCGCAAGATGACGCTCGCCCTCGTGATCACCCTCGGCATGGCAACCGGCTGCAGCGCCGTGAAGAGTGGAATGTCCGCGCTCGGTGGAGGCAAGCCGCATCAGGTGACGGTCGTCAACAACATCTCCGCGCCGGTCCCGCAGGTCGTGGTCGTCCAGGCACCCGCGCCGATCGTTACCGCCACGCCGGACCTCTTCATCGAGCCCACGCCGCTTGCCGCCCTGCCGCCGCCGAAGCGCAGCCGGATGAAGGCGTTCAAAGCAGTGGCATCGGGTGCCGTGGCCGGCGCACTCGTCGGAACTGCGGTGGGCTATGCCGTCGGTGGCTCGGATGGCGCAGCGACGGGTGCTGCGATCGGTGCCGGTGCCGGTGCCGTCGGTGGCGCCGCCGGGACCCAGGTTCGCTGAGGTTAGCCGCGCACGAGGCGCTGGATCCGGAACTTGACCTCGTGCTCTTCGGCGGCAAGCTCGCCCTCCCACGCCTGCTTGACGAAGCCGCGCTGGTCGAGGTTTGGCATCAGCACATCGCACTCGTAGCGGGTCTCGACGCGTGTCAGATAGACGTGGCGGAGATCCGGACGCTCGACCGCTTCGAGCAACACACCGGCACCGCCTACCAGGAAGATGCTCTCGACCTCGGGCACCGCGAGCGCTTCATCGAGCGTGCGCGCCGCGATCACCCCGGCGGGCACCTCGTACGGGCTGCGCGACACCACCACGTTGAGCCGGTTGGGCAACGGCGTGCTGCCGACCTCCTTGCTCTCCCAGGTCTTGCGACCCATCACGATCGCGTTGCGCTTCCCCGGCGACGCCGTCGAGGTGGTCTTCTTGAAGTGCCGGAGGTCGGCGCGGAGCTTGGGCCACGGCAGGCCGTTGTCCTTACCAATCCCCCAGTCGAGGTCGGCGGCGACGACGATATCGAACATCGCTACGACGCTAACACGCGAGGGAATGCCACGTGTGTCGAGGGGGTACCCTCGTCATGCGCGTGCTCGTGGTGCTCGGTGTGGTTGCAGGTTGCACCAAGGCCACGCCCGACGAACGACCACGCACGGTGCCGGTCGATGCCGGCGTAGTCGATCGTCTGATCGGTCCGCGCCCGATCGTCGTGGATGCGACGCCCGTCGACGCCGACCTCGCGGACAAGCCGATCGACGTCCCGGTGCTCGCGATGGCCGGTCCCTATCCCTCGCTCGCGGCGAGCTGCGCGACGGCAAAGCCCTGCATCGTGCTCGGCCTGGGCAACGTGCTCCCGTCGCCCGATTGCAGCGCCGTGCTCGATTCCTCGCGGGACGCGACGTCCGAGGTGCCCGGGGCTCTACCGCTTCCCGCGCCCGTGAACGCCGATCGGTCGCGCGAACGATGTATGTCCGCAACCGATGCCTGATGTCGCCGTCGTCACCGGAGCTGGGCGCGGTCTCGGCCGCAAGATCGCCGAGCGTCTCGCCCGCCGCGGTATCCATGTCGTCGCGACCGACATCGACGAGGGCGCTGCCCGGATCACCGGCGCCACGCTCGACGGTACCGGCCTCGGCCAGGACGTCCGCGATCCGGAGAGTCATCGCAGCGTCGCGCGCGAAGCGGCGAAGCATGGCGAGCTCAAGATCTGGGTCAACAACGCCGGCGTGCTCTCGGTCGGCGACACCTGGACGATCGATGCGGCGGCGGTGCGCCGGATGGTCGAGGTCAACTTGCTCGGCGTGATCTGGGGCTGTCACGCGGCGATCGAGGCGATGCCGAGCGGCAAGATCCTCAACATCGCGTCGATGTCGTCGCTGGCGCCGTCTCCCGGCCTCGCGGTCTACGGCGCTACCAAGCACGGCGTGCTCGGCTACTCGCTGTCGCTCGCCGGCGAGCTGCGCGCCGCGAAGCGCGACATCTCGGTGAGCGCGCTGTGCCCTGATGCGATCGCGGGCGACATGACGAACGCGGTGAAGCGCGATCCCGCTGCGAGCATCTTGTTCTCGGCGAGCAAGCAGCTGACGCTCGACGAAGTTGCCGAGACGGCGCTCGAGCTGATCGATCGCCCGCGCCTCGTGCAGGCGATCCCCGCGCTACGCGCCGCGATGATCCACGTGCTGCGTCCGTTCCCAGGCATTGGCTTGCCGTTGCTCGCCCGGATCGCGAAGCTCGGCCGCAAGCGCCAGCACTGAGCTCCTCGGCGCCGCTAGTTCAGCAGGACTTCAGCTTCGTCACCGGCTGCCGCCTTGACCTCCACCTTCGCGGAGTCTGGCTTCGACGGAACCGGCGTGGGCGACGATGGTGCGGGCTCGACGGGCTTCGGTGCGGCCATCCGCTTCATCTGGCTCTCCATGATGAAGTTGGTGACATACGGGAAGCCGATCTGGATGCCGTTGAGCTTCGGCGCGAGGGTCGCCGAGAGGCCGAACATGATGACCGCGGCACGCTCGACGTAGAACCAACCATCGGGATACGCGATCGACTTCATCAGCTCGCGCAGCTCGTCCTTCTTCATCTCCCAGTCGGCGAACTGCTCCTTGACCTCGGGATCGATCTTGCCGAAGTCCTGGATGTTGAGGTTGAGCAGCTTCTCGAAGTACTTGCGAATCGTCATCTCCATCAACACCCGATTACCGTCGGCGGCGATGAAGCCCATGGTGTCGATGCCCTTGACGACCAGGTCATCCTTGCGGGTCATCAGCCCGGATAGGATGTCGAACATGCCGTCGGCGAGGTTATCGGTCAGCGCCGTGGCCGAGCCGAGATCGAGGACGACGATCCGGACCTGACCATCGGGGCCGCGCTGCACGAAGAAGTTTCCGGGGTGTGGATCGGCG
The DNA here is from genome assembly GCA_038325805.1 of Haliangiales bacterium. Taxonomy (GTDB): domain Bacteria; phylum Myxococcota_A; class Polyangia; order Haliangiales; family Haliangiaceae; genus JABFXX01. The sequence continues at coordinate 3,606 of JBBQJJ010000197.1, forward strand.
TGGAAGAACTTGTCGATGAACAGCTGCTTGTAGAACACCTTCGTCAGCTTGGTCGCGACGTCGTACGGATCGAGCTTGAGCGTCGCGAGCGCATCCTTCTTGGTGATCTTGCAGCCGTCCATGAAGGACATCGTCATCACGGTCGGGCTCGACCACTCGGGATAGACGGTCGGGAACAGGACGTCCGGGTCGCTTTCGAAGTTCTTCGACATCCGCGTGATGCAGCGCGCTTCGTTCGCGAGATCGGTCTCGCGTGCGAGCATGTCGGCGAGCTGCTCGTGGACGCGACTGATCTGCTGGATCGGAACGAAGTTCTTGTAGACCCGCAGCGCCCAGCCGAGCACCCGGAGATCGACCTTGATGATCGTGGCGACGTTCGAATAGAGGATCTTGACGGCGAGGCGATCGCCGGCGGCGTTGGTGGCCTCGTGAACCTGACCGAGCGAGGCTGCTGCGATCGGCTCCTTCTCGAACGTGGTGAACGCCTTGTCGGGCGTCTTGCCGAACGACTCGACGAACGTCGCGCAGATCTTCTTGTAGGTCTGCGGCGGGACATCGTCCTGCATCGACTCGAGCTCCTCGGTGTACTCGCGGGGCAGGAACGTCCCCATCACCGACAGGATCTGGCCGAGCTTGATGTAGACGCCGCGGAGCTTGACGAAGCCGTTAAACATCCGGCGCGCGTTACGGCGATGGATCTTTGACCATCGCGCGCTGGAGTCGTAGCGCGATTTCCACAAGCGAGCCCACGACACCTGCCACAGATAGCTGAGGAAGATGACGGCGAACACGCGCGTCGCGCGGAGAAGACGAATAGCAGCCCACATACCCTAACGAAGCTCGACGACTCGGACGATGGTAGCATGCGTCCGTGCCCGATCCGGGAACCGAACTCTTCGATCGCGCTGCGAGTTTTTTCTCGGAGCTCCAGACCGAGCTATGTCGCACGCTCGCCGAGCTAGACGGCACGGCCTCGTTCAACGCCGATGCATGGCAGCGCCCCGGCGGCGGTGGTGGCGTCGCGCGGGTCCTCGAGGGTGGTGCGGTGTTCGAAAAGGCTGGGGTCACCTGGTCGAACGTGGATGGAGAGCTGCCGGAGGACATGGCGGCCCAGATGCCGGGACAGGGGGGCACGTTCCGTGCGACCAGCGTCTCGCTGGTGCTGCATCCGCGGTCGCCGATGGTCCCGACCACGCATGCGAACTTTCGCTGCCTGACCAGAGGCGATGCCTTGTGGTTCGGCGGTGGGGCCGATCTGACCCCGTACTATTTTTTTCGCGAGGACGCGGTCCACTTCCACCAGACGCTCGCGGATGCCTGCGATCGGCAACGGCCGGTCGGTGACTACGATCGGTTCAAGAGATGGTGCGACGAGTACCTCTACCTGCCGCACCGCAACGAGATGCGCGGCGTGGGGGGCGTGTTCTTCGACTATGTCGGCGGCAAAGCCGAGCACGCACCCGAGGCGGTGTTCGACTTCGTCCGCGATCTCGCGGCGTCGTTCGCCCCAGCGTACGTGCCGATCGTCCAGCGCCGGCAGCAACTCCCGTATGACGACACCCACCGGCTGTGGCAGGAGCGCAGGCGTGGCCGCTACGTCGAGTTCAACCTGATCTACGACGGGGATACGATCTTCGGCCTCAAGACCAAAGGGCGGGCCGAGTCGATCCTGATGTCGCTGCCGCCTTCGGTGCGCTGGGACTACGACGTCCAGACCCAGCCGGGCTCGGCCGAGACCGACCTGTTGACCCACCTGCGCCCGACGACCTGGCTCGACCGCGACTGATCTCGCCTCGACTCGTTTTGGCGGCTGATTTCGATCACTTCGATCATTTTCTGATCCGTGAGTGATCTCTTGATCTTCGCGCACGATCGCGACCACTACCGGTAGCGAGATCGGACGTCGCTGTCAGACGCCGATGCTAATGATTTCGCGTCGAACGGGAGTCCAGACCTAGTAGGACCGGCTTGACGATACCCTACCCGTAGCGTACAGAGGAATCATGGCCAAGAAGCAGACTCGACGGAGCATCAGTGTGAGCCGCATGACTTACGAGCGGCTGAAGGCGTTCTGCGAGACCAACAACATCTCGATGAGCCAGCTCGTCGAGAACCGCGTGAACGACTTTTTGGGTGGCGATGGACCAGCTCAGGCTCCTAGCGCCCCGCGCCCGTCCGTCCCCAGCACACCGGCACCACGCCCGATGATGCCCTCCGCACCGAAGCCGCAGTCGGACGCACGTCCGGCCGCTGCTGCACCGACGGTCGCACCGGTCGTCGCCGCCACGCCCACCCAGCAGGTCCCGATGACGTCGGCTGCCGCTCGGTACGCGATCGATCCGCCGCCCCCGATCATCAAGCCGAAGCAGCAGGAGAATGCGCCGGCTCCGACGGAGAAGCGCGCCGATCAGATCTTCACGTTCTGATCGTCACTCGTCGAGAGCTCACAATCGCGGTGACCCGGTAGCCAGCTCTCCTTCTTGGCCGAAGAGGGCGTGCTCGGGTCACTTGCCGTGATTGACGATCACCGTCGTGGTGATGCCGCCTCGCATCCAGAACTTGCCGGAGACGGTGAGCTTGACGGGCGCGATCGCAGCCACGATGTCGTCCGCGATCTGGTTGGTGACCGCCTCGTGAAACGCGCCCTCGTTGCGGTAGCTCCACAAGTAAAGCTTCAGGCTCTTGAGCTCGACGCAGAGCGTCGCCGGGACGTACTCGATCGTGATGGTCGCGAAGTCCGGCTGCCCGGTGATCGGGCAGAGACAGGTGAATTCCGGGCAATCGAACTGGATCACGTAGTCGCGGCCGACTCGGGGATTCGGGAACGTCTCCAGCTGCTTGGTCGGCTGCGTCGTCATAGGGCGGCGCGGTGAATAGCACAGTGGTCTCAATGATGGGCTAGCGCGATCTCTCCGCGTGCTCTACAATGGTCTTTGCGACAGCTGTCGCCGAGCACACACACGATGACCAGTTGGACATCGCGAGTGGACTTCGAGTCGGGCCGAAGTGCCCATCACGAAGCCCAACCCCGGGAGCCGCTGCCTTTAGGGTCGCAATTCTGCAACCTCGAAGGGCCGGCGGGCCGTAGGCGTTGGGTTCTGGCTTATGCCAGGGGAGGAAGAAAGCACATGCACTGTACCAGCCACCGCTCGACGGAGGACCAGTCCTAGCCTCCCGCACGCTGAACCCCGTGCGCCCTCCCAAGAGCGTTCGGGAATTGAGTGAATGAGCAAACGAGCCCGGCTGACCGGGCTCGTTCTTTTTATCGGGCCCCTTTGTGCGTGTTATCGCGTCAGCAGCAGCTGGTGATCGCCAAGCGTGCGCTCGCCGAACGCGGCTTCGCTGAACGCGAGGTAGAGCAGCCACGTACGGACGAACGGCTCGTCGAAGCCGAGGGCACGGACCCGCCCACTCGTGCAGTGCGTGACGAAGCGATGCCGCCATGCAGCGAGCGTGGGTGCGTAGTCGGGACCGATGTCGTCGCTCCGCTCGATCCGGAAGCCGGCGGCAGCCGAGGCGCGAGCGATCGCGCCCAACGACGGGATCAGCGAGCCCGGAAAGATGTACGTCTGCATCCAGTCGACCTGGCGGCGGTAGTTCTCGAAGCGTGCCTCCGGCATCGTGATCGTCTGCAACGCGAACCGACCGCCGGGCTCGAGCACGCGGGCGCAGGTGGCGAAGTACGCCGGTAGGTACTCGTACCCAACGGCCTCGAGCATCTCGATCGAGCAGATCTTCGTGAAGGTCCCGGTGACCTCGCGGTAGTCGCGGTAATCGATGCGGACGCGATCCGCGAGGCCGGCATCGGCGACCCGCGCGGAGGCGAGCGCGTGTTGCTCGCGCGAGATCGTCAGTGCGGTGACGCGGCAGCCGCGGGTGCGGGCAGCATGCATGGCAAAGCCGCCCCAACCACAGCCGATCTCGAGCAGGTGATCGGACGGCGAGAGCTCGAGCAGATCACAGAGCCGCTCGAGCTTCGCGCGCTGCGCATCGGCGAGCGAGGTGGTGCCGGCCGGCCAGATCGCACACGAGTAGGCGAGGGTGTCGTCGTCGAGGAACAGCCGGTAGAACTGGTTGCCGAGGTCGTAGTGCGCGTGGATGTTGCGCTGGCTTCCGTCCCGTGTGTTCGATGCGATGCGATGGCGCAGGCGAGCGGGGAGCTGGACGAGGCGCGTCAGTAGCGATTCGAAGCCACGAGCCGCGGTGCCACGCAGGAACACGCGGAGCGTATCGACGAGGTTCTCGCTCGACCACTCGCCGGCGACGAACGACTCACCGGCACCGAGCTCGCCCCGAAGTAACAAGCGGAGGAAGAACCGGTCGTCGTGAATGCGCGCGAACGCGTCCGCCGGGCCCTCGCCACCGAGCCTGAACATCGCGCCGGAAGGCAGCTCGAGGTCGAGTCGACCACCGGCCCACTTCGAGCGCAGCTGCGCGAGCAAGGCGCGCCGCAGCACACCGCCTGTTGGAGGAACGAGCGGTGGCATCGGAACCACCAAGGGGTGCGCGACGTTGGTCGCCAAGACGGACACCCTACTAGATGCGAACTGCATGGTCGATACGCCGGAACCCCGACCGTGGATCGATGGCGGCCGCCGCGGAAACGTTACGCGCGACGCGACAAGATCGCGGTCGGGGCCGTCCGGGGTCTGTGATCGGGTGGGGATGTTCGATAGGGGACGCCTCGCCACCGCAGCTTGAGCGCTTCGAGGTGGATCAGCGAGATCACCTGGAGGGTCATCAGCGGGTAGCGCAGCGCGGCCACGGCGAGGGCCCGATCATCGAGTGGACGGCGCGACGCCGTGAACCGCGCGATGAACGTGCGGTGCTCGCCGAAGTCGACATGCATCGAGATGTCGATCGAGGTGCCATCGCGCGGTGCATCGAACCAGAACTCGTAGTCGGCGTCACCGTGGAGAAATGGCGAGACGAACAGCTCGCGGACGTGTCGGAAGCCGACGCGCCCGTGGACGTCGGGCAGGCGTTGTGCGGGCCCCAGCACGTAGCGCCGGCGGCCACCGTAGGTGTTGTTGACCTCGGCGATCGCAGACGTCAGTGCTCCGGTGGCGTCGTAATCGAGGAAGAAGCTCACCGGGTTGAACACGTAGCCGAGCACGCGGAGGTTGGTGATCAGGCGCGTGGCGGCGGGGACCGGTAGGCCATTGGCGGCACGCAGCGCGGCGAGGTCGAGGCTGTCGTAGTCGCGGTCATACAACGCGAACACGTTGCGGCGGTTGTGCGAGAACAGCCGCAGCCGATCGAGCGCGGGCAACTCGGCGAGATCGAGATCCGCCATGTAGACCGGATACCGGAACGTGCGCTGCGCGTGGCGATCGTTGCGCGCGTGCAGCAACGAGCCGGTGGCGATCGCCGAGCGCATGCCTATTTCCTAGCCGACCTTGCGGGCGGCGGCGATGCCCGATCGCAGACCATCTTCGTGAAAGCCGAAACGGAAGTACGCGCCGGCAAACGCGGTGAGCGGACCACCGAGCGCGGGGAGCTCGCGTTGCGCGGCGAGGGCGGCGAGCTCGAACTGCGGATGTCTGAACGTCGCGACCGCGAGGACGCCTGCGGGTTCGCGGCGCGGCTCGAGCGTGACCAGGTACGGGCGATCGGGCAGGCCCTGCAGTCGCGACATCGAGTACGTCACCGCGACGCGCGACGTATCGGGATCGCCGACGTAGTTCCACGATGCCGCGGCGGCGGGGCGGCGCGGCAGGAACGTTCGATCGGTGTGGAGCACCGTGCGGTTCGTCGAGTAGTGGATCGCGCCGAGCACGCGGGCCTCGGCGGGCGACGGATCCGCGAGCATCGCGAGCGCGGTATCCGCGTGGGTCGCGATCACGACGCGATCGAAGCGGTGCTCGCGATCGGCAACCAGCGCGATCGACGAGCCGCGCTTGATCGAGGTCACCGGCGTCGACAGCTTCAGCGTGAATCGACCGCTGCCGGCGAGGACCGCGAGCAGGGCGTCGACATAGCGCTTGCTGCCACCCACCACGGTGTGCCACGCGAGCGGGAAGATCGGGGACAGCATCCCGTGGTGGTCGAGGAAGTTCACGAACAGCTCGGCGGGAAACGCCCCGCAGCGGTCGGGCGAGAGCGACCACAACGCGGCGGCGAGCGGCACGCAGAACCGATCGCGCAGGTCGACGTCCCACTTCGAGAGGTAGTCGTCGAGCGATCCGGTGACCGCGCTCGCGGCGAGGTCGCGCCTCGCGGTGCGCAGGAAGCGGACGACCTCGACGAGCAAGCGCCAGTGCCTGCGGTCGACCAGCTTGCGGCGATCCGCAAACAGCGCCGACAGGCTCGCGCTGCCAAACTCGAGATCCTCGTGGGGCAGCGACACCGAGAACGCCATCGTCGTCGGGCGTGTCGCGACGCCGAGCTCGGCGAGCAGCGCGAAGAAGTTCGGGTAGCGCTCGCGGTTGCAGACGATGAAGCCCATGTCGATCGCGTGACCGTCGGCGACCACCGTGTGCACGTGACCACCCGCGCGGTCGGCTGCTTCGAACACGGTGACGTCATGGCCTCGCCTGATCAGCTCGTGCGCGGCGCCCAGCCCGGCGATCCCAGCACCGACGATGGCGAGGTTCATCGGGTCGGATCCACGATCACCGGGCCTCGAAACCGGATCGGCGTCGCCGGTGCGGTGCCGTGTGCGTCGCGCAGCTCGATCGACACATCGATCACCGAGTTGCGGATCTCGCCCGCAACGTCGGGGCTGATCGGGATCATGAGCGATGCCTCGCGACCTTCGCCCTTGGCGATCGAACCGATGTAGAGGATGCGACCGTCGATCGCGGGTGCGGCGGGTGCGGAGAGATGACCACGCACGCCCCAGGCGGGGCCGGGCCCGTCGTTCTTGATCGGCAGCGCGATGCGCACGGCGGTGCCACCGGCTGCCGCCATCATGCCGACGCGCAGCGCACCGGTGGAGAGGCCGGGAACGAGACGCATCGGCTCGACGCGGGCATCGAACGCGGCGGCGGCGAGGAAGCCTTTCGACCGGCTCGCGAACGAGCCACCATCGATCATCGCGGCGACTGGCTTGGTGCGATCGCCATCGAGCACGGCGGAGACCTCCCAGGTCGGAAGGGAAGCCGCGGCCTCGTACGCATCGACGATCGCGAACGGCGAGATCGAGAACATGCCGTCGCCGTCGATCGACCCGTGGATCTCGAGACCGCGAACCCGCAGCGTGGCGGTCTTTGCGACCACGGTGCGTTCACCGCAGGGCACGGTGGAGCTGGGCGTGCGCACGGCGGGCCTGGGCGCGCCTTCGACCGTCTCGGTTCGGTTGCCGATCCACGGACCGACGGCGAAGGGCAGACCGGCGCCGATCAGCGCGGCACCTGCATAGAGGAACGGTGAGCCGCCGGGATCGTCATCGCTGAGGCCGCGGATCGTCGAGACCGCGCCGAGCGAGGTGGCGACGATCCCGACGACGAACGTGGCGAGGTTTGGCTTGGTGAGGATCTCGGTGCCCGCCGTCTGCTGGATGACATTCTCGGTCGGACAATCCAGCGGCTCGACGAAGCGAAGCTGCCCGCCCTCGGTGAGCTGCAGCGTGGCGGATCGAGCGGTGGGGCGATCGCGTAGCGTCACGCGTTCGATCTCTCCTGGTCGCACGATCTCGTTGCGCTCGACGAGGTGACACCCGGCGAGGACGACCGCGAGAACGACAGCGCGCATGCGTACCGAGACAATAGTGGTACCAACGGCGGGTGCGCGAGCGGGACGTCGATCTAAGTGGCCATCCCGGCCTGCTGGTGATGCCCGAAGCTGCCCGCGCGTTCTATGTCCTCGCCCATGGCGCCGGTGCGGGGATGCGACACGCGTTCATGGTCGAGATCGCGGAGCTCCTCGCGGCGCGCGCGATCGCGACGCTGCGCTGGGAGTTTCCGTACATGGCCGCCGGGAAGCCGCGCCCCGATAAGGCGGACGTCGCCGAGCGTTGCGTGCGAGAGGTGTGGAACGCATCGCGCGCGCTCGCCAGGGGATTACCGAGCTTCGCGGGTGGCAAGTCGTTCGGCGGTCGGATGACCTCGCGGTCGCACGCCGCACAGCCACTCGCCGATCTCGCCGGGATCGCCTTCCTCGGGTTTCCTTTGCATCCTCCGGAGAAGCCCGGGATCGAGCGCGCCGAGCACCTCGCACAGGCGCGTGGGCCGCTCCTGTTTCTGCAAGGCACGCGTGATGATCTCGCGGACTTGACGCTGGTGAGACCGGTGGTGAAGAGCCTCGGCACGCGCGCGACGCTGCATGTCGTCGATCACGCCGATCATGGGTTCGATGTGCTGGTGCGCTCGGGTCGAACGCATCCGGAGGTGATGGCGGAGCTCGGTGATGTGATCGCCGCGTTCATGATCGCGAAGAAGTCGCGGGCGCGATCGCGATCGAGCTAGATTCGTCGCGTGTGGACGAGCTACTCCGCGCGGCATGCGGCGCAGCTGATCGGCCTTGCCGAATCGGCGGTGCGTAGCTGCATCCGGGATGGCTTGGTCGGCACGCCGGGCCTGGTGCCGGCGCAGCTGTCGTTCCGCGATCTGTCGGCGTTGCGCACCGTGAAGTCACTCGTCGAGGCAGGCATCCCCCTACCGCGCGTGCGCAAGGACCTCGCGCGGATCCAGCAGGTCACCGGAACGGCGATCGCGGAGCTCACGATCGAAGTGGTCGACGGACGGATCCGCGTGCGCGGTGGCGAAGTGATCGTCGATCCGTCGCAGGGCCAACTATCGCTGCCGTTCTCACCACCCGCGAAGTCCGAGGCGCGCGGTGAATTGCGCGAGCTGCCGCGCAACGCGGATCCGGCGGCGCTACCCGTCGCGTTGCCAGCGACGGCCGAGCAATGGATGACGCGCGCGATCGCGCTCGAGGATCGCGAGCCGACCGCCGCGATCGATGCGTACAAGCGCTCGCTTCGCCTCCGCCCCGAATCCACCGAGGGATGGATCAACCTCGGCCGGCTCCATGCCGAGACCGGCGATGCAGTCGCCGCGAACGAGTGCTTCCGCACCGCGCTGGAGCGCGACCCCGAGGAAGCCACCGCGTACTACAACCTGGGCGTGCTCGCGCAGGACGTGGGTAGCGAGGCCGAGGCGATCACGCTATATCGTCGCGCGCTCGAGATCGACCCGCAGCTCGCGGAGGCCCACTACAACCTGGCCACGCTGTTCGATCAGGCCGGGGACTCGCGATCGGCCATCCGGCACATCAACGAGTACCGCAAGCTCACGCGTTGACTCGACAACTTAGCGCGCAGCACGTCTCGCGAGGTCGGGCGTTTGAACGCTTCATGCTCCGCCTCGCCTGTGTCGTCGCGCTGTCCGTTGCGGTCTCTCCTGTCGCCGATGCGCGGATGCCGGTGTTCCGCGAGATCCAGATCGGCGGCGTCTGGGACTCGACGTACGGCGAAGTCAAGCTGACCCAGACCGGCAACCAGATCCACGGGGAGTACAAGTGCTGCGGTGGCGGCACGCTCGACGGCTACATCCGCCGGTCGGAGGTGCGGTTCCACTGGAAGGAGCCGCGCGGCGCTGGCGAAGGTGAGGGCGTGTGGCAGGTGCAGCGTGACGGATCGCTGAAGGGATCGTGGGGAACGAGCCAGAGTGACAGCAACGGCTCGGCGTGGAACCTGTGGCGGCCTCGACGCAGCCAGCTGGCGCAGTGATACCGTCGCGACGTCGTGGTTTCGACGAACGATCTGGCAACTGATCTCGCCCGTGCATTGCTAGCGCGCTATCTCGCGGCCGAAACTCACGCGCATCGGCACTCGGGACGCAGCGCCTTCGCCGTCTCCGAGGACGAGATCGCCGCGACCCTGCAATCGGAGGCCTCGCCGAAAGATCTCGTAGCCGAGCATGCGCGCGTCGCCGCGGCGCGAACCGCGTTGCACGAGTCGCTGATGAGCGACCCGATGCCGTCGTTAGCAGCGCTGGCGGTGCTGTTCGGGCTCTCCGAGATCGACGTCGATCTGGTGTGCGTGTTGATGGCGGCCGAACGCGACCATGCGATCGAGCGCGCCATCTCGTTCGCGCTCGATGACTTCACGCGGAAGCGGCCCGATGTCGGCTTCCTGATCCGGCTGCTCGGTGTTGGAAGCGATCGCGATGCGGTCCTCGAGCGCTTCGACGAGCGGGGGCCGCTGCGGCGGCATCGGATCGTGGTGTTCGATCGGCTCGAGGTGCCGGTGTCGATGCGCGCGGTGCGGGTGTCGGATCGCATCCTCGCGTTCCTGCGGGGCGACGACGCGATGGACGAGCTCGTGCAGGGGGTCGCGCGGATCTCGACGGAGGTGCCCGCGACGGGGGCGATCGTGTTGGCGCCCGAGATGGTCGACCAGATCCGCCGCGCGATCACCGCGCCGACCGCGAGGGTCGTGCTCGTCGGTCAGCCCGGGACAGGGCGGGCGCTGCTGGTCGAGGCGGTGTTCGCGGAGCTTCGTCGGCCGGCGATCCGGGTCGAGCTGTCCAACGAGACGACTGTGGAGAGCCTGATCGCGGCGCTGCGCGAGGCAGTGCTGCGTGGAGGCGTCGCGATCATCGAGGCGGCGAACGTCGACGAGCTCGCACGGCCGCTGCGCGAAGAGCTGGAGAGTGCGACGGCGAGCCTCGCGATCCCGATCGTGTTCGTGCTCGACAACCCGGCGGTGTTGCTCGCGCACGCGGTGCAAGGCGTCGTCGAGATCGTGGTGCCACCGCCATCGTATCGCCAGCGCTTCGCACTCTGGCAGCTCGCTCTTCCTCCACCGCTCGCGTACGACAAGGACCTCGAGGTGGTGGCGTCCCGCTACGCGTTCACCGCGGCGTCGATCATGCGCGCTGCTCGCCGGGCGTCGACCCATGCGCGCTTGCGCGATCCCGAGGATCCCCAGGTCACACTCGACGAGCTCACCGATGCCGCGCGGTTGATGTTCTCGCATCAGCTCGGTTCGATGGCGGAGCGCGTGCCGACCGGATTCACCTGGGACGACCTCGTGGTTCCGTCGGAGACCCTCGAGGCGCTGCGCGAAGTCGTCCGGTTCGCGCACAATCGCGCGTACCTGCTCGAGGAGTGGGGCTTCGCGAAGAAGCTGCCGTACGGGCGTGGCGTGTCGGCGATCCTCGCGGGACCACCCGGCACCGGCAAGACCATGGTGGCGCAGCTACTCGCGAAGGAGCTCGGGTACGACCTCTACCGGATCGATCTCTCGCAGGTGGTCAACAAGTACATCGGCGAGACCGAGAAGAACCTCGCCCGCCTGTTCGACGAAGCCGAGAGCTCGCACGCCGTGTTGTTCTTCGACGAGGCCGACTCGTTGTTCGCGAAGCGCACCGAGGTGCGGTCGAGCAACGATCGCTACGCCAACCTCGAGGTCAACTACCTGCTCCAGCGGATGGAGACCTACAACGGCGTCACGCTGCTGGCGACCAACCTCGAGCAAGGGCTCGACGATGCGTTCAAACGTCGCGTGCGGTTCTCGATCCAGTTCGAGCTCCCCGACGAGGAGCAACGGGAGCGGTTGTGGCGGAGCATGTTCCCGAGGGAGACCCCCTTGGCGCCGCAGATCGACTGGCACATCCTGGCGCAGAAGTTCGAAATGGCGGGTGGTTACATCAAGAAGGCGGCGCTGCGGGCGGCGCTCTTCGCGGTGGAGCATCGGCGGCCGATCACCACGGAGGACATGCTGGCGGCAGCCCGGCAGGAGTATCGCGAGATGGGGCGAATCATCTAGGGCAAG
>JBBQJJ010000198.1:0-15314 GCA_038325805.1 Haliangiales bacterium
TCGCGCTGGTGCCGAACATGATCGCGGTCGCCGAGGCGCTCGCCTACGCGCACAGCCACAACGTGGTGCACCGCGATCTCAAGCCGGCGAACATCCTGATCGGCGATTTCGGCGAGACCATCGTGATCGACTGGGGGCTCGCGAAAGATCTGACCACCAACGAAGCAGCCGAGCCCGCGGGTCCGTTTCGCGCTGCTGCGGTCGGTCACATGGGCAACACCGTCGCGGGCAGCGTGATGGGCACGCCCGCGTACATGCCGGTCGAGCAAGGGCGCGGCCTGCAGGTCGATGCGCGCGCCGATGTCTACGCGATCGGCGCGGTGCTCTATCACGTGCTGTCGAAGCGAGCGCCGTACGAAGGCCCCGACGGCATGACGATCCTGCAGGCGCTGCTCAAGGAGCCGCCGCCGCCGCTCGCCGAGATCGCCCCCGACGTGCCACCCGAGCTGGTCGCGATCGTCGCGAAGGCGATGGCCCGCGAACCCGATGCTCGCTATCCGACGGCGCGCGAGCTCGTCGAGGATCTCCGTCGCTACCAGAACGGCCAGATGGTTGGCGTGCACCGCTACACCTCGCGCGAGCTGTTCCGCCGGTGGGCGAAGAAGCACAAGGGTGCGCTCACCGTGGCGACGATCGCGTTCGTCGCGCTCGTCGTCGTCGGCGTGATCGCGATCTCGCGCGTGCTCGCCGCCAACCACGAAGCGCAGCACGAAGCCGCCGTCGCACTCGAGCAGACCGAGGCGGCAAGGCAGGCGCTGTCGCGTGCCGAGATCTCCGAGGCGCGCGCGAAGAAGTCAGAGCAGACCGCCGCCGACGAGCGCGATCGCCAGCGCTTCGCGCGCGAGCGCCGCGTCGAGTTCGATCACTTCGCGCACACCCAACGCGTCTCCAAGTGCTCCGAGTGTCACCCGACGGATCCGAAGACGTTCACCGCGCTCGTCGGCCACCCCGGTCACGACGAGTGTCAGGGTGCGTGCCACGAGCACGAGGCGAAGCTCATGGAGGGCATGTCGAACGATCCGAAGTGTGCCTTCTGCCATATCGATCGCGTGTCGACGACGAAGGACCACGTCTCGCTCCGCGCCTGCGACGACAGCGCGATGCGCGCGATCAAGTCGATGGGCGGCAAGCTCGGCCCGTGCTTCCGCCACGACGCCAAGGAGCACCGCATCGCCGACAACGGCAACCCGCTCGAGTGCACGACGTGTCACGCGGTGCTCGCCGACAGGACCAAGTGGGGCAACAAGAGCTACAAGTCGCTGCAGGATCTCGATACCAACACGATCATCGGCCAGGGCCCGATGGGTGGCACCGACGCGATGCACAAGGCCTGCACGACGGGCTGTCATGCGCACGACGCCGAGACCAGCGTGAGCAGTGCGAAGGCGGCGTGTGCGAAGTGCCACCCGCAGCGCAACACCGCGACGTTCTAGCGCGTCGAGCCATGACGGTCGGCCGGAGGCGACGATGAGCTCCGTGCCTCGGGTGCGCTCGCATGCGGGGGCACCGTTGCGAGTCCCTTGACCGGGTCGGTTCAGGCGCTCCAGCAATTTCAATCGGTTGTGATTTTTCGGAACCCGATCTTTCGGTTTCGGTGGTCTCGTTCGACGTACCGAGCATGAACCGCCGACTGCTTGCCCTCGCGTGTCTCGCGGCCTCGTCGTCGATCGCCGGTGCGCGCCCCTCGGTCACCGTCGTCGGCGATGCGCCGTTCTCGGATCGGGAGCTCGGCGATGCGCTCGAGCTGCGAGTCGCGCCCGACCTGCCAGTCGTGATCTCGACGGGCGAGGATGGCCGGATCGTGATCGACGTCGAGGGACGCCGCCAGGTGATCGATGCACCCGATGGCGATTCGCACACCTCCGCACGCGTGGTCGCGCTCGTCGTGCTGTCGCTCGTCGGCGAGCCCGCACCGCCGGCGTTTGCTCCGCCCGCGTATGCGGCGCCCGGGGTGGCGGCGTCGTATGGCGCGGTTGTCGATGGCCGCCGCACGTTCCGGCTCGTCCCGTCGATCCTGCACGGCGACGGTGGCTACAACTCCGGCTTCCTCACTGCGTCGGCCGCGTTTCACATCGCACCGTCGGCGCGCGTGGTTGGTAGCATCGGCTACGGCCGCGAGCTCACCGGCTACGGCGAGACCGGTGTGCCGCTCAAGCTCGGCATCGAGGGGCTGAGTGGAAACCTCGGCGTCGAGCTCGGCGGCTTCGCGATGCCGATCTTCAGTTGCGACACCACGACGAGCAAGCTCGGCGTCTATGGCATGGTGCACCTCTACATCCCGGTCACGACACGCGCACGCGTCGTGATCGAAGGCGGCGGCGAGTTCGCCCTCTCGCAGGCGGCGTCCTCGTGTTACGGCGCGCTCTCCGGCGACAAGTACGGCGGTCAGCTCGGACTCGGAGGCGAGTGGGCCTTCTGAAAGTCGCCGCCGAGCCTTCGGGCTCGGACGATCGCGAGCTGCTCGCGCTGATCGCTGCCGGTGATCCGGCTGCGTTCGAGGCGATCTATCGCCGGCACGCCGGGTTGGTGTTCGGGTTGCTGACGCGCCTGATCGGCCCGGACCGCGAACGCGAGGATCTGATGCAGGACGTGTTCGTGCGCCTGCATGCGGCGCTGCCTCGGTTTCGCGGGGAATGCTTGCTGACCACGCTGCTCTATCAGATCACCAGTCGCGTCGCGATCGATCATCTGCGCCGGCGCACGCGCAATCGCTTCGACCTTGCCGACTTCGACCTCGACGACGAGATCGATCCCCGCGCTTCCCCTGCCGATCAGACCCTGCGCCGCGAACAGCTCGCCACCGCGGTCGAGCTGCTCGCGACGCTGTCGCCCAAGCACCGCGTGGCGTTCGTGCTTCGCGAGGTGATGGAGCTGCCGTTCGACGAGATCGCGCGGATGGTCGGCGCGCTGCCGGCCACCACACGGATGCGCGTCAACGCCGCGAAGCGCGCGCTCGCACGCCACGGGAGGCCGTCATGACCGAGCACGAGGTACGCGATGTCGTCGCGTCGATGACCGGCTCGCTCGACGAGGTCCGGCGCGAACAGGGCTGGCGCGAGATCGAGCGTACGATCGCGAAGCCAGCGCCCGTGCCCGCCAGGCGCTGGCCGTGGCTCGTCGTTCCCGCGCTCGCAGTCGCGATCGTCGCGCTGATCGTGTGGCCGCGCTCGAAGTCGCTCGAAGCAATGCCACCGACCACGTTGGCGGCACGGGCCGGCGAGCGCACGGTGTTCGCACGCGATGGGCTGACGCTGACGTTGATCGGCCCCGGCGCCGCAACCGTTCAGCCGGGTCCCAGCGCGATCCGCGTCGAGGTCACTGCCGGCACCGTGATCGGCGAGCGAACGTCCGAGGACGGGCCGAGCGTGGAGCTCGCGGCCGCCGGGAACACCACGACGACGCGCGACGCGCAGTTTGCGATCCGCGTCGTGCAGGGCACCGTCGTGCTCGGCACCGGGCAGCGTGCGCTGGCGATGATCGAGCGCGAGACGCACGAGCTCGCGAAGCCCGAGCCCCACGTTGCGCCCGAGCCGGCCGCTCCTCTCGACCCAGGCCCCATCACGCCGCTGCCCACCCTCGATCGCACGGCAACGCCGCCCGTCCTCGATCGTCCGGCGCCGCGTCCGATCACGCCGCCACCGCCCGACACCAAGCCGGTCGCTCCTCCCGAGCTACCACCGATCGTCGTGGTTCCGCTCGCGGCCAAGGAGCTCTATGCGCGTGCCGAGGCATCGCTTCACGTGCGCGATCCGATGGCGGCGAAGCGGCTCCTCGCCCAGTTACTCGCCGAGCATCCGACCGACGCGCTGGTCGACGCCGCCCGCTACGACCTCGCGCTGATCGCGATCTCCGAGCGAGATAGCGCGATGGCGCGCAGCTACCTCGAGCAGGTGATCGACACGGCGCGAGATCCTTCGCTGAAGAGCGCCGCGCGCAAGCTCGCAGCTACGCTCGACGCGCCGGCGAAGCGCTGACTCCGGGCTCTCGGGAACTGCGTCCGCCTAGCGCTTCGCGGCGGCGGCGCCGAGCTTCTCTTCGACCATGATGTCCGCGACCTTGTACGTCGGCGCCGACAGCTTCTTCGAGCGATCGCAGATCTCGAAGATCGTGTCGTAGATCTGCAGCGTCCGGTCACGCGCGAGCTTCGCGTCGTAGCCCTTCACTTCCTGGGCGACGTTGACGAGCCCACCTGCGTTGATCGCGTAGTCGGGCGCGTAGAGGATGCCCCGCGCGTGGAGATCGTCGCCGTGGCGCGGCTCCGCGAGCTGGTTGTTGGCGGCACCCGCGACGATCGACGCCTTGAGGTGCGGGACCGTATCGTCGTTGAGACCGGCACCGAGGGCGCAGGGGGCGAACACGTCACACTCGACCTTCGCGACATCGTCGATGGTGACCACCGAGGCACCGAACTCGCGCTGCGCGCGCTCGGACTTCAGGCGATCGACATCGGCGACGGTGAGCTTCGCGCCGGCGGCGTGGAGCTCCTTGCACAGGTAGTAGCCGACGTGACCGACGCCCTGGACGGCGACGTGGACGTTCTTGAGGTCGGGCTTGCCGAGCTTGAACTTGACGCAGGCCTCGATGCCGCGGCGGACGCCGAGCGCGGTGAACGGCGACGGATCGCCCGAGCCACCGTGGGAGGGGTCGACGCCGGTGACGTTCTTGGTCTGGGTGCGAATGATCTCCATGTCCTCGAGGCCGGTGCCCGAATCCTCGGCGGTGATGTAGTGACCGCGGAGATCCTCGATGAAGCGACCGAACGCGCGGAACAGCGCGACGCGATCGAACCGACCCTTGGGGCGGATGATCACGCTCTTGCCACCACCGTGGGCGAGCCCGGCGAGCGCAGCCTTGTACGTCATGCCGCGCGCGAGCCGAAGGGCATCGATGTACGCCGCGTCGTCGGTGTCGTACTCGATGAAGCGGCAACCACCGAGCGCGGGACCCATGCGCGAATCGTGGATCGCCACGATCGCCTTGAGGCCGGTGGCCTTGTCGAGGCGGAAGTGAACTTCGCCGAAATCGTACTGCGAGAGCTTGCCGAAAACGTCCATCTGCTGTCGGTCATAGCGAGCGTGCGGTGACGTTGTCTAGCGATCGCGGACAGGGATCTGTGCCGCGGATTCACGACGCAACCTGTCATGGACTGGCGGGCTTCGCGGGTGGCATCACGAGGTCCCCGACGTCGATCGTTGGTGGTCCGACGATTGAAACGGTCTTGACCTCGACCATCTTCGGATCGGGGCCGGCATCGAGACTACCCGCCGAGATCGTGACCTCGGCACCGACGATACCCTCGATCAGGAAGTCGCCTCGAGCATCCGTCGACGTGAACTCCGACTCGTACGTCATGATGGTGCGGCCGCCATCCCGATCGATCGCCTCCTTGTGGGGCACCTCGAGCTTGTAGTTCGGCAGCGGCTTGCCGGCGGCATCGACAAGGCGGCCCTTGATCGCGTGGCGCGGACGCAACGCGAGCTGGAGACCTTCGCGACGTTCGCCCCGCGCGAGCGTGACGACGACCGAGGTCTGGCGATCCTCGTCGGCGGTCAGCCGATAGGTGCCCGCGGCTAGCTCGCGAAGCGTGAACTTGCCACCGGTGTGATAGAGGCGTTCGCGGCGCGAGATGTCCTGCGCGCGATCCTCGATCTCGAGCGTGATGTCGTCGACGGAGGCACCGCTCGGATCGGTGACCACACCGGAGATCACGCCGGTGGGCTCGAGCACCAGGCGCACCTGCGATCCCGGCTGCACGTTGTCGGCGACGACCTCGTTGGCGCCATCGATCCGTGCCCGCACCGCGACGGGCTGCGCCGGGATTCCGGAGATCTCGAACGTGCCGGTCGGCGAGGTCCACGCGAGCGTGTGCTCGTAGTTGCGCCGCCGTGGTGCGAGCTCCGGTGAGGTGAGCGCGACGTCGATCGCGACATCCGCGACGGGCGCACCCCGCTCGTCGACGACGATGCCCGTGATCTTGCTGTCCTCGCGGTCGACCTGTAGCTGCACCCGCGTCGCGGCACCTCGATCTACCCGGACTCGCACCGGGGCGTGTCCGGGAGGTGTGAGCGTGCGCGACTCCGCCCACGGTAGCTGCCACTTGCTCTCGACGACCACGCTGTAGCTGCCGGGCTCGAGCCCGGTGATCTCGAACACGCCGTGCAGATCAGAGGTGTCGTTCGGCCCCGCGGAGGCGTCGCCCGTGCGCACCTCGACACGGGCGTCTGCGACGGGACTGCCGGCGCGATCGATCACCGTGCCGGCGATGCTGCCGGTCTTGTCGCCGAGCACGAGCTCGACGCGATTCACCGAGGTCAACGAGACCGTGGCCTTGATCTCCTCGCTCTGCGCGTAGCCGGCCTGGATCGCCACGGCGGTGACCTCGCCGGCCGGGAGCCCGACCGCCTCGAACGTGCCGTCGGCACCGGTGCTCACGCGTGCGCCGTTGCTGAACCCCGCATTGACGGTGACCGCCGCCTCCTTGACCAGCTCGCCGCGCTTGGTGCGCACGCGACCGATCAGCTTGCCGCCCGGCGTGACCGGCCAGACCAGCTCCTCGACGTCGGTGCCACCGACGACGATGTCGGGATACGACGCCTTCGCGAGGTAGCCGACGCAGCCGAGCCGCACCGCGTAGATGCCGGGCACGACGCCCTCGATCAACACGTCACCGTCGAGGATCGTCCTGCCAAACGCGAGCTCGCGACTGCCGCGCCGCTCGAGCATCACGTTGCCTTCGTTCTCGGGGCACCCCTTGTCGGTGCCCTCGAGGACGATGCGACCCGCCACGACGGCGACGGGATGCACCTCGATGACCACGCCGGAGACGTGCGAGCCGACGCGCAGCAGCACGCTCTCCTTCGCCTCGCCGTAGCCGCCGATCGAGCTCGCCGTCGGCTTGTAGCGTCCGGGCTTGAGCTTGCTGGCGCGGAACGTACCGTCATCGCCGCTCGTCAGCCGCGTACCGTCGAGATAGACCTTCGCGTCGGCGACCGGCGTCGACGTGCCGGTCTCGACGACGATGCCGGATAGCGTCGCCTCGGGGAGCAACACGAGCTCGACACCGGTCGCCGGAACCGCGGTGTTGACGCTCGCGTCGACGTAGCCCTCTGCGGTGGCCTCGACCGTAGCCTCGGTGCCATCTAGCCGGACGCGAAAGGCACCTGATGGATCGCTGCGCGTGGTCGCGATCGGATCGCCGCCGACGCGCACGTGGACGAGTGCGCCCGTCAGCGCTCGACCGTGGGTGTCGCGAACGCGGCCGACGAGCTCGGCGCTACCAGGTGGCAGCACGAAGTCGATTCCGGCTTTGCTCTCTCCTGCCTTCAGCATCACCTTGTCGGGCCACGCGCTGCCCGCGAAGCCGCTTGCCGTCGCCCACAGCTGATAGGCGGCGGGACGCAGCTCGCGGAGCTCGTACCTGCCGGCGCCATCGGTGACGTCGCAGCGAACATCATCGACGTCGTCGCTCGGGCGGCTGCACACCAGCGCGTTCGCGACGGGTGCGTTGCGCGCCGTCACCTTCCCGCGCACCGCGCCCGGCTTCTGCCGCTGCAGATCGCGCAGCTTGATCCGCGCCTTGGTCAGCGGCGGAGTCACCACGGTGGGCGCGTCGAGCGGCGCCTCCGAGCTACCGCGACATCGCCAGATGATCACGCCGGCGAGGGCGATCACGACGACGAACGCAACGACGCGCTTCACGCCTAGACTTTGAACACACCGGTCGCGAGCATCAAGGCCACACCGACGCTCACCGCGATCAACGCCACGAGATAGATCCGCTCGCGCGTGCGATCGACAGCCGGTGCCGCTGCGGCAGGACGCAGGAGCGGCGGATGCTGGCCCGACGAGAACCGCACCGCGACGAAGCTGTCCTCTCGCTGCATATAGCCATCCCCGGTCTTCTCGCTCGGCCGAACCGATGGGCGCGCCGTGATCGTGGGCTGGTCGAACAGCTCCGATGCATCGCGCACCTGATCGAGCAGTCCGCGCACGTGCGACAGACTCGGACGATTCTTCGGATCCTTGTCGAGCATCTCGAGGACCAGCCGATCGATCTGCTCGGGGATCTCGGGCACCAGCGACGACGGTGCGACCGGCGTCTCCGTCAGGTGGGCCGTGACCATCTCGACGGTGTTCTGCGCGAGGAACGGAGGGCGACCGGTCAAGCACTCGAACGCGATCGCGCCGAGCGAGTAGATGTCCGAGGCGAAGCTGACATCGTTCGCGTTGCTCGCCTGCTCGGGGGCGAAGTACATCGGCGTGCCGAGGATCTGCCCCTTCTCGGTTTGAGCCATCTTGCCGTCGTTCGCGAGCTTGGCGACGCCGAAGTCGAGCAGCTTCACCAGCGGCTCCTCGTGCGCGATGTCGGCGAGGAAGATGTTCTCGGGTTTGAGATCGCGGTGGATCACTTCCTTGTCGTGCGCGGCCTCGAGCGCGCGGGCGAGGCTGCGCATCAGGCGAGCCATCTGCGTCAACGAGCAGGGGCCGCGGCGCAACCGCTCGCGCAGGGTCTCGCCGATCAGCCACTCCATCAC
Source organism: Haliangiales bacterium (assembly GCA_038325805.1). GTDB lineage: Bacteria > Myxococcota_A > Polyangia > Haliangiales > Haliangiaceae > JABFXX01. The sequence continues at coordinate 8,535 of JBBQJJ010000198.1, forward strand.
GAAGTACAGGCGGCCGTCGGGCATCTCGCCAAACCCGAAGATGTCGACGATGTTCGGGTGTCCGATCTGATTGACGACCTTCGCCTCGTCGATGAATCGCTTGATCAGCTCCGGGTCATCGCAGAACTGGCGCTTGAGCACCTTGATGGCGGCGCGCTTCCCGATCAGCGGATGGAGTGCGGAGAACACGGTGCCCATCCCGCCTTCGCCGAGCTTGCCCTGGATCGTGTACTCGCCGAGTGCGGTGCCTTGATCGAGCTCGAAGTCCTCGATGTTGACGACTGCGGTATCGCGCAGCCGGCCATCCGCGGTGCCGAACAAGCGCGACGGCGGCTCGGTGGATTGATCGGGAACCGCGACGTTCGTGATCTGATCGCTGACGCGCACGTTGCGATAGCGCGGCGCCGAGATCACCGAGACCTCGGCCGCGGTCTCCGGGCGACGCGACTCGATCACACTGACCTCGGTCGTCTGGTTGCCGATCGCGGCCTGCCCACGTTTGGTACCAAACTGCGAATCCACCAGGTCCAGTATCGCACGAGGTTCGTGACGTCAGCGACGCGTGCCGTGTAGGCAGAGGTCGGCTACTGACAATTGCCGCCGATGCCGAAGCCCTCGGCGGGAGCCCGGGCAACGCGCTCCGCGGTCGCGGGTCCAAAGTCGCCGTCCTCGTCGATCTGATCGTCGGGGGCGTTCCGATTCCACAGCCGCTGGAACGCGATGATGTCCGCGCCTCGGATATCCGGCGACGCGAGGTGATCGAAGTGCACCGGATCTCCGGGCACCGAGTGATCCCAGCCGTGCGCAGCGAACGTCGAGATCCACGCGCTGAAGTTCGAGATGTCGAGGGCGCGGCCGGTCTCGTGATTCGATCGACCGGGCTCCGCGGCGGCCGTGATCCCGCAACGGCCGAGCTCGAACCAGCGGCGCAACAGGTACTGCTGCACGACGGTCCGAAACCCGCTCGTGAGCTCGAGGTCGGTGCCCGGCTTCGCGGCAACCGCGGCGAGCAGATCGAGCTTGGCGTCCTCACCGAGGTACGGCAGCACCGCCGAGCCAGCGAACACGATGCCGTTGCCCTCCTCGAACGTCACCAGCTGGCCGGGCATCAGGCAGTTGACCTCGTCGGCGATCTGGATCGACAGCGGCAGGACGGTGTCCGTCGAGCACGCGGTGGTCTCGAACGTCTCGACGGGCGTGCCCTCGATCGAGGGGGTTCCCATCGGATCCGGTCCCGCGTCAGGAGGAGCCGGATCCTCGCCACCGCACGCGGCGATCGAGAGCACTGCTAACCAACGCACCGAGCCATCCTACTGGAAGTCGCAGCCAAGGCGGGCGTGACGGGTGTCATAGGGCCGAATCCATCGGCACCCGGTCCGGCTAACTGAGTTAGTGTCCGCGGCGATGACCCGGTTTGGATGCGCCTCGTTCCTGCTCGCGTGTGCCCTGCTCGCGTGTGGCGATAACGACAACACTGGAACCCAGCTCGACACGCCACAGGAGTGCAACCCGCTCGGGGACTCCTCGGTCGGGTGCTCGACGCCGTGGCCGTCGGCGCTCTACGAAGTCCCCGACTCGTCCACCGACTCGGGCTTCCGCCTCGCGATTCCCGAGGGCGCGCTGCCGACCAACATCGACGATGTCCTGTTCGATCCCGTGGTGTTCAACAAGATGGACGGCTTCTCCTCGGCGGCGCCGATGATCATCGCGTTCGCGGGTGGCATCGATGGTGGCAACCTCGTGCCGTTCTCCGACATCGGGGCGAGCATCACCGACGCCTCGCCGACGGTCGTCATCGACATGGAGACCGGCGAGTTGGTCGAGCACTTCGCGGAGCTCGATGCGCCGGCGGCCAACAATCCGGATCACCAGGCGCTGTTCATCCGCTCGACGCAGCTGTTGAAGCGCAGCCACCACTACGCGGTCGCGATCAAGAACACGCTGAAGTCGCGCGGTGGTGGTGACCTCGCGATCCCGGAGGGTTTCCAGGCGATCCTCGACGGCGAGATCACGAACCACGTCCTGCTCGAAGCGTCGCGGTCTCGCTACGACGCGATCTTCGCGAAGCTCGAAGCCAAGGGCATCTCGGCGGACGACCTGGTGACGGCGTGGGACTTCACGACGGCGTCGGGTGAGTCCGTTCGCTCGGACCTGCTCGTCGCGCGTGACCGGATGCTCGCGATGCTCGGCACCGACGGCGCGAACTCGTCGTACACGGTGACCTCGAATGCACCGATCCAGGGCGACGCACGGTTCGCGCGCAAGATCGTCGGCACGTTCAAGGTGCCGCTGTTCCTGACCAACGACGGTGGCTTCGGTCCGTCGACGAAGATGATCCGCGACGGCGAGGGCAAGCCGATGGCGACGGAGATGTACGACGTGCCGTTCACGGCGATCGTCCCGACCTGCGCACTGACGTCGCCGACGCCGGTGCCGATGTTCATCTACGGCCACGGCTTGCTCGGTCGCGCCGAGGATCAGGTGTCGAGCGGCGGTACGCGCCACGCGTCGCATGGCACGTGTGAGGTTGCCGTCGGTACCGACATGCGCGGGATGTCCGATCGCGATGTCCCGAACGTCGTGCTCACACTCAACGATCCGAACGTCGGACCGTCGGTGTTCGACGCGCTCGTCCAGGGCATGATCAACCACGTCGCGCTCGTCCAGATCGCGTCGGGTGCGATGGCGACGGAGCTGTTCACCGTGGACGGCACGAGTGCAACGGCATCGATCGTCGACCCGTCGAAGTTCAACTACTACGGCATCTCGCAGGGCGGGATCATGGGCACCACGGTGTGCGCGATCGATCCGAAGATCGAGCGCTGCGTGCTGCAGGTCGGCGCGATCAATTACTCCCTGCTGCTCGAGCGGTCGCACGACTGGCCGCAGTACCGCACCACGCTCGAGGGTGCGTTCCCGTCGCCGCTCGATCAGGCGCTGATCGTGTCGCTGATGCAGATCCAGTGGGATCGTACGGAGCCGACGGCGGTCGCCGATATCATCGTCGGTGACGGCTTCCCGGGGACCCCGCCGAAGTCGCTGTTCATGCAGATCGCGATCGCGGATGACGAGGTGTCGAACCTGGCGTCGGAGTACCAGGCGCGCACGATGGGCATCCCGGTGCTGACGCCCACGCCGTACACGCCGCAAGGGCTCGACGAATCGGCCGGGCCGGTCGAGAGCGGCTTGATCATCTACGACTTCGGTCTGGCGGCGACGATCCCGGAGACCAACGAGCCGCCGCCCGAGAACGAGGTGCACTCGAATATCCGGAACAAGCAGAAGACGATCGACATGATGAAGCACTTCTACGAGACCGGTGAGATCCAACAGATGTGCACGGCAGCGAAGGGCTGTGACTGCGCGGCCGAGCCGAGTGGTTGCGGCGTCGAGCTCTAGCGTTTTGTTGACCCGGTCGTGGTGATGGGTGTACTGAACATATGTTCATGACATCCACTCCGCTGACCCTCGTGTCGTTATCGCCGTCGGAGATCGACCCGGTTCCCGCCGACGTTCGCGCCGTCATCGACCTGTTCGCCACCCACCTCGCGAAGGTGACGTTCCCCGATGTCGACGCTGGCTCGCTTCGAAAGCAGGCTGATGAAGTCCGCGCGGAAGCGAAGGCGATCGCCCAGGCGCGTGACGCGCTCGCCGCTGCCGAAGCGAAGGCCGAGTCGCGACTGACCGCGCTGACCGAGGCGACCGCGCGTGCGATCGCATACGCACGGATCTATGGCCAGGCGCATCCCGATCGTCGGGCGATCCTCGATGCGGTCACGGCGCTCGACGCTCCGATCGAAGCGCCGGTGACGAGCCTCAAGCGACGGGGTCGTCCACCCAAGCAGCGCGCCGGCAACGCCGAGCTGTTCGTGCAGCCGCAGATCGAGAACCAGTAGTGGAGGCGAACGCGCCACTCGCCTCACGTGGTCGGCCCAGGCGTGGCACATAGGATCGGTGGAGGCACCGGTACTACCGCGCACGCTCGACGATCTCGAGGACTGGTCGGTCTACGCCGATCACTTGATGACGATCGGAGATCCCCTCGGCGATCGGATCGTCGCCGATCTCGCACTTCCGGAGGCTCCGACCACCGAACAGGTGCGGGCGTTTCGCGCACTCGTCGGACGTCACAACAAGAGTAGTCAGACGATGGTGCGGAGCTGGTGCCTCGGCTTCCTGCGCACGATCGAGCTGCGGTCGCGCGACCACGCTGGGGTGTTCTACATCGAGCAGGGAGCACTCGCCCACGCGCGCGATGTCTTGCTGTCATCTGCGGCCTCGCGACTCGAGGAGCTCGTGATCCCGACGCCGAGCAACACGGACACGCACTATCGACGGCTCCTGACCGCGCTGCCGCCGAGCTGCAAGCGCGTGACGATGACCGATCTGCGATCGAGCACCGATGCGGTCGAGTTCTTCCTCGACTGCTTACCTCCGACGGTCACCGAGCTCGGCATCCGGCTGTTCAAGTGGAGCAAGTCGGTGGCGTGCGCGGTGCGCGATCGGTTCGAGATCGTCGATGTCGCGCTGGTCAAGCGCATGGACGAGCTCGACGATCTGGTGCCGGCCCTCGCGTTCACCAAGACCGTGCGGCTGCGCATCGGCGCGTTCCACGGTCTGCCACCCGCGCGCTTCGAGCTCGGAGGGCCCGGCGACGCCGCGATCGTGGCGCTCGATCCACGACCCGGTCGTTACGTCCTCGGACAACCACCGCAGCTCGTGCCTGTCGAAGCCCGGATGGCGTGGACGCTGACGCGCGATCATGCGCCGGTAGTCACGCTGCCGGTGCGCGAGTTGCTCGCCGCGGAGACCGAGATCAAGAGCGTGTGTCTCGACCCGAATCCGGCGGTCGAGCATCCGAGGATGACGCTGCGCCGGCGCAACGGGGCGTGGACGGCGAAGAGCTGGGCGGCGCTGTCGATCGACGACCAGGCGATCGAGCCCAAGACGGTGGTGCCGATCCACGACGGTGCGCGGTTCGAGATCGGAGGGCGGCGTGGCGTGTTCTTCGCGCGCGATACCGACACCCAGTGTCGGGCGTTGCTCTAGTTACTTCGCAGCAGGCTTCGCGCCGGCCTTGCGCATGATGATCAGGTGATTGCGGAACTTGTGGTCGGGGTACCCGAACCGGAACTTGAGGTCGCGCTTCGGCTGCGCCTTGAACTCGGCGGCCCACACCGGCGAGAACGGCGCGCCCGCGTCCATTTCAGAGCGCTCGAACGTGCCAAACGTCTCGTACTCGAAGCCGACCGACTTGCCGTACTTCGGCGACAGGCCCGTCGCGTCGGAGACCATCCAGTCGACGTTGTCGACGATGTACTTCCGCATCGTGTTGAAGCCGTCGAACATCAGCAGGAACGACGCGGCCTTGGTCATCGCCGAGACGCGGCCCTTCTTGACGAGGTGGTCGAGCGCCTGCGGCGACTTCTTGAGGTGCTGATCGTCGAGGTTCGCGACGAGGTGGCGGAACGTCTGGCTCTTCTTCGAGCCGATCTTGCGGAACGTGATCTCGACGTTCGACAGCGCCATGTTGCGCTTGCCGGCATCCTTGAGCTTGTCGGCCGCGTCGAGATCCGCCTTCGACAGGTACTTGATGCCGCCGCCATCGACGAGCGTGAAGTACTTCATCGACGTCGGCTCGTAGCCGTACAGCGAGAGCGCCGACAGGCTGAAGATCAACTGCGTGGGCAGCTTCGCGCCGCGCATGAAGTCGATCATGTCCATCGTGTGCGAGTAGTTGCGGCGATACAGCAGGTCCATGCCCTTCGCGGAGAGCTGGAGCTGCGTGGCGACTTCCTTCTCGGAAAGCTTGCCGAGCGCGCGCGGATCGCCGGCGGGCTCGAGGGCGATCGTCGTGATCTCGTCGGCGTCGGGGAACACCGCGAGTGCGGAGGCGAGGTCGCCACCGGCGAACGGGTAGACCACCGTCTTCGGGATCGTTTTCGGCGTGTGCTCGGCGAAGAACGCGAGGGCGTGTCCCTGCCACGACGCCTTGTACTCGGCCTGCATCTTCTTCATCGCCTTGCAGTGCGCGGCGATCGCGTCCGGCTTGACCTTGGTGGGCGCGCCGTCGGCGCACGCACCGACGATCAACAGCTCCTTGGCCTCGTCGACCAGCTCGGCCGGCTCGTCGGCGTGGGCGATGGACGGTGCAGCGAGCAAGCCCAGGGCGAGCAATGACAACAGGCGCATGGTCGGAATCTCCCATGCTCGACGCTCCTCGTCGACTTTCGGGATTCCCGCTGACGGGGAGATCTGTTACGGACACCTTGCTTTTGGGGCGACCTGCCCCGACATACCTCGTCCGTACAAGGAATCACATGAAGCGGCTAGCTCTGATCCTGATCCTCGGTTTCGTCTTCGCATGTGGCGGCAAGAAAGACGGGGATGCCTCCGGCGGCGAGGACAACGTCACCTGGCCTGCAGCGCCCGCCGACGGTCAGCCCGTCATCCTGCAGTTCGTCTCGGTCGGCCCCGACAAGCGGGGCAAGGACCTCGAGGCGAAGATGCGCGTGTTCAACTTCAGCGACAAAGAGGTCAAGCGCATCAGCATGACGCTCGACTACCTCGACGGTAGCGGCAAGAAGCTGAAGGACTTTCCGTGGGGGATGATGGGCATGCCGAACGTCGTCGGTCCGAAGGGGACCAAGGTCGACGAGATGGGCGCGTTCATCCCCGCCGAGACCAAGAAGGTCGAGGCACGCATCCGCTCGGTCGAGTTCGGCGACGGCACCAAGTGGGACGCGAAGAAGGAGTGACCGAGCTACGCCAGAACTCCAT
>JBBQJJ010000199.1:0-15296 GCA_038325805.1 Haliangiales bacterium
CTCGCTGGGTGCCGGCGACGTCGGTCAATCGTGTCTCACCGCGACGTACGGTTGGATCGAGAGCGGCGATCAGCTGGTTGCGTTTGACGGCTCGGTCGCTTCCCGGATCGAGATGCCCGATCACGAGATGATCGCCTGCGACGCGAGCTCGGTCCTGCTCCGCCAGAGCGGACATCGTTATGCAGTGTGCGGGATGACCGTGCCCACGCTGGGCGTCGGCTCGGGCGCCCCGCATCCACCGTCTCCCAGCTGCCGGACGGTCGACCTCCTTGCCGGTAGTGACGCGATCGCCGGACTGTCAGGTGGCCGGACGATCGCAGTCGCGTCGCGCCAACGCGTGCTCGCCGTGTGGCGAGAGGGCGCCGACGTGACCTACTTCGTGATGCCCGAGACGTTCAAGCCGAAGCTCGTACAGGCCACCGGCCAGATCCTCGATGTCCTCGGCGAGACCAACGAGGGACTCGCCATCGTTCGCGCGAGCCTGTGACATGGAGAACGTCGTGTTCGGCTATGCGATCGGGCGGAGGTCTATCAGGCAACCGCTTCATAGCCGTGCCGCGAGCTCGCGGGTCTCGATCAAGTTGTCCTCGATCGAACAGTACGTCCATCTGCCGTAGCGCCCGACCGAGTGCACGTTCGCCGCTTCGAACACCGCGTGGAGTCGCGCGTGCTCGGCGAGCGACGCCTTGGTGATGTGGCAATACGCTGGATCGAGCACCACGTGGTGATGCGAGACGAGCTGGTGACCGTCGATGATGTTCTCGCGCGCGAGATCCGCGAGCACTCGTGCCCGTAGCGCATCGGCATCGAAGACCACGTCGTGCGGCGCGCCGACCTCGACGTAGAGCGACATCCGATCGCCATCGAGGATGTTGTCGTACCAACCCACGCGATAGAAGCACAGCGAGCGATCGGGGAAGTACATCCAGTGGATGCCGCGGGCGCCCTTGCGATCGAACCCGAGGTTGAACACGAGGACCTTGTTCGAGGTGAACACGTCGGCGCAGTCGACGCCGGCGAGCTTCGCGAGGGCGTTGATCGGCGCGCTACTGACGATGCGGTCGTAGCGAATCACGCCGCGCGGCGTGGTGACCTCCTTCGCCGTCAGATCGATGCCGAGCACCGGCTCGTTGCAGCGAACACTGGAAGGCGGCAGGTCGCGCAGCAGCGCTCGGACGTACTCGATGGCGCCGCCTCTGGGATACGTGAACGTCGCGTTGTAGCCGCCGTCCTTCGATCCAGGGCGCATGTTGCCGACGATGTCGTCGAGGTTGGCGTGGGGAAAGAAGCGGCCCATCGCGTCGACGTCGAGCGTGTCGAGATCCGTGGCGTAGAGCTTCTCGTTATACGGGCGCAGAAACTTCTCGGTGATGCCCTTGCCGAGCCGCTGCACGAGCATGTCGCCGAAGGACGTCGGTGCCTCGTGCTCGGTCGTCGCGACCGTGTCCCGAGCCGCGAAGTAGACATCGACGAGACACTCGACGAATTCATCATGTGGGAGACGGTGGATGTTCTTCTGGAACGGAAACGGAATATCGAGACCCGCGTAGCGGATCGCCGACTCCTTGACGACGGTCCGGATGTCTTGTCCCGGCATGCGCTCGCGCAGCCACGCCTCGATCGCGGGATCGCGAAAATGGAAGAAGTGCCCCGAGTAGTCCCACACGAAGCCTTCCTGGACGACGGTGCGGCAATAACCGCCCGGCTCGGCTTCGCGCTCGAGCACGACCACGTTCGCGTTGGGATGCTTCACCCGATACCAGTTCGCGAACCCGAGCCCCGAGACGCCCGCGCCTATCACGACGATGTCGGCGTGCTCGATCGTCACTGGAGGCGCGCGAGCTCGCTCGAGAAGATCCGGCGCGCGATCGCGGCCGCACAGCCGTAGGTGCTCTCCATGCCGAAGTAGCTCATGCTCTTCGACAGCAGGCTCTGGCGGCGCGAGTACGGCGTATCCGACGCGTAGTGGATGATGCCGAGCTCGAACTTTTCTTGATCGACGAGGCTGACGAGCTCGTCCTTCGGATGGCGCTTCGGTTCGGCGATCTCGAACGCGGCCGACAGATAGGGCCCCGCCTCCATCTCCATCACCGTGTAGCCCTCGCGATAGAACACGTCCATGTACTCGCGGTTCTGGAGGAACGCGGAGCGCACGGTCAGCGCCTTCTGGTTGTCGAGCACGGTGCCGTACTTCATGAAGGGCTGGACGTCGGCCGCGGTCAGCGCGTTGCGGAACATGTACGTGTTCGCCGAGTGCTCGTCGTGGATCACCTTGCTGATCATGACGTCGCCGACGCGCCCGTTGAGCGTCGCCGCCTTGCCCATGATGTAGATGCCGCGCAGCTCGTCGATGCCGACGGCGATCGCGGCCAGGTGGTGATAGGCGGCCATGCCGAGCGGGTAATCGATGTTGACGATCACCGCACGGCTCGAGATCAGCCGATCGATGCCGGGAATCCGCACGCGCGGATCGAGCTTCTCCGGACGCAGCTGCGAGAGCTCGATGATCTGCGCGTCGACATCGATCCTGCCCGGCGACATCAGCGAGCGGATTCCGCTCGCTGCATCGCTCGCCTGGACCTGCGTCATCCGGCCGCTCTCGTCGTGGACGAACGCGCGCAGCGCGTAGTAGAGGATGTTGGTCGCGAGGCCGAGGTCCCCGGCGGCGACGGCTTCGTCGTAGCGCGGCGCGAGGTTCTCGAAGTTCTTGCGGCGCAGGAACTCGACGATCTCGGCCTCGTGCTCGCGCGCGTAGCCACCCGTCAGGTTCGCCAGCGAGTGGCTGTTCGACGACACGAAGTACACCGGCCGGCCCGCTGGAATCGCCGGGGCGATCGCCCCGTACCATCGCTGCGCGCTGCGCTGGTACTCGCGGAACGAGCCGTCGAGCAGGCGCAAGAACAGATCGCAGTCGTGCGCCTGCATGTCGCGCAGGATGTCGTTGCTGCGCGGACCAAGCGCACCGCGAAGCCGTACCACCGCGGCGTCGTCACCGAGTGCCTGGGCGAGCTGGGCGTCGTCGGTGACGTCCTGGATGTGCGTGTTTAGTAGTTTCTCGCGCAGCTTGTTCCACTCGATCTGGTAGCTCGTCAGGATCGGCACCAGATCGTCGATGTCGCTCGCGCTCGCGATGAACGCCGCCAGCGTGGTGCCGCCATCCCATCGCAACGGCCGACGCCGACCGCGCGTCCGCACGATCTCCCAGGTCTCGATCGCCAACCCAGCCTTGCGAAATTGCGCCGGACTCTGCCCGAGCACGATCCGCCGGATCCGCGGCATGCAATCCGGCAGACGCCCCGCGCTGTACGCGAACGCGGCGAGATCCGGTGCGTGATCCTCGGCCCCCAGGTGCAAGCTCGACCGCGAGAACAGGTGCGCCTCCTCGAAGGCGCGCACTCGGACGTCGCCGCTCGATCGGAGCAGCGAGTAGTAGGTTCGGATATAGAGATCGATCTCGTCGCTGCTGGCGCGAGGGGGCTGACGATCCACGGGAGCAGACTAGATCATCTTTGCTTACCAGCGCTTCCCTTGCGCCCGTCATAGTGCTACCCAGGGCTCCCTTAGAGGACCTATGAGCAAGGAAGAGCTAGTACATCTCGACGGCGAGGTCATCTTGATCGCGAAGGGCGGTAACTTTCGCGTCAAGCTCGACAACGGCCACGAGGTACTGGCCAAGCTCGCGGGCAAGGTTCGCCGCCACCGTATCCGCGTCGTCCTCGGTGACCGCGTGACCGTCGCGGTGTCGCCGTACGACCCGACGCGCGGCTTCATCGTCTACCGCCAGCGCTGAGCGTCGCCGGTAGGCTGACGACTGTGGTCGCTTTCCGACTCGACCGAGCGCGATGACCGTAGCTGGGAAGTTCCGGGACACTACCGCACGCTTCCCTCGCTCGACGAGTACCTCCTGATCGCGCAGGACGCGCGTCGGGTGGAAGTATTTCGGCGGACGGCGTTGTGTTTACCGTTCATGAGAGTCCTGCGACCGAGGTGCCGGCTGGCCAGAATGTTCTTACCCCACGGTACGTTCGTGACGCGTGGACCGGCGGCAATTCCTGTTGGGTAGCCTCTCCGCCTGCGCTACCCCGCGTGCTGCCCGCATCACGCCGACTGCGACGCTGCGCCGTTCACTCGCATCGCAGCTCGCCGCACTCGCCGTTACGGACGATGACTTCTATCGCAGCGATCTCTACTCGTGGACCTCGGTGGAGGGCGTCTTGAACCTGCGCGCGAGCAAGCGACTCCTGGTGGCCACCGCCAGCACCGGCGGCTTCCTGTCGCCGTTCCTGCAGATGCTGACGGCGACCGCGACGCGCTCGACTCCCCGAGGGCGGATCGCGAAGCTGCTACTCACTCACCCCGCCCTGCTCCGCCGCCGCTACACGTGGACCGCGCCGTTCGCGACGGTGATGGGGATGGGCAAGCGCACCTACGGCACCTCGCTGATCCGGATCCAGCTGCGTCCCGAGGCGTGGATCGGTCGCTTCGCGATCGGCGACGAGATCCGGTTCATCGACGCGAACGGCGCGATCGTTCCACACGCAGACGTCGTGAAGGCGCCAGAGCGAATCGGCGCGATGTTCCACGTGTTCGCCGAACAGCCCGCGTTTCGCGAGTACGTCGTGGCTAGCGAAGCCATGGTGGAGCGCTGGTCGATCGCGACGCCAGAGATCCACGCCGTCGTCGACGACGAGATCGAGCTCGTCCGCGAGGTGCGAGATGCCGGCTTCACGGCGGCTGGTGCCGAAGCTTCCGCGACGCCGAGCTGGCGGCGCAAACCAGCTGGGAACGTCGAGCAGCTGTGGCATGCCTCGCTCGCGTTCGACAACGAGCGCTACCGCGCGCGACCCACGCAGCTCGACGCGATCGCCGTGGCCTTGGCAGCCTATGATCCGGCCGGAACGCCCGTCGTCCACCCGGGTTGAGGTCGCTACTTCGTCATCTTCACGACGCGCATGTTGACCACGGAATTCCTGCCAACATTCAGGGTAGCGTAGCCCGTGGCGAAGACACCGTCGCTTCACGACCAACTTCTCGAAGCCGCCGGCGGGCGCGGCACCGACGCCGACCTGCGCGCCTTGATCGCACGCGGCGCAGACGTCAAGGGGAGGGCCGGTGCCGGGCCGCTGAACTGGGCGGTCGCTGCGGGACGCTTGTCGACGGTGCAACTGCTGCTCGACACGGGTGCCTCGATCGACGGCGACCACCCGAAGCACACACCGCTCATGCAGGCGAAGAGCGCCGAAGTGGCGCGTTATCTCCTCGAGCGCGGCGCGCGCACCGACGGAAGAGAGGCACTGCGCGGCGACGCGCTCGACTTCACGATCGATCGCGCCGACGACACCGAGCATGCGTGTGTCCTCCTCGATCACGGCTTCCGCATCGAGTCACGCCACCTGATCTCCGCGGTCAAGAAGGCGCGCACCCGGATCGTGAGGCTGCTCCTCGACAGCGGCGGTGACGTCGATGGGCTCGATCGTGACGGCCGCTCGATCCTCGCGACCGCGCTTGCATACCGCGAGGATGCCACGGTGCTGCTGCTCCTCGAGCGCGGCGCGCGTGTGTCGCCCGACGACCTGCCTATCGCCTGCGAACGACACAACGCACCCGTCGTCGCGCTCGTGCTCGGCAAGACGACCGGCGACGTTACCTCGGCGGCCGAGCGCGCGGCTGAACGCGACCATGTCGAGCTCCTGCGGATCCTGATCGAAAGCGATCGCGTCGTGCGACTCGGCGACGTGCTTCGCGCCGCCGCGCGCCGCGGCGCCGCCCTCGCGTTCGACTTCCTCCTGCACTGCGGCGCCGTTCCACGCGAGCGCGATGCCAACGGTGCCTCCGCGTTGCACGCCGCGGCGCGCGGCGGCTCGATCGCGATCCTCGATCGCTGCCTCGCCGAAGGCTGCGTGTTCGATCTCGACGCGAAAGGTCGTACCGCTCTCCATCATGCAGCGCTCGGCAGGACCGCCGACATGCTCCGCGCGCTCGCCGCGCGCGGCCTCGACGTCGAGGCGCGGGATCATGATCGCTGCACGCCACTCGCGACCTGTGCGAGCGACCTGAACACGCCCATGTACGACACGCTCCTCGAGCTCGGCGCGGACCGGTCGACTGGCGAGGCGATCCGTGAGGCCAAGATCGCCGAGGACGAAGCGTTCATCGCGCAATTCCGCTAGCCTTCATGGGGCTACGATCCGCTCCACGCAGCGGCATACTCGGCGCGCAGAGCTTCCCACTCGTCGTCCTCCGCGACATAGACGCCGGCCTGCCAGCTGAACACGTCGGCCGGACGATCCGCGTTGTCGAACAGCGGGATGACGTGGATGTGGAGATGCATCGACGTCTGCGTCAGCTCGCCGGCGCTGCTGCCCGTCGACGTGATGTAGATCCGCAGCGGCGAGCGCACGCGCTCGAGCAGCTGCGCGGCGTGCAGCGCGTCGCTGTTCATCCGCGCCCACAGCGACGGTGAAACACCTGCGTACGTGACCACGTGCTCGCGAGGCATCACCACCAAGTGCCCCCAGCGGCGCACGTAGCGTGGCAGGAACACCAGCATGTCGTCGTCCTCGAACACGGCGTGGGTCGAGCCGACCTGGCGATCACGGATCGCACACATCAGGCACGCGGGCTCGCCGCCCTCGCGGCGGATCCTGGCGAGCGCCTCGTCGCGCGAGATCAGCGTCGGCATGCGCGCCTAACGTACTCCGACGCGGTGTTGTTCCCGGTCGTCGCCGCGGCACCGCCACAGGGTTGCAACAGCGGCGGCTCGTGGTCGGTGGTCCCCGGGCTCGCGCTCCTGGCCCTGCGACGCCGCCGACGCTCACTCTGATGCTAGGGTTCCGGCTGTGGCGGACACCCCTCTCTACGTCGGGATCGATCTAGGCACCACCAACAGCGCCGCCGCCGTGTTCGACGGCGAGCGCGTCAGTGTGGTTCGCAACGCGCAAGGCGCGACGGTGACGCCGTCCGTGGTGCGGCTCGACAAGCAAGCGCGCATCACTGTCGGCACGCGAGCCCGGCGGTTCCTCGAGCAGGATCCGGCGAACACCGCCGCCGAGTTCAAGCGGCTGATGGGCACCGGCAAGGCGATCGAGTTCCCGGGCGCAGGCACCTCGCGCAAGCCCGAGGAGCTGTCCGCCGAGGTGCTCAAGGCGCTGCGCCAGGACATCACGGATCAGCTCGGGGTCACCGTCGAGCGCTGCGTGATCAGCGTGCCCGCCCTGTTCGAGCTACCGCAGAGCGCCGCGACCAGCGAGGCCGCACGGCTCGCCGGGTTCTCGCGCGTCGAGCTCCTGCAGGAGCCGATCGCCTCGGCACTCGCCGCCGGCTGGCGCTCCGACGACGATGGCGCCGGCACCTGGCTGGTGTTCGATCTCGGAGGCGGCACGTTCGACGCCTCGCTGCTCGAGACCCGCGATGGCTTGCTCCGCGTGGTCGGCCACGACGGCGACAACTTCCTCGGCGGCCGCGACTTCGACTGGGTGATCACCGAGTACCTCGCCTCGCGCCTCAGCGTGGTTCCGCGGCGCAACAACCCCGACCATGCCTCGGCGTTGCGCGCCCTGCGGCTCGCCGCGGAGGATGCGAAGATCGAGCTCTCGCGCGGCGACAAGGCGCAGGTCACGCTCGCCGCGCCGTTGACGATCGAGGGCCAGGAGGTCGAGGTCGATCTCGAGCTGACGCGAGCCACCGTCGAGTCGCTGTGTGCGCCGCTCGTCGATCGATCGATCGACGTCTGTCTGCGCTTGCTCTCCACCCACGGCCTCGCACCAGGCCGGCTCGCGCGCCTCGTGATGGTCGGCGGCCCGACGGTGATGCCGTTCGTGCGCTCGCGCGTCTCCGCCCGGCTCGAGACTCAGATCGCCGAGGGTCACGATCCGATGACGCTCGTTGCACAAGGCGCGGCACTCTACGCGGCGACGGCGAACATCGACGGACGCGTGCAGAGCACGGCCGCACCGACGGGACGCCAGGTGTGGCTGCAGTATCCCGCGGTCAGCGCGGACCTGACGCCGCACGTCGTCGGTAAGTTCATCGGCGCGAACCCACCGGCCAAGCTTTCACTCTCCCGCGTCGACGGCGGCTGGAAGAGCGGCGACGTCAGCGTGCAGCCCGATGGTGCGTTCCTCACCACGGTGTCGCTGATCGCGCGCCGCGCGAGCACGTTCGACATCGACGCACGGGACGAAGCCGGTACGCGCATTCCGGTCAGCCCGTCGTCGATCACGATCGTGCAGGGGTTGACGATCGGTGATCCGCCGTTATCGCGCACCCTCGGCGTCGCGCTCGCGAATAACCACGTCCAGGTCTATCTCGAGCGCGGAGCTCCCCTGCCCGCGCGCAGGACGTTCACGCATCACACGATCGAGACCGTCGCGAAGGGCACCAGCGAGAGCGTGCTGCGCATCCCGATCGTGCAGGGCGAGATGAGCGAGGCGCACCTGTGCCGTCTCGTCGGCACGCTCGATATCGGCGGCGATCGCGTCTCCGACACCGTCCCCACGGGATCGGCGGTCGAGGTCACGATCGAGCTCGATCGCGGCGGTCGGCTCTCCGCGCGCGCCCTCGTCCCGGTGATCAATCAGGTGTTCGAGCATGTCGCACACCTGCTCGTCCCCGAGGCCGCACCCGAGGCCCTCGATGCCGCGCTGCGCGACCTCCGTCGCCAGTTGATGGATCTACGGACGTACGCGTTCCGCCATCAGCAA
Source organism: Haliangiales bacterium (assembly GCA_038325805.1). Classification (GTDB taxonomy): domain Bacteria; phylum Myxococcota_A; class Polyangia; order Haliangiales; family Haliangiaceae; genus JABFXX01. The sequence continues at coordinate 8,703 of JBBQJJ010000199.1, forward strand.
GGCCAGGTGATCGAGAAGCTCGATCGGCTCGAGGCGCGGCTGTCGGAGGCCGAGCGTGATATCGACGCGGCCCACGGCGGCGACGCCGATGCCGCACAACGCGCGCGCCGGGCCTTGCTCGACGTCGACGGCACGATGACGGAGGCCGATCTGTCTCGCAAGTGGCCCGAGCTCGAGGATTCCGCAAGGAATGCCGCGATCCACGCGACGTCGATGGTCGGCATGCACGGCACCGAGGCCGAGCGCGCGATGGTCCAGGAAGTGGTCGCCGCGATCGACAAGGCGCGCCGAGACAAGGACCCCGCGGAGCTCGAGCGGCAGATTCGCCTCGCGAACCGCCTGGCGAACGCCGCCTTCAACCGCACCCCCGAAGCGTGGGAGCTCTACTTCGATGGAGCCGCCTCGGAGATGTCGACGATGAGCGATCTGCCTCGCGCGCAGAAGCTGGTCAATGAGGGCAAGGCTGCGATGGAGCGCAACGATACCGACGAGCTCCGCCGCGTGGTCAAGGCACTCTGGCAGCTGCTCCCCGAGAGCAGCGAGGCTCGCAAGAAGGGCTTCGACTCGGGCGTGCGCTAGATGATGATCGACCACCTTCCCAGCGAGGGAGCACGCGCGCTCGCATCGCAGCGGCTCGGTCGAGCATGATCATCGACAATCCGTTCTTCGTCCTCGGGCTGTCGCCGGAAGCGAGTCGCATCGAGATCGAGCGCGAGGCGCAGAAGCTGCTCGGCATGCTCGAGCTCGACTTCGCCGACGCGAAGGCGTATCAGACGCCGCTCGGTCCGCAGCCCCGCACCTCGGAAGCCGTGCGCGCTGCTGTCGCCGCGCTCCGCGATCCCTATCGTCGGCTCGTCGCCGAGCTGTGGGCTCGCAACGCGCCGCCGCCGCGCGCCGTGCCACGCACCGAAACAGCGTCGGCCCCGCCACGCCTGGGTCTGCGCCGCAGCCTCGGATGGAGGCCGTAGATGTACGCGGCTCCGTACTTCGTGTTGTTCCGCATTCATCGCGCGGCCCTCGATGCGCGCCGCAAGTGCCGCACGTGGCACTACCTGCTGTGGAGCGTGCTCGCCGGCATCCTCGCCGGCTCGATGATCGCGTTCGGCGTCACGCTCTTCACCGCGTGCTGGCTCCTCGGGCTGTGGTGGATCGCGCTGCCGCTCGGCGTGCTGATGGTGCTGCCCGTCGTGTTGCCCCCGGTGATCCGTCACGCGCTCGTGCCGCTCGGCCTGACCCGCGTCACCTACTGGGCGGCGCGCTTCAGTCGCCCCGGCGCCGATGCACCGGCGTACGGCGCGTGCTGTGCCGCGTGGGCCTTCGCGCACTCTCCGAAGCCGCCGGCGGAGGCGTGGCTCGAGCAACAACGGGAAGCGCGGATCCCGCTCGGTGATGCCGAGGTCGTCGTCACCGCCTTGATCGCCGCCGGCAAGGGCGACGCCGACACCTGCCGGATGCTACTGCGCTCGGTCGCGATGCTCGTCGAGGATCACCCCGCCGTGCGCGAGCTCGCGGGTGAGTGGCTCGCGGTCGATGCGGCGGAGCGCGGCGCCTGGCGCGAGCTGCACGAGCTCTCCGACACGCACCGATGGCCGGCCACACCGCTGGCCTTCTTCCTCGAGGGTGTCGCCGCACGCATGATCAATGTCGAAGGCGCGCCGAGCAAGCTCGAGCTCCTCGTGCGCTTCCTGTTCGCGCCGCATCGCCGCGCCACCGCACCGATCTACGACGAGGCGGTGAAGCTCCAGCCGACGCCTGCACCACGGGGCGACTCCGACGCGCCGACCACCGAGCTCGGCGAGGCGCCGCTGCCCTTGCCGCGCGCCATCGCGACGCACCTCATGTTCGGCAACGGCGAGCCGACTCCCGCGCGCCTCGCTGCCACGGTGCGCGCGTGGGATGCCGCCCTCGCCGACGGCACCACGCATAGCTGGCTCGCGCGTCGCGCGCTCGAGCTCGACGCTGCGCTCGGCGCCGTCGATCGCGCGCTCCGCGAGGTTGCCGGCACGGTCACCGAGGAGCTCGCACGCGCCGCCGACCGCGCACGTCTCGGCGCTCCGCACTCCCACGGCCCCGTCGGTGATGCCCTCGCCCGCAAGCTGCGCCACGGTCGCCTCGATGCGCTCGAGACCGGCTTCACCCGATGGTCGAAGCGCCGCCTCGATGGTGCGACACGCGCCGCGATCGACGAGTGGCGCGAGTTCATCGCCCTGCAGTCTGCGTACGCCGACGCCGTCAATGCGGGCGGCCTCGAGCTGCGCCGCCTCGCGTTCCCGCACGCGTTCTCGACGGGGAGCAACATGGCCGCGTGGCTGTGGAACAGTCGTAGCGAGTACGCGCTGTCCCACGCGATCTCGAAGTGGCTGCTCTCCGAGGCGCTGATCGTCGGCGACACCGAGGCCATCGAGCTCGGTCACCGCAACTGCCGGCTCGATGTGGTGACCCGCCTCGGATCGATCCCGGGCGACGTCGACAACTGATGCGACGGCGCGCCGCGTCCCGTCCTCGCCGCAGTCCTCCTCGGCATCGCGGCGATCCGCGTCGTGGGTGGGGTGCGCGGCTGGCTGGACGCGTCGCCGAGGTGCCGTGACGGTGCTAGGGTCGCGGGATGAAGCTCGCGATCGCCGTGCTGCTCTTCGCTGGGTGCTCGAAGTCCGACGCCACCAAGCCCAAGACCGAGGATCCGAAGGTCATCCAGGGCCCCACCGCGGCGGCCGGCGATCCAAAGAACCTCCCCGCGCCGGGTGTTGCGCCGGCAGCGACCGCCATGACGAAGGAGACCGAAGCGATGTGGAACGTTCCGATCAAGACGCTGCAGGGCAAAGACACCAAGCTCGCCGACTACAAGGGCAAAGCCCTGATGCTCGTCAACGTCGCGAGCAAGTGCGGCCTGACGCCGCAGTACACCACCCTCGAGGCGCTGCAGAAGAAGTACGAACCACAGGGCTTCACCGTGATCGGTTTCCCGTGCAACCAGTTCGGTGGTCAGGAGCCAGGCACCGCGCAGGAGATCGAGACGTTCTGCGCCACCAAGTACGGCGTGACCTTCCCGATGATGGAGAAGATCGACGTCAACGGTGCCGGCCGTCACGAGATCTACAAGGCGCTGACGCCGATCAAGGACGTCGACGGCGCCGACGGTGACATCCGCTGGAACTTCGAGAAGTTCGTGGTCTCCGCCGACGGCTCCAAGATCACGCGCTTCGAGCCGCAGACCAAGCCGGACGATCCCAAGGTGATCGCGGCGATCGAAGCATCGCTTCCCAAGAAGTAGTTGCCACTGGCGAACTCTAAGGTCAGGGACTAGCGACGACCTGGACGTCGGCCATCACGCCGTAGTGATCGCTCGCGCAGATGTCGAGCTCGGCGTCGCGATCGGTCAGCACCACCTCGCACGCGTGGACGGTCCCGCGGCCATCCTTCTTGCGACTCGTCACGTAGACGTAGTCGAGCCGGCGATCGATATCGAGCGAGCGCAGCGGCCGCGTGTGCTCGTTCTCCGACGACCACGTCATGCCTTCGTGTGGCGTGGCGCCGGTCTCGGGTTCGCGATGCAACCGCAGCCACGCGTCCTGGAAGTGCGTACGCCGACCGTCGAGCGTGGTCAGTCCGCGCAGGAAGCGCATCTCGTCGCTGTCGGCCGTCGCGTTCATGTCGCCGCACAGGATCTGTGGTGGCGAGGTCTCGGTGCGCAGTGAGCGGATCGCGGCATCGACCGTGAGGACTTGCCGCTCGCGGGCGAGGCCGTCGTCGAGTCGATAGTGCAGGTGCGTGGTGTGCACCCAGATCGGGCCACCGCTACTCGCGACCTGCGCCGACAACAGGATCCGCGCTTCGGTCGCCCGTGCATCGGGCAGCGCGAGGACGCGGGTGTCGAGGATGTCCTTCGCGAGGATCGCGAGCCCTTCTTGTCCCGCCGGGATGTTCAACCCGCCGAACGCATCATCGTCCCACTCGACCGCCACCCGGTAGTGCGCACCCATCCCGAGCGCTTCGGCGATCGCGTCGGCGGTCGTCCTCCCCGACGTGCCATCGAGTGGACGCACCTCCTGCAAGCACACGACATCGGGTGCGAGCGCGACGAGCTGACGGACCGCGAGCGCGAGCCGGCGATCGAGCGGCGCCTGTGTACCCCACAGGTTGAGGGTGATGACGCGGAGGGTTCGGGATGTCCCGAGAACGCCCCCGAGATCGTCACCCACCGCGGTACACGCAGCGCGAGGACGGCGTCTCCGAGACGATGACCTCGGTGAGACCGGGCAACGCCACGAGCTTGCTCCACAGCCACGATGCGAGGAGCTCGCTGGTGGGGTTCGTCAGGCCCTCGATCTCGTTGAGCACCTGGTGATCGAGCTGGCGCACCAGCGGGGTCACGTACTCGTCGATCTCGGCGAAGTCCATCACCCAGCCACGCTCGGGATCGATGTCGCCTTCGAGGGTGATGCCGATCAGATAGCTGTGGCCGTGCATGCGCGCGCACTTGTGACCGGCGGGCACCTTCGGGAGAAAGTGCGCCGCTTCGAAGCGATACGTCCGCTCGAGCCTCGTCCGCATGGGACAGCGTTGTAGCAGAAATCTACCTTGTCGGTCGGTTTAGATAGTGTCATCGTTACACGTATGCTCGAAGTGGAGATCAGGCAGCGGATGGAGATCGTCGAGGACAACATCACCACCCTCGACGTCGATGCGATCGTCAACGCCGCGAACACCTCCCTCCTCGGGGGCGGCGGTGTCGATGGGGCAATTCACCGCGCGGCCGGGCGCGAGTTGCTCGCCGAGTGCCGGACGCTGAACGGCGCGAAGCCCGGTGACGCCAAGATCACCCGCGGCTACAAGCTGCTGGCAAGGCACGTGATTCACACCCCCGGCCCGGTCTACCAGGGCGGCGGCAAGGGCGAGCGCGCCCTGCTCGCGAGCTGTTATCGCAACAGCCTCGCCCTGTGCGTGAAGCACGGCCTGCGGAGCGTGGCATTTCCCAGCATCTCCACGGGGGTCTATGGATATCCCCTGCGCGAAGCCGCGGACACAGCGATCGCCACGATCGCCGAGCACTTGCGGGGCAACGAACTGCCGGCCCGCGTCATCCTGTGCACGTACGATCTGCTCGCTACTGTGATCGTCACAGAAGCGTTAGCAGAAGCCTGATCGCTGGATCGCCCTACATTTGGGCTACGGCTCCATGCCCACCGACCGAGTTTGCTCATCGTGAAATCCTTGTCGTCATGCGCGCACGAGTAGCCACCTGGCGCTCGCTCGATCGCCGGATCTGGCGGATGGCCTTCGCCCGCGCGGTCAATACGATGGGGCTCTCACTCGTGATGTCGTTCCTCGGCATCTACGTGGTCGAGACGCGCGGCTACCCGGCGTGGCTGTACGGGGTGATCTGCCTCGTCGCGAACGTCGGGCAGTCGCTGTCGAGCGCCTGGGCAGGTGACCTCTCCGATCGCATCGGCAGGCGTCCGCTGATCACCAACGCACTGTTCGTCCGCAGCGCGGTGATTGCCCTGCTAGGCACGCAGGTGCTGTTCGACGCTCCGCTGTGGTCGCTCGCACTCAACATGGTCGTCAGCTCGACGCTGCGCGGTTGCTTCGAGCCGGTGGCGTACGCGCTGGTCGCCGACGTCGTCACCGACGAGCAACGCATTCCGGCCTTCGGGCTGCATCGCATGAGCAGCAACCTCGGCTGGGCGATCGGTCCGGCGCTCGGTGGCGTGCTGACGATCTTCATGCCGTATGGCGTGGTGTTCTACGTCGCCGCGGCGGGCATGGTGATCGCCGCCTGCGTGACGCTGTCGATCGTCGATCCGATCCAGCGGACCGCGGAGGCGAAGCCATCGATGGATCTGCGCGTCGCGGTGGCGGAGGGCCTCGCGGATCCGCTGCTCCGCCTGCTGCTGATCGGCACGTTCCTCGGCGCCCTGATGACCACGCAGATGTTCGCGACGTTCGGCATCTTCCTCACGAACGAGCTCGGCCTCGCGACAGCCGACGTCGGGCTGCTCTACACCGTCAACGGGGTCGCGGTGCTGGTGCTCCAGGTCCCGGCGATCGGCTTGATCGAGCGGCTTGGCATCGCGCGCGTGTTGCCGTGGTCGTCGCTGGTCTCGGCGGTTGGCTTCGCGCTGATCGGTGCCGCACATGGCTTCGGTGGCGCCGCGATCGCGATCCTCGTCCTGACGAGCGCCGAGGTCATGCTCGATCCGGCGCACCAGGCGGCGATCGCCGAGTCCGCGAATCCCCTGCGCCGCGGCCGCACCTACGGAATCGTGTCGTTCGCGCAGATGCTCGGCATCGCGATGGGGCCACTCACCGGCGGTGTGCTGCTCGACACCATCGGCGACCACCACGGCGCCATGTGGCTGACGATCGCGACGATCGGGATGGCGCAAACGCTGTGCTTCTTGGCGTTCGTTCGTCGTCGGGAAACGAGCGGGATGGAATGTCCTGATGGTACCGGCCGCCGCGCTCGGTTAGATTGCGGTGCGTGAGGGCCGCAGCTGCAGCATGTCTCTTGATCGCGTGCGGAGAGCCTGCACGATCGGCGCCGATCGAGCTCCCCCCGGGGGGTCCCCCCCAGCCCCAGGCGCGGGCGCGGGG
>JBBQJJ010000200.1:0-15261 GCA_038325805.1 Haliangiales bacterium
CCGCCGGGTGCTGCGGCGCTCGGCCGCGGTGTACCCGTGGTTGCCCTCGAACTCGATGCCGCGCACGAACACGGCGTCGGTGCGGGCCGACCCGCCGCCCGCGGCGGTCACAGGTCGGCGGCGCCGGCGCGCGAGGTCGCCTTCTGGAGCTTGCGCTTGATCATCTGGCGCTTGAGCGGCCCGACGAAGTCGACCAGCAGCTTGCCGGTGAGATGGTCGTTCTCGTGGAGGATGCAACGCGCGAGCAGCGCTTCACCCTCGAGCTCGAAGACCTGGCCATCGAGCCCGGTGGCACGCACGCGCGCCCGGAGCGGCCGCTTCACCTTGATATAGATCTCGGGGAACGACAGGCAGCCTTCTTCGCTGTCCTGCTGCTCCTCGGACACCCAGACGATCTCGGGATTGATGCAGGCGATCGGCGGCTCCTTGGTGTCCCTGCCGGCGAGCTTGGGCTCGATGATGAACATCCGGCGTGGGTCGCCGAGCTGGAGCGCGGCGATGCCGAGGCCGTTCTCGGCGTACATCGAATCCACCAGGTCCTCATAGAGCTGGCGGACCGACGGATCGTTCGCGATCTCGGCGGCGGTGATCGCGACAGATTCCTGCCTTAGCCGGTCATCTGGCCACACTACGACTGGGCGAACCGCCATTGGCTGACCATAGCCGAAAATTGTACGCAGACCCCTTCCGAACGTCGCCCGCGCCGAGAAGGCGCACTTTTCAAAGAGTTTGGTATACAGGTCCGGCTTCATGGTCACGCGGTTCTCCGAGGCGCGCCTCCCTACCCCGAACGGGGAGTTTCGGCTTGTCGTCTATCGCACCGGCCAACCCGGAGGCATCGGCGCGACCGCGGTCGGCGCGGCCGACGAGGAGCACGTGGCGATGGTCTACGGCGATGTCACCGGCGCCGGCGTGCTGACTCGGGTCCATAGCTCGTGCTTCACCGGCGAGGTCCTGGGCAGCCAGCGCTGCGACTGCCGCCAGCAGCTCGACCAGGCGCTCGAGAAGATCGCGAAAGCGGGCCGTGGCGTGCTCGTCTACATGGTGCAAGAGGGGCGGGGGATCGGGCTCGGTAACAAGATCCGCGCGTATCAGCTTCAGGATCAGGGGCATGACACCGTCGACGCCAACCTCGCGCTCGGCTTCGACGCCGACGAGCGCTCGTACGATCTCGCAGCCGGCATCCTGCGCGACCTCGGTGTGACCTCGGTGCGGTTGATGACCAACAACCCGGCGAAGTTGTCGGGGCTCGCAGAAGCCGGCGTGACGGTGGAGGCCCAGGAATCCCACTGGGTCGATTCCAGCGAGCACAGCGCCGCGTATCTCGCAGTCAAGAAAGCAAAGCTCGGACATCTGAGCTGAGGAACCATGCTCGACGAAGCCAAAGTTAGAGACGCGCTGTCCAAGGTGATCGACCCGGCGCTCGGTCACGACATTGTCACGTACCGCGTGCTGCGCTCGATCGAGATCGAGGGCGACGACGCGCTGATCAAGCTCGACATCCCGACGCACGCGTACCCGCCGGTGCTGCGGCGAGAGCTGATCAACCGCGTCGAGACCGCGGTCAAGGGCGTCGGCGCGAAGCGCGTCACCGTGATGGCCGAGGTGGTCACCGCGTTTCTGGCTGCGCCCTCGGACAAGGCGATCCTCAAGGGGCCGAAGAACGTCATCGCGGTGGCCGCGGGCAAGGGTGGCGTGGGCAAGTCGACGGTCGCCGTCAACCTCGCGATCGCGCTGCAGCGTCACGGTGCGAAGGTGGGCATCCTCGACGCCGACGTGTTCGGACCGTCGGTCCCGACCATGCTCGGTGCACCCGAGGTTCAGCCATCGGCGAACAAGGACTCGAAGATCATCCCGGCGATCATCCACGGCCTGCACGTGATCAGCGTCGGCTTCTTCGTCGACAAGGACGAAGCGGTGGTGTGGCGCGGCCCGATGGTGCACCGCCTGCTGCAGCAGTTCCTCGGTGATGTCGAGTGGGGTGACCTCGATTACCTCGTGTGCGATCTCCCGCCGGGCACGGGCGACGTCCAGCTCTCGCTGTCGCAGCTGATCCCGATCTCTGGCTCGGTGATGGTGACCACGCCGCAGGAGATCTCGATCATCGACGTGGTCAAGGGCATCGCGATGTTCGAGAAGGTCGAGATTCCGATCCTTGGCATCGTCGAGAACATGAGCTGGTACAAGTGCCCGGCCTGCGGCCACACCGACGAGATCTTCAGTCACGGTGGTGGCAAGCGGCTCGCGCAGGAAGTCGGCACCGAGTTCTTCGGCGACATCCCGATCGATACGCGGATCCGCTTCGGAGGCGATGCCGGCGTGCCGATCACGGTGGCGAGCCCGGACAGCGACAACGCCCAGCGCTTCATGCAACTAGCGACCAAGGTCGCGATCAAGATCGCGTCGAGTGTTTTGGCGAAGCCGAAGCGATCTCCTCGGCTGGCCGTCATCAAGTGATCTCTACATTCCACCCTCCGGAGTGCTGATCACGCGAATTTCTTAGTGACGGTCCGCGCGCCGTTTCAGTAAGGTGCGCGTGCTTGGGGGAAGCAACGCTGACGCTGGCGGACGTGGAGCGTGCGATCGCCGTGCGCGATCCGCAGCTCGGTGCGCTGCTGGTGCGCTACCTCGAACAGCCCGACAAGCTGCCCGGTTACAGCGAGCTGCCGACGGCATCCGGGGACGACGAGCTGTGGGGGGCAGCGGACGGGGAAGCCGCCGCCGATGCCGAGGATGCCGCCAATGCCGAGATCGACGTGCCCGCCGGCGCGTTCACGATCGAGCGCCTGCGCGGCAGCCTGACCGGCAACGACTGGGCGAACAAGAACACCACCGAAAAGAAGCTGACCCGCCTCGACGCGTTCGCCAGCGCCGAAGGCTCGGCCTTCGCACCGCCGCGCCTCAAGCTCGGCGCGATCTTGATCGGGCTCTACGAGCAGAACGATCCAGAAGGGCGCGCGGCACTGGTTCACGCGTTCACGCACGGCATGCTGCGGTGGGGCGTGTGGAAGGCGGCGAAGACCATCTACAAGCTCGCCGAGCTCCGCCACGACGCGGAGATGTTCGGCGCGCTCGCGTATCGCTTCGATGCGATGTCGACGCTGCCGTACGTGAACGGCGAGATCGGGCTCGGCACCATCATCTATCTGCGCCGGCGGGCGTGGCGATACTTGCGGCTGCTCGGCCGGGCGTCGCCGGATGCGTATCCGGTCTATGCCGTCGAGGTGCTCCGCCACTACCCGGCCAGCTACGGCGCGTATTCGCAGTCGTGGGTCGCGGCGCATATCTGGGGACACAGTCAGCTGCGCTACGCGCGCAACAACGCGAGCTTCCAGCCACCGACCCACGGCACGCCGATGACGCTGCGCGCGTATCCGGACGCGTGGAAGGCGTCGCCGGCGCCGCTGCTGCGGTTGCTCGAAGCAGCGGAGAACGATCTGGTCTGCGACTTCGCGATCCGCTCGTTGCGCGCGGATCACGCGCTCGCGCTGCGTGCGGTCGAGCCGGCGTGGCTCGCGCGGCTCGGTCGGCGGAACGTCGCCGCGATCCACGCGTTCGTGGTGTCGCTGCTGCGCGAGAGCCCGGAGCTGCATCAGAGCAAGCTGCGCGAGCTCGGGTTGCACGACGTGGTGGTCGGCTTCCTCAAGTCGCCCTCCACCGAAGCGCGTGCGTACACGCTCGACTACGTCGCGGCACATGCACCGGAGCTGTCGACGGAGCTGCTCGTCGAGCTGATCGGTGGCGCAGCCGAGGTCGCGAAGTTCGCGGCGGCACGGCTCGAGAGCATGTCGCCACAACAGCTCGGCATCGGCGTGTTGTTGCAGTTGCTCGGACAGAGCGCCGCTCCGTGGGCCGCGACCAAGCTCGCGAGCTTCCAGCCGAGCGCGATCGATGCCGATGCGTTCATCGCCACGGCCGCGCGGGGCACCGACGCGTACAACCTGCTCGTCAAGTTCTACAACGACGCGCGCGTCGGGATTCCGTCGTCGCACTTCACGTCGTTGCTCGACGATCCGCGGTTCGCGCCGAACAACTGGCAGACCCGGACGATCGTTCAGGGCGCGTTCACCGAGCTCGGCAAGCGCACCGCGCGCGACATCGGCATCCCGTGGATCAAGAAGTCTTTCGAGGATCGCAATCGCACCGCGATCGTCGCGCAGTGGCTTGACGCGGGGATGCTGTCGGGCGGGGATCTCGACGTCGACTGGCTGAAGACGCTCGTCGCGAAGCCGCGGCTGCGCTCGACCGCGCTCAAGGTGCTCGGCGATCGCCGGCGCGTGTCTCCAGCGCGTGTCGGCTTGTCGTGGCTGCTCGAGCTCGCGCGCTCGTCGGAGAGCGACCTCGCGCAGTTCGCGCAGCGGATGCTGCTCGAGAGCTTCGAGCCGCAGGATTTTGCCGACGGTGATCGCGCTGCGGGCGTGACCAGGCTGTGGGAGCTCGCCACCGGCAAGAAGCAGCTCGAGACGGTGCGCTCGTTCGCGCAGACGTATCTCAAGGCGCATCACCCGGAGCTCGGCACGCGGCTCGCTGAAGCGCGCGCGCTCGGCATCACGCCGCGGCTGACGCCGGAAGCGTATCCGCTGGGGACGCTGCGACCGCTGTTCGAGGATGATCGCGTCGATGTGCGGCGGTTCGCGATCGCGATCGCCGGCGAAGAATTGATCCGGTGGAACGATCGCGGGCTGGTCTACGAGCTCGCGGCATCGAAGCACTCCGAGACCCGCGGGTTCGGCGGAGCGAAGCTGCTCAGCGTGCTCGAGGACGCGGCGACATCGAAGTTGCCGGCCGCGTGGGTCGACGGCGCGCAGCTGTTCCGGCTCGCCGAGAGCGCCCACAAGCCGGCGCGCGAGGTCGCCCTGACGCTGATCCGCCGGCTGTACGAATCGATCGGCGGCGCCGAGAAGCTCGCGTGGCTGATGGACTCGACGGAGCGCGACGTCCGGCTGTTCGCCGTGCGGCTGTTCTGGGATCGCCATCGCCCGAAGCCGTGGCCGGCCGACTACGCACCGCGCAAGAGCGTCGGAGCCGCGATCGGCACCGAGCGCTTCACGGATCTGCCGGCGCTGCGCCAGTTCGTCCGCGTCGTGTTGTTCGGCTTGCCGCCGGGCCGCGTCGGTCGATCGGATGCGCTGGACGGAGACTCCAAGCCCGAGCGCGCGTTGCCGGCGAGCGTCGCGAAGCGGCGGTTGATCGAGGCGCTGCGCGACATCGCGCTCGAGGAAGTCGACCTCGCCACGGCGGTCGCGCCGGTGTTTGGCGAGTTCGCCGAATCGACGGCGAAGGGTGAGTGGCAAGCGAGCGTGCAGGCCCTCACCGCGCTGCGCGCACGGCATGGCCGCGAGGTGGTGGCGTGAAGGTCGGAACGTGGGTGGAGAGGCTCGAGGCGGTCGCGATTGGTCGCGAGGTCGTCGCGGTCGCCGGTAAGCGCGATGCCGCGGCGGTGTTCACGTCGCGCGTCCACGTGCTGCCGGTCTCGCTGCTCGATGACAAGGGCGATGCGTGGGCGCTCGATGCGACCAGCGCCGTGCTCGCACTCGCCTTCGCGGGCGACGACCTGCTCCTCGCCGGCGGTGACGACGGCACGCTCGTCGCGTGGGATGTCACGGGGAAGAAGAAGCTCGCGGAGCTCGCGCTCGGCTCGTCGATCCGGGCGCTCGCCACCGACAGTGCGGTCGCGCGCGGTGATGCGGGCACGATCGTCGTGGGCACGGCGAACGGCGCGATCCACGTGCTCGCGCTGGCGATCACGAGCGGTTCGCCGAAGCTGTCGAGTGTCGCGAAGCATCCGGTCTCTGACGGACCGATCCAGGCGATCGCGTTGGATCCGGCGGGTGTCTGGGTGTGCGGTGGTGCCGACGGTCAGCTCCGCGTGCTGGCGCAGCCGCGAAGCGGCGAGCTTCCGCACAACATCCGTGCCGTGTCGCCCGGTGGGGACGGCGGCATTCGCGCGGTCGCGTGTGTGGGTGACGGCCGCGCGGTCGTCGGCTGCGGCGATGGCTCGATCCGGTCGTGCTTCATCGTCGGCGACGTCGAGGCGCACGATCGCAGCGGCGATCACGGTCACCAGGCGGCGGTGACCGGGCTGGTGCTCGGTCCGGTGATCGTCGACGACGCCGGTCGCGAGCAGCCTCGTCGGTTGTTCTCGGTGGGCGAGGATGGCGCGCTCAAGTGCTGGTTCGTCGACGGCGCGCGGCGTCCGAAGACGATCGAGCTCGGCATCGGTCCCGCCATGGCGATCGCACTCGCACCCGGTCCGGTGCCGAAGCTGGACAAGGCGGTCGGTCGCCTGTGGATCGCGGGGACCAATCGCAAGGTCTGCGCCCTGCCGTTGACCGCCGAGGTCGAGCCCGAGGCAATCCGATCTCGATCGGCGGGCTCCTCGACGGCTACGAAGCGTCGCTTCGCGATGCCAAGGCCGCCGTCAAGGTGAAGATGGAGATCGTCAACCAGCTGAGCGACCTCGCCGAGGACGAAGCTCGGGTGTTGCTCGATCACGCGCTGGGCAACGGTCCTCCGGAAGTTCGCGTGGCGGCGACGCAGGCGATGGTGCGGTCGCAGCGCCGCGCGAGTCGACCGGCGCTGCGTGCGGCGCTGTCGGCGAATCAGCCCGATCTGCGAGGCGCGGCGTTCCACGCGCTGCGCGAGCTCGAGAACGACCAACCGATCGCTGCCATCCGCGCCGGGCTCGCCGCGTCGTTCGACGATGTTCGCGTGCGCGCGGTCGAAGCGCTGATTCCGCTCGCACGCACGAGTGTGATCGCGGCGGGACTGATCGCGGACGCGCTGCGCGATAGCCATCCGAACGTGCGGCGGCGCGCGTTCGCGGCGCTCTGCGAGGTCGCGCCGGATGCCAGTGCCGCGGTTCGCACGGCGCTCGCTCGCGGGACCGCGGATGTCCGCGCCGAGGCGCTGCTCTACCTGGCGTTCAAGGCCAAGGCGACGGACGTCGCGTCGCGCCGGCTGATCGCGGACGCGTTCGACGACGACGATCCCGGCGTGCGGACCTCGGCGTTCTTCGCGGCGCTCGGTCAGCGGCCTGCGTTGCTCGCGCGGGTGAGTAGCCGGGTGCCGCAGGTCAGCGCCGACCTCACCACGCTGTCGCGCCAGCTCGGCTTCGCGGTCAACATCCCGGCCGACACGGGCGCCGTGCTCGAAGACGAGGAACTCGAGCCGCTGTTCGCGCAGCTCGCTTGCCGCCACGCCGACGCCGCGATCCGCGGTGCGGGCAGCTTGCTCGCACTCGGTGATCCACGCGCGCTCGGTGCCGTGCTGCAGCTGACGCGCGAGGCAGATCCGGCGCTGCGCCGCGGCGCCACGGCCAACCTCGTCCTCGCGATCGCGCAGTACCCCACCGACGATCGGTTGAGCGCACGCCTGAACTGGCTGCTCGATGATCCGGATCGCGACGTCCGCAACTACGCGTTCGACGCACTCGCGAGCAGCGCGGCCAAGGTGCCCGCAATCCCGACGACGCAACCGAAGCGCGCCGAGGACGACTTCTCCGATGTCGCCGTCGCCGTCGGCACCGCCGTCGCGCCAACCCCGACCGGAGGCGCAGCCACCGCGGATGCGGAGCTCGATCTCGCCGAGCTCGCGCTACGCACGTCGCAGGAGGACATCCGCGTTCGCGCGCTGCAGATCCTCGTCAAGGTCGGGGCACCTGGCTCCGCCGTGCAGGAGCGCGCCTCGGCGCTGCTCGGCGATGCACTCGACGACGAAGCACAGAAGGTCCGCGGCGAGGCGTTCCGCACGCTGTGGGCGTGGCACGCGCTCGAACCCCTGCTGCCGCTCGGTCGCGGCGCCACGTCGCGCCACGCCGATCTGCGCACGCAGGTGGTCGCCGAGATCGAGCGCCGCCGGCAAGCGAAGCAGTCGACCCCCGAGATGGATCGGCTGCTGCGAAACCTGGTGAGCGACGCTGTCGCTGCCGTCGGGCTCGCCGCGTATCGCGCGTTCGAGCAGCCGCTCCAGGCCGACGCCACGCCGTCGCCGAAATCGCCCGAGGTGCACCTCGCCGCCCTGAGCTCGCCGTCGGCGCAGGTGCGCGCGGCGGGTTGCCTTGGTTCTCACAAGGGTTCGGGACCTGGTCCCGATAGGATCGCCCCGGCCCCAAACGTGCGTGCGAAGCTCGTCGAGCTCGTCAAGGACGACAATCCGATCGTCCACAACGCGGCGATCGATGCGCTCGACGAGGTCGCGCCCGGCGATGCGGAGGGCTTCGCACTCGCGTTCGCCTCGATCTTCTACGAGCTGCAAGTTCACGCCTGCGAGCTGTGCGGCAAGCGCCGCGATCAGAAGGGCATCGCTCCAGCGCAGCGGATCCTGACGATCCCGAGGACCGATCACAACCGTCCGGCGGACGTCTACCGCCATCGCGCGGCACGTGCGCTCGCCGATATCGGCGCGCCGTCGACGATCCCGTTCCTCCAGGGGCTGATCGACGACGAGGATCCGATCGTGCGCGAGATGGGCGCACGCGGCATCGCGACCGCGGCGACCGCCGGCAACGAGAAGGCGCTCACGGCCCTGCTCGGACTCCTCGGGCACGACGATCTGCCCGTGCGGTCGTGGGGTGCGGAAGGCCTCGCGAAGCTCGGCGATCTGCGCGCGCTGCCCGTGCTCGCGGGCACGCAGCGGCACGATCACCGGCCGCTCCGCATCGGTGCGATCCAGGGCTTCGTCGCGCTCGGCCCCGACGGTGTGCGCGGCTTGCGGCAGGGCCTCGAGGATCGCGATCGCGAGATCCAGGACCTCGCGTTCTCGGTGATCGTTGCTCGCGATGCGGCGCTCGCGCTCGCCGGCATCGCGCCGGATCTGCTGGTCGACGCGATGTCGTCTCCGAGCCCCGAGATCCGGTTCGCAGCCGCGCGCGTGTTCGAGCGTCGTGCCGCCGGCGAGCAGCTCTCCGCCGAGGTGATCGGAGAGATCATCGGCCCGCCTGTTCCCGAGAAGGCCGGCGACAGGAAGGACTGGCCGGCGCCCGAGCGTCGCGCGGCGCTCCTTCACGTCCTCGCCTCGGCGATCGCCTCCGCCGATCCCGCGCAACGCTACGCCGCCGCGCAGGTGCTCGCGGTGCGCACGCAACCGCTGACGTTCTGGCGCGAGGTCGCGCGACTGTCGGGTCCGTTGAAGACCGCACCGGTCCCTCACACCGGCTGGTCGACCGAGCTGCGCACGGCGCGGCGGGGTGGTTGGCTGCGGCGGCTCGTCGCCGAGAAGCGAGACCCCGAGGCCACCGAGCTCGAGGCCCTGTTGCTCGCGTTCACGCGCGCCGGCGAAGCGACGGGTAGCGACGAGGCTGCGGCGCAGCGGCTCGTGTTCGGTGTCTACGCAGGGCTCGTGCGCCAGGCACCTCGCCCCGGCGAAGCCGACGAGACCCATCGTGTGCGCCGCGACGCGATCGCCCGGCTCGTCGAACTCGCGCGGGAGACGTCCGTCGGTGCCGATGCCGTGTTGCCCGTGCTCGCACACGCAGTCGGCGATCCACATCACCTGGTGCGCGGCGCGGCGATGTCGGCGCTGCGCTCGCTGTATCCGATCGGCGCGCTCGCACCACTCGGCATGGCGATCGCCGGTGCGGCGGATCTCGGCAAGGCAGCGATCGACGAGCTGATCGATCTGGCCATCGAAGGTGACGAGCGGGCGTCGGCGCTGGTGCGCGGTGCGCTCGACGCCGACGACCACGAGGTTCGCTCGTACGCCGCACTCCGGCTCCCGAAGCTGTATCCCGCCGGTAGTGCCGAGCCGCAGCTACTCGCAGCAGCGAGCCGGCATGGCGACGTTCGGCTCGCCGCGATCACGCAGCTCGCGACCGCGGCCAATCCGTCGTCGACGATCGTCGAAGCCCTCGCCGCGGCGCTCGGCAGCGAGCACGCGGATCTGCGCCTCCGCGCGGCCGTCGCGCTCGCGAAGTCCGGCGATGCGCGCGGCGTCGAGGTGCTCGGCGCATTCCTCCGCAGTGACGATCACGCGGCCAAGGCGCTCGAGGCGCTGATCGGGCTCGCCGGCAACGCGCAGAGCGCGGCGGCCGCCGCCGAGGTGATCTCGAACCGGCTCGACGACGATCCGGATCGCACCGCGAACCGCCACGCGTTGCTCGCCGCACTCGGCACACTCGGTCAACCGCGCGGCGCGTCACCGGTCGTCCGTCTGCTGACCCAGGTCTCGGCAGGTAAAGAGGGCGAAGTCGGCCTGATCGCGACCCCGGCGATCATCGCGTTGCGCGCGATCCTCCGCGATCGGACGTCGCGTCCTCGCGTGCTCCCCGACGGGCGCACGCGCATCAAGTACCGCGATGACCTCGCGATCGAGCACCTCGCGGAAGCCGCGAAGTCGCCGCTCCCCGCGATCCGGATGGACATCGCGGCGACGCTCGGCGATGTCGACGATCATCGCGCCGAGGACATCCTCGCGAAGCTGGTGGGCGATCGCGTCGATGTGGTCCGGATCGCCGCCGCTGAAGCGCTTGCACTTCGCGCCGAGTACGTTCCGGGTGCCACGCTCGTCGCCCTCGAAGCCGCGCTGCGCGGTGGCCGGCGCGAGCTCGTGTTGCCAGCGGCGCTCGGGCTCGCAGCGCGTCGACGCCCGGAGGCCTTCCAGCCGCTCCTCCTCGTGATCAAGGCGGGCGAGCCGCCGGAGCGCGAGCGTGCACTGCTGGCCTTCGGCTCGCTCGGTGATCGCCGCGCCCTCGCGCAGATCCTGCCGATCCTCGAGCCCGCCCCCGACGACGAAGCGTCGCGCGTGCTCACCCACGTCGCCGCCGAGGCGCTCGGTCGGTTGATCCCGTCGCTCACCGGAGACGAGGCCGTCGAGTCGCGCGAGCGCGTGTTGCGCCTCGCGCTCGGTGGTGTCGGTGAGATCCGGCTGCGCGCGCTGACGGGGCTGCGGTACGCCGGTGACCTCGGCACGCTGCGCACCGTCGCGGCGGATCCCGAGGCGCGCAGTGATGTTCGGATCCACGCGATCGCGCAGCTCGGTCTCGCGGCCACGGCGGAGAGCGAGACCGTGCTCGCCGAGCTGCTGGCCGACGAGGAGTCCGGCGTGCGCGTCGCTGCGTTCCGCGCGCTCGGCAAGGTGCTGGGTGGCGATCGCACGCGGGTCAGCCTGCACGCGCTCGGCTCGCCCCACGATCACATCAGCAGCCCGGCAGCGAGTTACCTCGCTCTCTCCGGTGACCCCGCGATCCTGATCGCGCGGCTTGGCTCGGTGAAGAACCCGGAGACCCGCCGCATGCTGCGCGAGGGGCTGATCCGACGCGCCGCCTTGCCGGTGCCAGAGCTCGCCGCGTTGCTCGCCGGAACCGACGCTGCGGCACGTGCCGAGGCCGCGTGGATCGCGGGCTATGCCGGCGAAGCCGCGAAGCCGCTCGCCGATGCGCTCGCGAAGTCGGTGGCGAAGAGCTCCGCGCAAGTCGCCGCGCACAAGGCCACACCGAACGCCCCTGCACTCACCGCAGAGCTCGATGCATGGTGGGCGGCGATGTGGGCGGCTCGTCGAGTCGAGGCCTCCAGCGCCGTCGAGGCAGCCGCGCTCGGGGCACTCGCCAACGATCAACTCGCATCGTCGATTCGACGCGAAGCCACCGCGAACCTCGCCGCCACCGGATCGGCGAACGCGGCGACCGCACTGACCGGCCACCTCGGCGATGTCGATCGCGAGGTTCGCGCGATCGCCTCGCATGCCGTCGCGCGCCGTCAGCCGGCGTCCGCACCAAAGGCGATTCGCGATCTCGGTAGCCGCGCCGATGCGACGACGATCGCGCCGCTCGCGTGGACGGCATGGCCCGCGCTCGCACCTGGCCTCGTCGCGGATGCCTCGACGCGGTCGTGGGCGATCGCGGTCAGTCTATCCGGCTCCCGGATCGACGAGCTCCTGTCGATCGCGCAAGGCAACGGCGACGCCGCGACCCGGATCGCCGCCATCGGTGCACTCGGACGGTTCGACGACCTCCGGGTGCTCGAAGCGCTCGAGACGATCCACAACCACGACGCCACCGACGACGCGATCAAGCTCGCCGCCTGGAAGGCGATCAAGCGGATCGTTCGCCGGACCTCGAAGACCTACGCCGAAGGCCAGGACAAGGGCGGTTCGAAGCCCAGTGGTGATGGCGGCGATAGCGATGGCGATGGTGGCGACGATGAGGGTGGCGATGACGACAAAGGCGACGGTGATGACGGTGATGACGACGACGGCGATGATGACGACGACGGCGACGACGGCGATGATGACGAGGACGAAGATGATGACGAGTGAGCCGATGCTCGCGCCGATCGTGCCGTTGACGCGCGCCCTCGCGATCGCGCCGATGCGCATGACGATGTCGCCACCCCCGAGCGAAGCGCCGGTGATGCCGCCGCCACGCGCGGTCGCGATGCGCGCCCGGCGTGCGGTGCCCGCGACGTCGGTGCCGACGCCAAGCAATGGCCCGCTGCGGATGACGATGTCGATCGATCGCAGGTGGTCATGAGACCACCGCGCCAGACCCTGCAACCGATCGGTCAGCAGGTGACCGAGCAAACGGCGATCGAGAACGCTTCCGCGACCGCGTCGATGCCGATGACGGGTCGCGTGCGGACCCGACCGCTGCCGGGTGTGGTCGTGTTACCTGCGCGGATCGCCCGGGGCACGTCGTGAGACCACCCCGCCGGACCATGCAGCCGATCGGCCAAGAGACCGCCGAGCGCGAGGGCTCGCAGCCGATCGTCATCCCACCCGTGCCGGCGACCGCGACTCCTGCGGAGGGCGTGCTGTTGCGCCGTCCGCGCGCGAGCGAGCAGCCCCTCAACGTGCCGGTGTTCGATACCACCGACGAGGATCTCGCATGAGCGAGACGCTCGACGTCCAGGTGCGGTTCGGCGCCGCGAAGTCCACCGTCGCTCCCGACGGTGGCGTGCGCGTCATCGTGCCGACCGACGGCGAGCGTGGCGATGCGTCCCTCGCGGCACGCCTGCATCGCCCCGGCGTGATGCGCGATGCCTTGCTCGCGATGGGCGACGTGCTGTCGAGCGATCTGCGCCGCAAGGCCACCGATCGCGCGGACTATCTCCAGTACCTGATCCAGCGTGGCAAGGGCGTCGGCAAGGCGGTGTGGGACGCGCAGAAGGAATACCTCGCGCTCCAGTACAGCGCGGCGGCGAAGCAGGACGAGCCGCTCGATCCGATCCTCTCCGTCGAGGCCAAGGCGCTTCGTCTCGAGGTGATGTCGCGCGACGAATCGACCTACGCGCAGCTCGTGCTGCGCCGGCCGGCCGCGCTCGTCGACGCCGATCATCCGGGCGATGGCGGCAACGCGATCGGCACCACGCATGTCGATCTCGCAGCGGCGCTCGCGTCGATCGGGAAGGTCCGCAGCTACCGCACGACGACGCTCGATTTTGCGCCCGAGAATCCGGACAAGGTCGAGACCAAGACGCGCCGCGTGCCGGTGCGCTGGCTGCGCGCGTTCGGTCAGATGCAGGCGGCGACGTTGCTCGCCGCGGATCGCTTCGAGCTCGCGCCGATCGATCTCTACAACGTGCTGCTCAACCTCCGCCTCAAGAAGGCGAAGACCGCACCACGCGGGTTGCGCTACGAGCTGGTCCCCGGCGAGCGACCGCGGCTCGTGCTCGAGCCGTGGGACATCGTCATCCACGGCACCGGCGGTCCGTATCGCGGCGCACAGCCTCGGATCATTCGCACGTGGGGGCGCAATCGACTCAACGTGCTGGCGCGCGTGTTACCGCACGCGAAGAAGCTCGAGGTCGCGATCGCGGGACCTGGTCTGCCGGCCGTGTATCTGGTGGAGCTCGGCGACGCGACACTCGCGCTCGCGCTGTCGGGCTGGACCGACGCGAGCTGGGCGGGCATCTCGACGTTCGATCTGCTCGCCGCCGACGACGACAAGACCAGCCTCGACGCGGTGGTTCGCACGCTCGCGACGCCGATGACCCCGGCCGTGCTCGCCGACAAGCTCGGCAAGTCGTCGGCCGACGTACGCCGCACGTTGCTCGCGGGGCTCGCGCAGCTCCGCATCGGTCACGATCTCGCGACCGGCGAGCTCTACGCGCGCCCGCTGACCAAGACGCCCGTCGATCCGGCGCTCCTCAAGTTCGCGAGCTCGCGCGAGGCTGCGGCGCATCGCCTGCTCGCCGAGCCCAGTGCGGTCGTCCTCTCCAAGGTCGCGGACCAGGGCGTCGAGGGAACGCGCATCGAAGGCCAGGTCATCGATCAGAAGGCACACCGCACGTTCCATCCCGGCTTCACGATCGATCGCGAAGGCCGCACCGGGAGCGCTACGTGCACGTGCAGCGCCTTCCGCCGCAGCGGCATCAAGGAAGGCCCGTGCGAGCACATGATCGCGCTGCGCGTCGCGTATGCCCGTACCGCCGCGGCCCTCGAAGCCGCGCGCAACACGCCCGAGGGTCGCGCGCAGATCACCGCCGAGACCCGTGTGTTACTGCGGCGCACCACCAAGGGGGCAGAGACGTTTCGGCTGTCGCTCGACGGCCGCAACGTGACGTCGCGGTTCGGGATCGGAGAGGCGCTGCGCGTGCAGCGACTGCGCTTCGATTCGATTGTTGATGCGCGGTCCGCGTACTTCGCGCGGCTCGACGAGCTCGCCACGAAAGGATATCTCGATGCGACCCAGGACTAAGGGTTCGGGACACTGTCCCGAGATCCACCTGGGTGTCCCCCCAGCTTTGGAGACGGAGTTGCTTCCGTTAGCCAGCGAGCAATCGCGAGGACGGCGTCGCGCCGTCCGGGCAAAATCACAGGCCATTCTCCACAAGGTAGGCTGTTCTTGGCCGGCTCGCCCCGAAGTCGATCGCGACGACGGCTCAGCTGGACCAACCACACCACCGCGGTTCGCGCGTCGGTCGCGATCGACTTCGGGGCGGCCGGCCGGTGAGCCTACCGTGTCCCATGAGGGATGTAGCGGAAGTGACCCCGTCTCCACTTTTTGTCTTGGTTGTCTTGGGGCGCAGACCCCAAACCCGTCAGTTTCAGAGAAGGAGTCGTGCTCGTTAGCCAGCGAGCAATCGCAAGGACGGCGTCGCGCCGCCCGGGCAAAATCACAGGCCACTCTCCACAAGGTAGGCTGTTCTTGGCCGGCCGCGCGCAGGGGCATTCCCTCTCGAGCTCAGCTGGACCAACCTCACCACCGCGGTTCGAGCTCAAGAGGGAATACCCCTGCGCGCGGCCGGCCGGTGAGCCCACCGTGTCCCATGAGGGATGTAGCGAGCACGACTCCTTCTTTGTCTTTCCTAGGAGCGATCAGTTTTG
>JBBQJJ010000201.1:0-15252 GCA_038325805.1 Haliangiales bacterium
CCGGAGATTGCGCTCGACCGATCCGATCTGGATCGTCCAGGAAGATTTTCAGCCGATCGGCGTGGTGCGCCTGGATCGCACGGGCGACACGGCGCGGATCTCGATCTCGCTTGCCCCCGAGGCGCGCGGTCGCAACATCGGCCGCAAGGCAATCGGCCTTTCGCTCTCGGCGTGCAGGGCAAGTGGATACGCCGTGACCGCCGAGGTCGCGGTGACCAACACCGCCAGCCAGAGATGTTTCGAAGCCTGTGGCTTCACCCTCGCGGACCGCTCGGCGGATCGCGTCACCTATCGATGGAGTGTGTGATGGAAACCAGTCAGCTCGCGTTGTGGCGCTCGGAGTTCGGGCGCTCGTACACGGACCGCAATGACCGCGAGAAGCCCGAACGCGTCGACTCGTGGCGCCGCGTCATCGAAGGCATCACTATCAATCGCGTCCTCGAGGTCGGCTGCAATGTCGGCTGGAACCTCGAGTATCTGCGGCGCCTCGGGATTCCGGAGATCTACGGGATCGAGCCGCAGCCGTATGCCGTCGAGCGCGCGCGCTGGCGTGGCCCGGCGTTTGGCGTGCTCCAGGGCACCGCCTTCGACCTGCCGTTCAAGACCGGGTGGTTCGACCTCTCGTTCACCAGCGGTGTGTTGATCCACATCGCACCCGAGAGTATCGGCTCGGCCCTCGACGAGATCTATCGCGTCTCGAATCGCTACATCGTCGCGATCGAGTACGACGCGGCGAGCGAGCAAGAGATCAGCTACCGCGGGCACGCCGGTGCGCTGTGGAAGCGCGACCACGGCAAGCTGTGGCAGGAGCGCTTTCCCGACCTCAAGCGCCTGCGCACCATCGCGCTCGACGAAGCGCACGGCTACGACGATTGCACCGCGCATCTGTTCGAGAAGCAGGAAAAGGAAGCGGGCTGAGATGAGCGTCGTCGCGATCGTCCAGGCGCGGATGGGTTCGAGCCGGCTGCCGGGCAAGGTCCTCGAGGACCTTGCCGGCGACACCATGCTCGGACAGGTGGTCGCGCGCGTGCGCGCCGCACGCACGATCGATGAGGTCGTGATCGCGACGTCGACCCACCCTTGTGACGACGTGATCGAGCGTGAGGCCGATCGCCTCGGTGCCGGCGTGTTTCGCGGAAGTGAAGCAGATGTGCTCTCGCGCTACGTCGGCGCGGCACGACAGTACGGGGCGAGCGTGATCGTGCGCGTGACGTCGGACTGTCCACTGCTCGAACCCAGCATCGTCGACCACGTGGTGGAGGCGCTGCGGTGGGACGTCGACTATGCGTCGAACACCCACCAGCGAACGTTTCCGCGTGGCCTCGATGTCGAGGCACTGTTTCGCGAGACGCTCGAGAGGATCGCTTCGTGTGCGACCTCGCAGCAAGCTCGGGAGCACGTGACCGCTTACATCGTCGAGCAACCGGCCGAGTTCCGGATCCGCCACGTCCTCGACTCCGTCGATCACTCGGATCTGCGGTGGACCGTAGATACGCCGGAGGACCTCGAGCTCGTCCGCCAGATCTACGCCTTGTCCTCGCAGCGTCTCCCCTATCACCGGCTCGTCGAGCTGGTTCGCGCGCGGCCAGACCTGGCGGCGATCAACGCACACGTGGAGCAGAAGCTCGTGCAGAAGCAAGTCCATGTCCGCTGAGTTGCTTGGAGCGTGGCAAGCCTCCCTGACGGAGCTCGGTGATCTCGGCGCGGTGCTTCGCGACGCGATCGAGGGCGACAACGCGGTCGGAGCGATCGCCACGATGTACGAGATGCGGCGCGTGCGCTCGGCGCTCGCACGCGTCGAGGCACCCGAGAAGCTCGTCGGGACAGGCGACGAAGCCATAGCGATCGGCGAGGTCGCGAAGCTGGTCGGCGCCGCCCGTCTCGCCGAGATCACGATGCAGCAATGGCTCACGCGCCCTCTGCCTGGTGATGCGGCGCTGCTCCAGACGCCGATCGGAACCGCGGCGCTCGCCGACGCGATCCTCCCCGAAGTGTGGGATGCCGAGAGCGATCTGGTCGTCCTCGTCGGTGCAGGCCTCGACGGCGTCGCGCAGATCCTGTGCGACCTCGGTCAGAAGCGCATCGTCGCGCTAGATGGAGACGGCGTCGGCGACGCACTCCACACCCAATCGATCGAGGAGTTGTCGGCGACGATCCGCACGCTGGTGCCGAACGCGCCGCAGCAGTTCACGCTCAAGGCCGCGCTGACGGCCGACCGCGAGCGCGTCGAGGCGGCTGCCGATGCAGTTCGCGACGTGCTCGGCGATCTCCGGATCCACCGCAACACGGTGCGCGCCTTCTCGCAGACCTGGGTCGAGCAGGGCCTCGAGAACCTGCCGGCCCTTGGCAAGTGGCCGTCGGTGGCCGCGGTCGGCGATGCGTTCGCCGGCAAGCCGATGGTGATCGTCGCGCCGGGCCCTTCGCTCGCGAACAACGCCGGGCTGCTGCGCAGCCTCCAGGGCAAGGCGATCATCACCTGCTTCTCGCACTCGCTGAAGCCGGTGCTCGCGGCGGGCGTCGTTCCCGACTTCGTCGTCACCGTCGATCCGCAGGATGTTCGCTATCACTTCGCCGGCTGCGACCTGTCGCAGACCTGCCTCGTCAATGCAGCGACGGTGCACCCCTCGCTGTTCGAGCTCCCTGCCAAGCGATTCCTGACCCTGTCCGCGAACTGTGCGATCGACGACTGGATCTTCGACGCGCTCGGCGAGGATGCCCTCGTCCCCGGCGGTGGCTCGGTCGCGACCAGTGCGTTCTCCCTCGCGCTGCGCTGGAAGTGCGATCCGATCATCTTCGTCGGTCTCGACCTGTCCTTTCCTAACGGTCAGTACTACGTAGCGACCTCGAGCGACGGCAACGCTCGCGCGAAGGTGACCGATGGCGTGATGCGCGTCGAGGGCTGGAGCTCCGGCTTCGCCGCGATGAAGTCCGAGAATCAACGCGGGGGCTCGGTGCCCGAACGCGTCGTCGAGTTGCCGGGCTGGGACGGCGGTACGGTGCCATCGAGCCACATGTTCGGGCTGTTCCATCGCTGGTTCGTCGAGCGCATGAAGCACGTCGGCGACACCCGGGTGCTCAACTGCACCGAGGGCGGCGCCGCGATCGCGGGCATGGAGCACGTGCGGTTGCGCGATGTCGGTCTGACGGACGAGGTCGATGCTTCGACGATGCTCGACCAGATCATCCATCCGGACGACGTGGTCCGGATCGCGCTGCTCGCCGAGCACCTCGACCGCTACGGTAGTGGCATGCGTCGCGCCCGTAGCCTCGCCGGTCGCGCGAAGAAGTTGATCGATGCCGGCGACACCGATGCGACGCTCGAGCGCGTCGAGCGGATCCTCGCGGCGTCGATGAGACCGCTGCAGTTTGTCTCGCTCCTGGCGCAGCGCGAAGTCGATCGCGCCTTCGATGTCGCTCGCCGCACCGGGACCACCGACGACTACCTCGCTGCATCACGCCGCCTGCTCGACGCGCTCCTCGGGGCGATCGCCACGTTGGAGCCCGCGATGATCAGGGCGCGAGCGCGCCTCGGAGCTGTGCGTAACGGGTGGACGGAATGAGTCGCGAGCTCGTCCTCGGAATCGACTTCGGGTCGAGCTCGACGATCGGTGGAGCGCTGATCAACGACCAGATCCAGCTCGTCAACGAACAGAACGATCCGGTCATCCCTTCCGTCGTCTATATCCCCGATCGCGGCCCACCCGAGGTCGGGCGCAAGGCCGTCGCTCGCCAGCTCACCGAGCCCAGCCGGGTCGTCCGATCGATCAAGCGCGTGCTCGGTCTCGAGCCCGACTCCGAGCTCGCGCGGCACTACGCGTCGACGGTCCCGTTCAAGGTCGAGCGCGTCAACAACCGCATCATGCTCAAGATGCCCGCGGGCGAGGTCGTCCCCGAGCAAGTCGCGGGCTGGGTGCTCGAGCGCATGCGGTCGCTCGCCGAGGCGCGGTTCGGTGCGAAGGTGAAGCGCATCGTGCTGACCATGTCGGCCGCGGCGCCGGCGGGGTATCGCGAAGCGGCGATCCGTGCAGCTCGGGTCGCCCAGCTCGAGATCGCCGAGTTCGTCGCCGAGCCGATCGCAGGCACGCTCGCCCTCGATCTCCACCGCTCACCGGGCAATCGCCGGGTCGTCGTCTGCGACTTCGGCGGTGGCACGTTCGACGTCTCCGCGGTGGTCCAACGCAACCTGGCGTTCTCGTCGGTCGCGACCCATGGCGATCACTACCTGGGCGGCGACGACCTGGATCATGCCCTCGCCGAGGCGATCGCGGGCACCGTGTACCGGCAGTCTCGCTACGACATGCACAAGGATCTGGTGCGCTGGAACGAGCTGCTCCTGCGGTGCGAGCTGTCGAAGCGTGCGCTGTCGGGAAAGAGCGAAGTTCCGTTCCTGATGCGGGAGGCGTATCGCATGGGCGGTCAGGTCAAAGATCTCCAGCTGACGCTCGACCGCACGTGGGTGCGCGCGATCTGGACCAACCTGTTCGAGCGCGTGTGCTCCGTCGTCGAGGAGCTGTTGCGCCGTGCCGGGTGGACCGCCGAGTCCGTCGACCACGTCGGGCTGATCGGTGGCACCTCGCTGGTCCCGATGTTTCGCGAGTCCCTCGCGACCGTGTTTTCACCGAGCAAGCTCGTGCTCGCCCACGCTCCCGAGCTGGCTGTCGCACAAGGAGCCACCTTGCTCACCGCGCGCCATCGCCGCGAAGGCACCAGTGGTTCGATCCCGGTCCTGCTCGACGACGTCGCGTGACTGTCGTCGGGACTGACGATCGTCAGGCGGACGCCTCGCATAACCCAGCGGATCTGCTGACCCCGAGCTGGCGCACTCCTCGCAGGACACCGGTGCGATGTCACTCTCCAGCTACGGCCGTCAGACGATCGACGACGCGGACTGTGCCGCGGTCCTCGAAGCGCTACGTGCGCCGCAGCTGACCTGCGGTCCCTTGGTCGCCCGCTTCGAACAAGCGCTCGGGCAGTGGCTCGGAGCCGAGCACGTCAGCGTGTGCGGAAGCGGCACCGCCGCGCTGCACCTCGCATACGCCGCACTCGGCATCGGCGAGGGCGACGAGATCATCACCACACCTATCACGTTCTCCGCGACCGCCGCGGCCGCGTACTACGTCGGCGCGACTGTCCGAATCGCGGACGTCGATCCACGGACCGGAAATCTCGATGCCGCCTCGGTCGAGGCGCTGATCGGCTCCCGGACACGCGCCCTCGTGCCGGTCCACCTCGGTGGGTTGCCCGCGGACATGGAACAGCTGTGGGCGCTCGCGAAGCAGCACGGCCTCCGCGTCATCGAGGACGCGTGTCACGCACTCGGCGCGACCTACCACACCCGCAAGATCGGTTCGCTGCAGTCCGATGCGACGGTGTTCTCGTTTCATCCCGTCAAGCACATCACCACCGGTGAAGGTGGTGCGGTGGTCGTTCGCGACGCGCGGCACAAGGCGCGCATCGATCGGCTCCGCCATCACGGCGTCGAGCGCGATGCTTCTCGGTTGCAGACTCCCGCCGCAGGTGCGTGGTCCTACGAAGTGCAGGAGCTCGGCTGGAACTACCGGCTGCCCGACTTCGCGTGTGCGCTCGGCATCACCCAGCTCGCGAAGCTCGATGCGTTCCTCGTCCGCCGTCGTGCACTCGCCGCTCGTTATCGGGAGCTGATCGCGAAGACGTTCGACGCCGGCGTGCAAGCACCGGTCGAGCTCACCGATCGCGAGTCCGCATATCACCTGTTCGCCGTCGCGATCGACTTCGCGAAGTTCGCCACGACCCGCGCGAAGGTCGTGGCGCACCTGACCGCGGCCGGCATCGGCACGCAGGTCCACTACATCCCGCTGCTTCACCACCCGCTCCATGCGAGCCGCTGTCCACGAGATCTCGCGCGCCCGCACCACGGCGCCGACAGCTACTACGCCCGCACCTTGTCGCTTCCGTTGCACCAAGCCCTCGAGCTCGCCGACATCGATGTCGTCGTCGCCGAACTGCACCGCGCTCTCGTTGGAGGTTGCCGATGAAGTCTCTCTCTCAGGTTGCGAACACCAGCTGCCTCGACGGCCGCACCATCCTCATCACTGGTGGTACCGGCTCGTTCGGTAAGGCCTTCGTGCTGCGCGCGCTGCAGTCGAAGGCAAAAAAGATCATCGTGTTCTCGCGCGACGAGCAGAAACACTATCAGCTCGAGCGAGAGCTCAAGGATCGCCGGCTGCGCTTCTTCGTCGGAGACATCCGTGATCGCGATCGTCTGAACACCGCGCTGCGCGACGTCAACATCGTGATCCATGCGGCGGCCATGAAGCACGTGCCGATCTGCGAGTACAACCCGATCGAGGCCGTCCAGACCAACGTCAACGGTGCGCGCAACCTGATCGAGGCGGCGATGGCGAACGGCGTCGAGAAGGTGCTCGCCCTGTCGACTGACAAGGCGGTCTCGCCGGCGAACCTCTACGGTGCGACCAAGCTCTGCATGGAGAAGTTGCTCACCGCTGCCAACGCATATGCGGGCGACCGGTGGACGCGGTTCTCGATCGTTCGCTACGGCAACGTGATGGGCTCGGCCGGCAGTGTGATCCCGCTGTTCCGGTCGCAGAAGAAGGGCGGCAAGCTGACCATCACCGACGCGCGGATGACGCGGTTCTGGATCGAGATGGATGATGCGGTGAACCTCGTGCTGCGCGGCCTCGAGCTGATGTCGGGCGGCGAGATCTTCATCCCGAAGCTGCCGACCTCGGATATCGAGACGCTCGCCGAGGCGGTCGCCCCGGGCGTCCCCCGGAGCACGATCGGCATCCGTCCCGGCGAGAAACTCCACGAGACGCTGATCTCGGTCGAGGAAGCGCGCCGCACCTCGGACCTCGACGACGTCCTCGTGATCTGGCCCGAGTTCCAGTTCCACTCGACGCTGTCAGGGTTTCGCCCGGGGCGTCCAGTTCCAGAGGATTTCGTGTACTCGAGCGATAGCGCCGAGCCGCGCCTCGATCTCGAGGCCACGCGCACGATGGTCGAGCGAGTCGCGTAGTCATGTCGCGTTCGCGGATCCTGTTCCGCGCCGATGCCTCGCACGAGCTCGGCTTCGGTCACGTCGCGCGGCTGTGCGCGTTGATCGAAGAGGCCGAGGCGCAGGGGCACGAGGCGATCGCCATGTTCGGCGGTGACTTGCAGGCGCTCCGCGCGTGGGCCTGTGATCGGAACCTTTCGGTCGACCTTGGTGAGTGGCCGCCCACCGCCGTGGTCAACGCCGCCGACCATCCGCGGGTTCGTGCGCTGGTGATCGACGGACCGGAGCTCGCGCGTCAGCTCGTTCCCAAACTTCCTGCTCATCTCCACACGATGCTGCTCGACGACATGGGGAAGCTGCCGCTGCCATGCGGTGCCGTGGTCAATCAGAACATCCACGCACCCGAGCTCGCCGCGTCGTATCCAAACGCCCAGCGCCGGTTGCTCGGTCGCCGCTACATGATGCTCCGCAAGGACATCCGCAGACATACTCGCGGTGCGTGTCGCCCGATGCGCTCCGCTCGCCTCCGTCTGGTGATCACCTTCGGCGGCAGCGATCCGGTCAACGCGACCGCCCGTGCACTCCGTCTCCTTCCCGCCGAGCGGCCGCTCGACATCGTCGTGATCGCGGGTCCCGGCTATCGTGGCGACGACCAGCTCCGTGCGTCACTCGGCATCGCCCTCGAGCAGGGTCACCTCGTCGACGTGCAACGCGCACCCGTTGATCCGGGCGCGCTGTTCGTCACGGCCGATGCCGCGATCTGCTCTGCCGGCGGCACGCTCGGCGAGCTCGCGTTCCTCGGCTGCCCCGCACTTGCGTACGCGATCGTGCGCGATCAGATCGCACCTGCGCGCCATCAGGTCCACGAGGGCCTGATCGCCGGCGGCCGCTCGTGGGCCGATAGCGATGACGCGACGATTCGAGAAGACATCCACGGGTTCATCTTCGACGACGCGGGCCGTGCCGCGATTCGCAAGCTCGCCTTGGCCACCGCCGACGCCGACGGGGCACGCCGCATCATCGAGGAAGGACTAATCGCATGAGCTCCCGCGTCACCCAGACCCTCAAGGCCGTCTTCGGACGAACCCAGAACGTAGAGGCCCTCCCGGCGTCCAAGCCGACGCAGACCCAGACGCTGCGCGCGCTGGTGCAAGGCTTCGAGAAGGAGTGCTCGCCACCGGACGAGCCGATGACGCTGCTCGACATCATCAAGGAGGTCGAGGCGGGCGGGATTCCCGAGGTCGATGCGCGGGCGTGGTCGGGGCTGGCGGAGGAGGTGCTCGCGAATTCGAACGACCTGCCGCCGCTGCCGTCGTTTCCGGCGCTGGCCGGGCAGGTGATGGCGATCATCAACCGACCGAGCCTCGATATCAACGAGCTGGTGTCGGTGGTGCAGCGCGATGCGGCGATCGCGTCGACGCTGATCCGCGCGGCGAACAGTGCAGCGTTCTCGCCGGCGACCTCGATCAACTCCCTGCGCGGAGCGATCTCGGCGCTGGGGACGCAGCAGGTCTACAACGTCGTGATCGCGAGCTCGGGCCGGAAGTACTACGAGATCGCGACCAAGGCGGAGCTCGCGCTGTTCCCGAAGCTGTGGAGCTCGATGTTCGGAGCCGCGACGGCGAACGCGTTCACCGCGTGCCGGTTCGCGCTCGACGTCAAGCACGCGAGGGTCGACACCGCGCTCCTGGCGGGTCTGCTCGCCGATCTCGGTCGGCCGATCGCGTTGCGGATCATCGCGAAGCTGCTCCTCGCGAAGGGCACCAAGGTCGACGAGGCTGTCGTGCTCGCGGCGCTCGACGAGGTGGGTCCGCAGAT
The DNA here is from genome assembly GCA_038325805.1 of Haliangiales bacterium. GTDB lineage: Bacteria > Myxococcota_A > Polyangia > Haliangiales > Haliangiaceae > JABFXX01. The sequence continues at coordinate 8,813 of JBBQJJ010000201.1, forward strand.
CAGCGGTCGCATGATCGAGGCGATGCAGCTGCCCTCGGTGGTCGAGCTCGACAGCCCGGAGTGGCACATCGGTCAGCTGGTCGCCGCGATCGGCTCGGTCCAGCGGCGCACGCTGCGGATCTGGGCGAACGCAGGCGTGGTCCGCGACTACTCCGAGCGCCTCGCGCTGACGCCGGCCGCGATCAAGGGCCTGTTCTCGCAGCGCGCGACCTATCAAGAGACGTCGCAGAACATGTTTCGCTAGGCGCTGCGCGTCGCTCGGCAACTGTGTCTATCGGAGCAACGGCGAATGATGGGGAACGGGGTGGCTCGTCCTCGAGCCGGGGACCCCGAAGACAATCGACCGGGTGAGCGCGATCGGGCGAACTCCTACGCTGGGGTTAGTTCGCCATGACGACGAGGTAGCGCTCGATCAACGCCTTCTGCTTGTTGTCGATCTTCGAGCGCTCGGTCATGTCGGCGACGTGCTTCGGCCACTCCGCAGCGCGAGCGTCCGCCGGTACCGGCGTGCGATGACAGCCTCCGCACTTGCGGATCAGGAGGGTTCGACCCTCTTGGAGATCGGCGAGCGCTACGTTGCCGCGCTCCGCATCGAGGGCCGTCGCCTGCGGCGGTGGCTTCGTGCAACTGGTCAGAAGTACAACAAATGCGAGGTGGCGCACGGGTAACTGAAACTAGCTTTCAATTTCGTTGCGGGTCAAGCCGAAGCCGGTGTACGAGTAGAAAAATGAAAACTGTTATCAAACTCGGCCTGTGCCTGGTCGTTGCCGCATGTGGCGGCGGCGACGGCGACGGGCTGGATGATGCGCCGGCCGTGATCGAGAATTACTCGACCATCGTCCACGTGTCATACGAGGAGACCCTGGCGAAGGCCGCCAGTCTGAAGGTGGCGATCGATGCGTTCCTCGCGAACCCCGATGCCCTCAAGCTGTCCGCCGCGCAGGATGCGTGGCTCGACGCGCGCGAGCCGTACGGCCAGACCGAGGGGTACCGCTTCTACGATGGCCCGATCGACGACCCGACCGATGGTCCCGAAGGCCGGATCAACTCGTGGCCGCTGGACGAGGCGTTCATCGACTACGTCGAAGGCGACGCGGATGCCGGCATCATCAACCACCCGGAGACGTTCCCGACCCTGACCGCGCAGATCATCGCGGACGAGAACGAGAACGGCGCCGAGGAGAACATCGCGACCGGCTACCACGCGATCGAGTTCTTGCTGTGGGGTCAGGACTTCGACGAGGCAGGTCCGGGTCAGCGCCCGTTCACCGACTACCTGACTGTCGGAGGCACCAACCAGAACCAGGATCGCCGCAAGCAGTACCTGTCGATCGTGACCGATGTGTTGGTCGAAGACCTCGAGCATGTCGAGGAGCAGTGGGAGCCAGGCGCCACCAACTACGGCAGCGAGTTTCAGGCCCTCGATTCGCGCGAGGCGCTGCGCCGCATCCTCCAGGGCATGGGCTCGCTGTCGGGCTCGGAGCTATCGGGCGAGCGCATGGGAACGGCGCTCGACAACCGCGATCAGGAAGACGAGCACTCGTGCTTCTCGGACAACACGCACCGCGATCTGCGCGCGAACGCGATCTCGATGCAGAACATCTACCTCGGCAAGTTCGGCAGCATCGACGGCCCGGGCCTCGACGAGATCGTCGCCGCGCGCGACCCGGATCTCGATGCGCGCATGAAGGCGGCGCTCCAGCTGAGCGTCGATCTGATCGAGGAGATTCCGACGCCGTTCGATCAGGCGATCGACGATGACGCGGTCGGCCGCGTCAAGGTCAAGGCCGCGATCGACGCGCTCAAGGCACAGACCAGCATCACCGTCGAGATCGCGACGCTGCTCGGGATCACGATCAACCTCGAGTAGATGGTGAAGCGTTCGCTGATCATCGTCCTGCTGGCGGCCTGCGGAGACGACTCCCAGGGCGGCTACGAGCCGGGTGAAGAGCTGAGCGGTGGAGAGACCACCGTGTTCGACGAAGGCGCGAACGCGTTCTCGCTGGCAGCTCGCAACCTGATCGGCGATCGGCGCGACAAGTTCTTCGTCGGCAACTCGTTCTTCAAGCGCGCGTGGGTGACCGCGCCGTCGTCGACGAGCGGTGTCGATGGGCTCGGCCCGACGTACAACGCGACGTCGTGTGCCGCCTGCCACTTCAAGGATGGCCGCGGCGCACCACCACAGGATCCCGGCGACGAGTTCCTCGGGCTGCTCGTCCGTCTGTCCATTCCCGGCGAGGCGCCCGATGGCGGTCCGGTCGGCGATCCGGTGTACGGCGGCCAGTTCAATCACAAGTCGATCCTCGCCGTTCCCGCCGAGGGCAAATCCGCGGTGACGTACGTCGAGGTTCCCGGGACCTTCGGTGACGGCACGGCGTTCTCGCTGCGCAAGCCCACCTACGAATTCACCGACCTCGCGTTTGGTCCGTTCGCCGAGGGCATCATGTTCTCGCCGCGCACCGGCCAGGCGATGATCGGGCTCGGCCTGCTCGAGGCGCTCGACGAGGCGACGATCGTGGCGCTCGCCGACGAGAACGACGCCGACGGTGATGGGATCTCGGGGCGCGTCAACCGGGTGTTCGACGTGCGCTCGCAGACCGTCAAGCTCGGCCGCTTCGGCTGGAAGTCGAATCAGCCGTCGCTCGAACAACAGGTCTCGGGTGCCTTCAACGGCGACATCGGCGTGACGTCGGAGCTGTTCCCCGCGCAGAACTGCCCGCCGGCGCAGACCGCATGTTCCACGAGCCCCGACGGTGGCGCGCCGGAGATCGCCGTCGACAAGATCGAGGAGGTCACCTACTACTCGCAGCTCCTCGCGGTACCCGCGCGGCGCAACTTCCAGGATCCGACGGTGCTGCGCGGCAAGGCGATGTTCCACGAGGCCGGCTGTGCGAGTTGCCACACGCCGAAGCTGACGACGGGAACACTCTCCGCGCTCCCCGAGATCTCGAATCAGACGATCTTCCCGTTCACCGATCTGCTGCTCCACGACATGGGCAACGAGCTCGCAGACGGTCGCCCCGACTTCCTCGCGACCGGCACCGAATGGCGCACGGCACCGCTGTGGGGCATCGGCCTCGTGAAGGTCGTCAATCGGCATACGAACTTCATGCACGACGGTCGAGCAAGAGACCTCAGCGAAGCGATCCTGTGGCACGGCGGGGAGGGCGAGGCGGCGCGGGAGGCATATCGTCTGATGCCCGAGAGCGATCGCGAAGCGATGCTGGTGTTCCTGGAGTCGTTGTGAAGCTACTGCTGCTGCTTGCCCTCGCTGTCCTCAACACCTGCTCGATCGTCCCGCTCGGCGATGGCGATCGTCGGGTCACGGCGCGCGAGCTCGGCGCCGAAGTCGCGGTGCCCACGCTCGACGAGCTGTTGGCACGCCTGACCGAGCTTCGCGAGGCGTGCGAACAGTTCGCGGTGAAAGTGAATCTGCCGACGCTGCGCGACGCGCGAGATGCCTGGCGCACAGCGCGCGTGCCGTGGAAACAAGCCGACGCGTTCGGCTTCGGACCCGCGACGGATCTCCGGTTGGTTGCGGCGATGGATCAGGCCGTGGATTTCGCGAAGGTCGAGGACGAGGTGTCCGGAACCGCAGAGATCTCCGAGGACGCGGTCACCGACATGGGTGCGAACCGCAAGGGGTTCCACGCGCTCGAGTACTTGCTGTTCGGGCCGAACGAAGCGGCGCAGCTCGCGATGTTCGCAGATGTTCGCCGGCGCGCGCTCGTCGTCGCGTACGCGCAGAACCTCGAGAGCCGCGGCAAGGAGCTGCGCGCGGCGTGGACGGGCGAACAGGATCTGCTGGCCCATCCGGGGGACACGAACGAGACGTACCCGACGGTCGCCGATTCGATCGACGCGTTCGTCAACGAGAGTGTGTTCCTCGCCGAGCTCGCCGCCGATGCGCGCCTCGGCAAGCCGAGCGGCACCGCGACCGGTGGTGTCCCCCAGCTCGACCTCGTCGAGTCGCGCCCGAGCGACAACTCCCTGCAAGACCTGACGAACACCCTGCGCGGCATCCACAACGTCTACTTCGGCTCGCTCGACGGCACGCCGGGCAAGGGCATCGGCAAGCTGATCCAAACATCATCACCGTCGACGGATCGCGACGTTCGCAAGGCGCTCGCGGCATCGCTCGCCGCGGTGGCAGCGATTCCTCATCCCTACGAGGTGGCGCTCTCGGAGCATGCACCGGAGATCGACGTCGCGCTGACGGAGATCAAGGAGCTCAAGACGATCTTCGCCACCGAGGTAGTCGGCGTGCTCGGAGCCACCCTCCAGTTCAACGACAATGACGGCGACTAACCGCTTCGCTGTTCGCGCCTTCAGGCCCGTCGATGCGGCGTCGGGTGCCGTGTTCCGGGTCGTGTTCGGCACGCTGCTGCTGATCGCGACGCTGCGGTTCTTCGGACACAGAAGCTGGATCTCCGAGTACTACGAGATGCCGCAGCACTTCTTCTCGTACTACGGCTTCGAATGGATCAAGCCGTGGCCCGAGCCGGGCATGTACATCCACTTCGGTGTGATGGCCGTGCTCGCCGTGATGATCGCGGTGGGGCTCTACTACCGCGTCGCGGTGGTGCTGTTCGGCCTGCTGTTCGGCTACGCGCACCTGATCGATCAGACGAACTATCTCAATCACTACTATCTCGTCATCTGCCTGTGCGGACTGATGGCGTTCCTGCCCTTGAACGCGAGCTGGTCGCTCGACGCGCGGCGTGATCCATCGATCCGCAGCTCGACCATCCCGTCGTGGGTGGTGTGGGCGCTGCGTGCGCAGATCGGGCTCGTCTACGTGTTCGGGGGTATCGCCAAGCTCAAGTACAGCTGGGTCGTCGACGCGATGCCACTCAAGATCTGGCTGCCCGCGAATACGGACTTCCCGATCATCGGACCGTGGCTCGGGCAGGAGTGGACCGCCTATGTATTCTCGTGGGCCGGGCTCGCCTTCGATCTCTCGATCGTTCCGCTGCTGCTGTGGCCGCGGTCGCGCCGCTACGCGTACTTCCTGGTCGTCGGCTTTCACCTGATGACGGTCAAGCTGTTCACGCTCGGCATGTTCCCGTGGATCATGATGGCGAGCTCGCTGATCTTCTTGCCGCCGAGCTGGCCGCGCCGGTTCGCCAGTGAGGCGCTAGCCGATCCTTCGCGGATCACCGAGGACGCGCCACGCACCGCGCGCCGCCGCCGCCTGATCCTCGCAGCGCTCGGCATCTACTTCGCGTTTCACGTCGTGATGCCGTTTCGCCACCTCCTGTATCCGGGCGACGTCTGCTGGAGCGAGCAGGGCTTTCGGTTCTCGTGGAACGTGATGGTGATGGAGAAGACCGGGTCGGTGGAGTTTCACGTCGTCGAGCCATCGACGGGACGAAGGTGGGACGTCGTGCCCACCAACTATCTGACGCGCTATCAGACCAAGATGATGTCGACGCAGCCCGACCACATCCTCCAGCTCGCGCACATCGTCGCCGACGACTACCGCGCGAAAGGCGTGGTCGATCCCGAAGTCCGTGTCGATGCGTTCGCGTCGCTCAACGGCAAGCCGCGCCAACGGCTCATCGATCCTTTCGTCGATCTCGCGCGCGAGACCGATAGCCTTGCCCCGAAATCCTGGATCCTCCCGCGGAGCTCACCGTGAAGTCTTTGTTGTTCCTGGTCGTCGCCCTCTCGTCGGTTCCTGCGTTCGCAAGTCCGCACCCCAACCCGATGAGCTACCCGTACGCGACGCTCAACGAGGGTGCGCTCGAGTTCGAGCAGTACGCCGATCTCGTTCCGGTGCGCGTCGCGCGCGAAAATCCCGACGGCACGATCGACGGGGTGATGGGCGTGCGCTCGGTGCTCCAGACCGAGCTCGAGTACGGCATCACCGACAAGATCGAGTTCGGCTTCTACTTCATGTTCCGCCAGGCGGCGAGCGCCAACACGCCGTTCCTCCGGTTCCAGGGGATCAAGCAGCGCGTCCGCGTGCGGCTCGCCGAGGAGGGTGAGTGGCCCGTCGATCTCGGGCTCTACTTCGAGATCGCCGAGCTCGACAACGAGTTCGAGCTCGAACAGAAGATCCTGCTCTCGAAACGCTTCGGCGACTTCACCGCGGTCGCGAATCTGTGGTTCGAACAGGAGTGGTACTACCAGACCGACGACTACAAGTTCATCTACAACCCTACCGTCGCGGTGAACTACCAGCTCGACCCGAAGCTGTTCCTCGGCCTCGAGTACTGGGCGCGCGGTCGGTTCGACAAGGCGAATGACCTCAGCGATACCAACGGCAACATCAACGATGCCCCGCAACAGGCGCACCACTACTTCGGACCCACCGCGCTGGTGCAGTCCGGCAAGATGACGCTGTCGGTCGGCGCGTATCTGCGGATGGACTCGCTCGGCGAATCGGTGCAGGTCGGCGACTCGTTCGGGCGGCTCTGGATCCGGACCGTCCTCGC
>JBBQJJ010000202.1:0-15246 GCA_038325805.1 Haliangiales bacterium
CCTCGGGCTCTCGAGCTTCCGCCTGCACTCGTTCGTCGGCTCGACAGTGGCGCCTGACAACGGTCTCTTCACACTCGCACCGTGGCTGCTCCTCGCACTCCCCGGTGCGGTGCTGCTGTGGAAGCGTGACCGCGCGACAACCATCACCTGCTCGACGGTCGCGATCATGTACCTCGTGTTCGTGTCGTCGCTCGCGATGTGGCGCGCCGGCTGGTCGGTCGGCCCTCGCTACATCACGGTGATGCTGCCGTTCCTGCTGCCGCTGGTCGCGACCGCGCTGCAGCAGTGGAAAGCGAAGTGGTGGCTGTTCGGGATCGCCTCCGGGATGATCTTCGTCGGGATCGCGATCTACTCGATCTCGTCGGCCACGTTCATTCCGTGGCCCGACGAGATGAACTATCAGGGCAAGCTCGAGCTCGTTCGCAATCCGTTCTACGAGATCTCGCTCCGCCTGCTCGCCGAGGGTCGCGCCGCGCCCAACGTGCTGAGCGCGGCCATCGGAGACAACGGCCGGATCGGCGTCATCCCGTATCTCGCGCTGGTGTTCGGGCTCGCGGGCTATGCACTCCGCCGCGTTGCCGGGTGGAAGTCCCTCGCGCTCGGTGCCGGCGTGGCGGTCGTGCTCCTCGTTCTCTACTCGCAGTTTCCATCGACCGTGCATGCGGACGAGCTATTCGTTCGCATCGTGCGCTTCATGACGTGAGACGCCGCGCGACAGCGTGCGACGTCGAAACACTTGTAGAGCGCGCATCGCGAGTTGCGAGATCGCGGTTGCCGATCGAGCTCGTCTCCCGTAGACAGTGGGCCCGATGCTGATCCGTCTCCTCCTGTTCCAGATACGTCTGGTGGCTTGATCGCGTAGCTCTGTTGCTTCGCGAGCTGCCACCGCTTTGGAAAAAGGTGGAGTCGTGGCTCGCAAAGATCTATCTCGGACCGTCATCGAAGGCGGTCGCTCACGCGGCAACAAGTGGGAACGGCGCCGGTCGCACGGTGTGGAGCGCGCGAAGACGCGCGAATGGCTCGACCTCGTGTCTCAGGATCTCGACGAAGCGGATGCCTCCGCTCCCATTCCGATCAAGTTCGTCTACAAGGGCTTCCGCGACAAGCTCGGCCCCGCGCAGCGCTGGCTCGCCTCGCAGGTCGATCGCCCGTGGTCGAAGGTGTACTCGGACCTGCGCAGTCGATTCGACGCGCGCACGGTGGCGGGGCGTCACATCGTCGAGGATCACATGCTCGGCATGGTCCGGCGTCACCCGGTCGGGTATCGCTACTTCCGTCAGTTCGAGCTCTACGTCGACGATCACGGGATCCTCAAGAAGCCGAAGCCCCACGGCGTCACGCATCAGACGATGCGCCGTGCAGCGATCGCTTGGTTCGCGGGTCGGGTCTGCGCACGCACCTACCGCGGCTGGTGGTGGTTTCGCTACGACATGGTCGGCGCCTGCTATCAGTCGTGCAAGAAGCTGCACGTCACCGACGACAAGGGCGTTCGCTATCACCGTCGCGATCCGATCCCGCTCGCGGCGATGACGCGCGCCGAGGTGCGCTACCTCGACCGACTGGCCGACGAGTTTCGCAACGGATACGTCATCGCGAGTCCTTGGCCCGCGCGGTGACCGACACCGCCGTGTAGTCATCGAGCGAGTACGGCAGCTCGAGGAGCTGGCGCTTGAGCGTCGCCGGATCGCGCGGCAGATCGTCGGGTGTCGTCGAGATCCCGAATCCGGTGACCACGGTCAGCGCCGAGCTCGACAGATAGAACGCGGGTGGCGGTCCACTGACATCCTCCTGCGCCGTCTTGCGGACCTCGCCGGTCTCGACGTCACGCAACGAGAGGTCCTGTCCGACCACGGTCTTGTTGTCGGGCGACCACCGCAACTGTCCGCCGTTCGTACGCTCGGAGGCAGCGATCGCGGTGACCCGAAACGTCGTCAGGTCGATCACGTCGATGCCGCGGTGACCACCGACCAGGCCAGTCAGCCCATCACTCGAGATCCCGACCTCGGTCACGACCCCCACGCTGTGAAGCTCGTTGATGTACGCGACGCGATCGAGATCCCACACCGCGTAGTCCTCGCGATCGATGCTGGTGAGCCCGATCCGGCCGTCGGGCGAGATCGCCGCGAGCGTCGTCGAGCGTGGGAGCGGAGTAACCTTGCCCGACGCGAGCTCGACCAGGCACGTCGTCTGGTCCTCGCCCTGCGGTCGGCACACGATGAGGAGACGTGAGCCACGCGCGTCCATCACGAAGGGCGACGCGGCCGGGATCCGCGTCAACCCCTTGCCGGGGAGTCGGATCTCCCGTCGCTGGGCGGCCCAGATCACGACGCGATCGTGAGTCACGGTGATCGGCGTCCCGTCGGGGAGCATCGCGATCGACGGGTTCGCCGCGTGCTTGCCGATCAGCTGCAGTGGACCACCGCGCACCCATCGGAACACGCCCTGCTCCGTCGCGAGCACCGCCTCGCCCGTGTTGGAGATCGCGATGCTGACGTGCGACAAGGGATGTTCGATCGTCGCGTCGATCGCTCCAAGCGCGACGTTCCAGCGCGCGACGGTGCGACCGCTGTCGAGGGCGAGCCACTTCCCGTCGGACGAGAACGCCGCCGCGCGAATGCCGAGCAGCCCGTGGCTCCGTCCCGGCTCGCCGAGCTTCCACATCCGCACGGCCTCGCCGCCGACGGTCACGAGCTCGCCGGTGCGCGTGAAGGCGATGTCGCTGACCCCGGGATGGCCTCGGAGAAGGCGCCGGGTGTGGGTGGCGCGGTCGACGATCGTCACGCTTCCGCCGGTCGTCCCGACGAGCCATGCACCATCAGGTGACATCGCGAGCTGGCCATGGGGCACCTGTGCCGCGACCTCTTTTAGTGGGTACGGCCGGTCGAAGATCTCGTAGCCGTGGTCGGAGGTCGCGACATATGCCACCGAGCCGTCGGGCGCGATCGCGATGCCCGCGCCGGTCTCGGTTGGCTCGAGCTTCACGTCGTAGCGACCGTGCGTGAAACTCCAGAACGTGTACGTGGATCCCGATCGCGTGATCACTGCCTTGCCGTCGTTCGAGATCGCGGCCTCGATCGTCGGCATCCGCGTCAGCTCGTCGCGATACACCGGGATCGCCGGTTCGGGCCCGACGACCACACCGAGCTCCGTGCCGGCGAGATCGAAGCGCCGGAGCGAGCCCGTGCGATCGAGCGCGATCACGTGCTTGCGATCCGGCGTGAACCATTGCTTGGTCACCTCGGTCTTGTTCGGCACGCTGCGACGGCACGCCTCGACCGCCGCGACATACGCCTCGTTGTGTCCTTCGCGCGGGTGGAGAACCCCGGTGTCGACGTCGAGCTCCGAGAACGTCGTGTCGCCGTAGAACGCGCCCGACAGCAGGTAGGCGCGCTTGCCGTCATCACACAGCGCGAGCCGGCGCAACCCATCTTGATGGCGCGGATACGGCACCTGCTTCGTCGACATCGCGCCGAGGTCCATGATCCAGAGGCCTTCCGAATCGAACGCGATCACGCGCTCGCGCGACACCTCGAGCTGCATGAACCCGAGCCAGCGCTTGACCGCACCGTCGGGACCCCGCGTCTGCGCGACGAGCATCGGCTGCGCGAGCCCATCACCGGCGAGGATGCGCGCCGCTTGCCAGCCCGGCGCCGTGTCGTCCATCCTGCCCAGGATCGCGAGCATGCGCGCGGGCTCGTCGCGCAGCGAGCGCGCCTGGTTGAGGTAGGCGCGGTTGGTGTTCGCCACCGCCTCGTCGCGTTGCTTGGTCGCCTCGTCGCTCTCCGCGATGATCCGGCGGATGCTGAGGGTCGCGACGACGACGAGCACGATCGTCGCGATCACCGTGACCAGCGCGATCGCGCGATTGCGCTTGACCCAGCGCTTGATTCGCTCGCCGCGCGTGTAGCGATGCGCGCCGACAAGCTTGCCGGTCTGGAACTTCCGGAGATCGTCGGCGAGCTCGCTCGCGTTGCGATAGCGCGCGGCCTTGTCGACGGCCATCGCCTTGCTGACGATCGTCGCGAGATCAGGTGGCGTGCGTGGCTCGCGCTCGACGACGGGACGGATGTCACCGCGGATCACCTTCGCGATCACCTCGTCGATCGTGGTGCCCTGATGCGGCGCGATGCCGGAGATCACGTGATAGAGCACCGCCCCGATCGCGTAGACATCGGCGCGCTCGTCGGCTTCTTCACCCGCCGCCTGCTCCGGTGCCATGTATCCCGGCGTGCCCATCACCGAGCCGGCGACGGTGTGCGCGTCGTTCGCGGCAGATCGATATGGCCCGACCGGCAAGGCATCTCGATCGTCGATCGACAGATCCTTCGCGAGGCCCCAGTCGATCACGACGGTCTCGCCGAACTTACCGACCAGCACGTTGGCGGGCTTGAGGTCGCGATGGATGACTCGCTCGTTGTGCGCGTACGCGATCGCATCGGCGACGGCGAGCACGGTGGGGACGAGGGCGAGGCGATCCTCGAGCGTGGTGGTCGCCGCGATCTCGCGCTCCAGCGGCTGCCCGGCGACGAGCTTCATCGCGTAGAACGGCGAGTCATCCTCGCGGCGACCGGCGTCGTAGACCGGCACGATGGATGGATGTTGCAGACGCGCGGTGATCAACACCTCGCGGAGAAACCGGCGGCGCGAGCCCTCGTCGGTGGCGAACAGCTGCTTGAGCGCGACCTGCCGCTCGAGCACTTCATCGCGCGCCTTGACGACCCGACCGATGCCACCGCGACCGACCTCTGCACCGATCGCGTAGCGCTGGTCGGACACCTCCGGCAACTCGCGCGAGGGCCCGGCGAGTGGTGCCTGGCCGCTGGCAGCAACCGTGCTGTCGAACTCCTTCACGGGTCGCGCCGCCCGACGAACCACGCCACCGCGATCATCACGACCCCGACGAGGAGCACGCCGGCACCCCACAGCGACAGCGTGTGGCCCGCCGTGAACATCGGGTCGTAGTCCCAGTAGCGCCGCGGCATGCCGGCGCCGCCGACGACAAGCGAGCTGTAGGTGTGGAGGAACAACCCGCCGCTGCACACGCAGCCGCCGATCCACGCGACGATTGGATTCGGTCGACGCGCGCTCCAGGCATGGAGCCCGGCGAGTGCGGCGAAGCCGACGAGCGCCATCAGCAGGTGGAGGATGCCGACGACGAAGTGCGTGTCGTGAAGATGGATCTCTCCCGCGCCAAAAAGGAAGCCATTGGCGAGCCCGTGGAACGCGATCGCCGGCGCACACCCGAACACCACGAACGCGACTGCTGGACGCGAGAAGCCGCCCATGATCGCGAGGGTGATCCAGATCCCGACGAGCGCGAGCCCGATGACGAACAGCGGGAACACCGCCCACAACATCGCGACGCCGAGTCCGGCCAGCGTGACGACGTGGCTTGCCTTGCTGGTGCCGGCGATCGCTGCGGTCGCGAGACCGAGCGCGACGACGATCGTGGGCCCGGTCGGAGACAGCGAGTGGATGCTGTCGAAGGCGCGGCCGAGCCCGAGAAGGCCTGCGCCACCCACCGCGAGGACGAGCATGACCGCGGTCACGACCTGGAGCGTCTGCGCGCGATGGGCGATCACGACGATCGCGAGGTGCACCGCGTAGAGCGAGGTCGCCGTGGCGACCACGAGCGGACCGAGATACAGCAGCACCGGTGGACGCGCTTCACCGATGGTGGTGGGTGTGTAGAACGTCCACCCGGTATCGCCCGTCACGATCAGGGTCGCGACGATCGAGCACGCGATGCCGATCACCCAGACGCCGAACGCGACCCACGCGAGTGCGGGTACGGGGATGTGCTTGGCACCGACGAGCTTGCCGATCGCGAGGTAGCCGAGTCCGCCGGCCAGCGGGGCTGCACCGATCGCGAGCGGCGTCAGGTCGTGGAACGTCAGCGTGCGGCTGTAGAACTGCGCGCTCCACCTCGGCCCGGGTGCTGCCAGCTCGACCTGCATCAGCACCCCACCGACGACGCCGATCACCGCCACCAGCACCGCACCTGCGAGCTGTGCGATCGCGAGATATCTCGTGGTTGCCGGCGGCCGCTCCATTGCCTGCATCCTACCTGCCCAGCCGCTCTCGAACGTCTACCCCAGGTGCTTCTCGAGCAGCGGCAACCGGTCGTTGCCCCAGAACAACACCTCGCCGACGAACAGGCTCGGTGCTCCGAAGGCACCGCGCGCGATCGCCTCGTCACTCGTCGCGCGCAGCTGATCCTTGGTCTCCTGGGCTTCGATCTCGCGGCGCATCGTCACGGCTCGTGCTGTGCGAGCTCGCGGATCGCCGCGGTGATCTGCGGCTTCTGCGGCACGCTCGCCATCTCGAGCGCATCCGCGAGGCCGATGCCCGGGAGGTGGGCACCCGCGACCAGCTTCGGCGGCGCGTGGAGCTCGTAGAACAGCTCTTCGATGATCCGGCGGATCAGGTGCTCGCCGAAGTTCGTGATCTCGGTGTCCTCGTTGAGGCAGAGCACGCGATTGGTCTTGCGGACGCTCGCTTCGATCGCGGGCCAGTCGTACGGGTGCAGCGTGCGGAGATCGATCACCTCGGTGTCGATGCCCTCGGCCACGAGCTCCTCGGCCGACGCGAGTGCCATCTGCACGTTGCGGCCGTACGTCAGCACGGTGACGTGTGAGCCCTCGCGCGCGACGCGGCTCTTGCCGATCGGGACGTAGTACTCCTCGATCTGCGGCCACTGCGGCGCCCACTTGGTGCGATCGCCGAGCGGTGCATCGATCATATGCGACAGCACGCGATCGTCGGCGGGCGCGCCCGGGATGTTCTCGTCGGGCTTGCTCTTCAGGCGGAGGAGGGCCTTCGGTGCGAGGAAGAACACCGGATTCGGATCCTGGATCGCGCTGAGCATCAGGCCGTACGCGTCGAGTGGCGTCGACGGCATCACGATCTTCCAGCCGGGGATCCGGGTCGCCGTCGCGTCGAACGAGTGCGAGTGATAGATCGAGCCGCGGATGCCGGCACCGACGGGCGTCATCAGCACCATCGGCACGTTCCAGTCACCGGCTGTCGACCAGAACGTATTGCCGGCGACCTTGAGCAGATCGATCGTGTTGAACGCGTAGTCGCAGAACTGGATCTCGGCGACTGGCTTCTTGCCGGCGAGCGCGAGCCCGATCGCGGTGCCGACGATGCCTCGCTCGTCGAGCGGCGTGTTCCACGCGGTCTTCAAACCCTGGGTGCCGGTGAACACGCCACCGAGCGGCGGACCGACGTCCTCGCCGAAGATGTCCGTCACGCCGAGCCGCGATTCGCCGACATGCAGCGCTAGGCGGATCGCCTGGATCATGGTGGGCATCTACGACTCCTCACCGACGTGGTTCTTCTCCGCGAACACGAAGTCCCACACCGACTCGGGTTTGGGCATCGGCTCCTCGAGGACCTTCTGGCTCGCGACGAGCAACTCCTGCGTGTACAGCGTGCGCAGCTCGTCGATCCGCGAGCGCGTGATCACGCGGCGCTCCTCGAGCTTGTTCTCCATCTCGATCACGCAGTCGATCTCTTCCTTGACCACGTTCGCGCCGCTCGCCGACGAGTGGCCGCGCAACCGCGACACCATCGCCTCGAGCAGGTACGGCTTGCGGTGCGTGCGGACGTACTCGATCGCCTTGGTCAGCGCGGCCCACGACGCTTCCGCATCGTTGCCGTCGACGATCGCGACCGGCATGCCGAAGGCCTTGCCGCGCTCGGAGATCTGCTCGTAGCCGTGCTGCCCCTGATAGTTCGTCGAGATCCCCCACCGGTTGTTGGTGACGATCATCAACAGCGGCAGCTCGCTCCCCTTGCGCGACGCCCACACCAGCGCGGTCGCGAAGTCGCCCTCGGCCGTACCCGCATCGCCGCCCTGAACGATCGTGATGCCCTTGGTGCCTTCGCGTTGTGCGCGCGCGGTGCCGATCGCGATCGAGTACTGGATCTCGATCGGCGAGGTCACCGGGACCACGTTCCACTTGCGCGCCGAGTAGTGGCCCGCGAAGTTGCGGCCTCGCGAGTATGGGTCGGTCGCGGTGTTCTTCATCTGCCGCAGCGAATCCACCGGATCCGCACCCATCGCGAGCAGCGTGGCGCTCGATCGATAGTGGAGGTGCAGGTAGTCGTGCTGGAGGCCCTGGCCTTTGTCGACCAGCATGCCGAGTGGCACGTTGAACGCTTCCTCACCCGGACCACCGATCCAGAAGAAGCCGTCACCTTGCTTGTACATGGTGATCAGCCGCTCCTCGAGGAGGCGGGCGCGGAGCATCGTGTCGTAGACCCGCAGAGCTTGCTCGACGGGGAGGCGATTGATCGACGCGATCGCGGTCACGCTCATAACGCGGCCGTTATCGCATAGCGAAGTTGCAACGGCTCCCCGGGAATCAAACTTTCGGTGACGCGTACGACGCAGTGAGTTATCCGCTACTTGATCAAGCCGGCGCTCCTCACGTTGTTCGCGTGACACCAGTGACCGAGCTCGGTCTTGCAGTCGCGATCGAGTCCTTCCGGCAGTGCGTACGTCTTGCCACCGTAGAAGATCCCGCGCGTCCACATCGTGACCTTGATGGCCTTGAACTGCGGCGGCTCCATCACCATCGAGCCCGGCATGTTCTGCACCGCCTGAAACAGCATCGGCTCGTCGATCACCGGCGCGGCCATGCCGGGCGTCGGTGCAGCCATCGCCGCGATCACGCCTCCGACGATGCCGCCGAGGCCGCGACCGAGCGCGACACCGAGCCCACCCTTCTGGCTCTCGCAGAGAAAGAACAGGCGCGCCGGGGCGATGAAGATCTGGCCGGTGAGCCGCGTGAAGCGCTGTTGCATGATGATCGGGAAAGGGCGGATCGGCGGCGGCGCGTAGTGACCTTGCGGCGTGAACGGAGCCTGCTGCGGTGGCGGATAGCCGGCCTGCGGATAGCCCTGTTGCTGGTGTTGCGGGTATCCCGGCGGCCCGGCGTACGGACCTTGCGGATACGGCTGACCCTGCATCTGGGCTGGCGGTCCGGCGTGCGGACCTTGCGGATAGCCTTGCTGCTGCGAGTACCCCTGTTGTGGATACGGCTGCTGTGGTGCGCCCTGCGGTTGCGGGCCATGGTGCGGTGGCTGCGGGTATCCCGGCTGCTGCGGGTGTCCTGGGTGTTGCGGATAGCCTTGCTGCTGCTGCTGAATCTGGTTACCGCACGAACCGCAGAAGCCACTTCCCGGTGCCAGCGCCGCGTTGCAGTAGGGACAATTCACGACGCGGATCATCTCACGCTGGGCACCCCGACGTGGACGACATGGTTACGCGCAACCTTCAAGGCGCGCGCTCCATCCCAGCGCCGTATGCCTCGCACCCTCGTTCTCGGCGCCACCGGCTTTATCGGGCGCGCTCTCGTGCTCGGTCTCCAGGGCGCAGGTCACGCCGTTCGAGTCGCCGCGCGCAACCCCGAGCGCGCTCGCGGACTGCTCCCCGCCGGAGTCGACGTGTTCGACTTCGCCGACGACGCCGCACTTGATGCCGCGGTCCGAGCGACGGATGCAGTCGTCAACCTCGCTGGCGAATCGATCGCCGGTCAACGGTGGACCTCGAAGCGCAAGGCCAAGCTGGTCGACAGCCGGGTCGCCTCGACGGCGCGTCTCGTCACCTCGATCGCGAAGCGCTCCGAGCGGTTGCCGGTGTTCGTCTCCGCGAGTGCGATCGGCGCGTACGGTGATCGCGGCGGCGATCTGCTCGATGACGATTCCGCGACCGGCATCGGCTTCGCCGCCGAGCTCTGCCGTGCGTGGGAAGCCGCCGCGCACGAGGCGGCCGCTTCGCGCGTGGTGATCGCGCGGTTCGGGGTCGTGCTCGGGCGCGGCGGTGGCGCA
Organism: Haliangiales bacterium; assembly: GCA_038325805.1. Lineage (GTDB taxonomy): Bacteria > Myxococcota_A > Polyangia > Haliangiales > Haliangiaceae > JABFXX01. The sequence goes on from JBBQJJ010000202.1 coordinate 9,841, forward strand.
CTCGAGCCGCTGCTCCGATTGTCGAGGTGGCACCTCGGTGGTTCGCTCGGTGGTGGCGCGCAGTGGGTGTCGTGGATCCATCTCGAGGATCTCGTCGCAGGGCTACTCCACGCGATCGACAACACCTCGGTCGACGGCACCTTCGCGTTCACCGCGCCGCACCCGGTGCCGCAATGCGAGCTCGCGCAGACGATCGCCGCGTCGATCGATCTCTCGGTCGAGCTTCCTGCCCCCGCGTTCGCGGTCAAGCTCGTGCTCGGCGAGGCGGCCTCGATGCTCCTCGGTGGACAACGTGTGATCCCTCGGAGGCTCCTCGCCGGCGGGTTCGAGTTCGCGTTTCCGACGCTGGCGTCCGCGCTCGAGGACCTCGTCGAGGACACCGCCGATTTCTATCGTGCGCGCGACCTCCCCGAGTCGCCGTACCTGCGCAAGCGCCGCCCGCGGTACACGCTGCACGCACACACCGAGCTCGATGCTCCGCTCGGCGAAGTCTTCGAGTTCTTCTCGTCGCCCAGCAACCTCGCCGCCATCACGCCGGCCGAGCTCGCCTTCCAGATCACCGACGCACCCGAGGACGTCACCAGCAACTCCACGATCGACTACAAGATCCGGGTCGCCGGCGTGCCGATGCGATGGCGCACGCGGATCGAGAAGTGGATCCCCGGCGTCGCGTTCGTCGATTCGCAGGAGCGCGGCCCATACCGAGCGTGGTGGCACGAGCACCGCTTCGTCGAGCGCGATGGCAAGACGATCATGGAAGATGTCGTCCACTACGCGCCGCCGCTCGGGCCTCTCGGTGCGATCGCGAACATGCTTGTCATCGAGAACATGCTTCGCCGGATTTTCGGCTATCGCCGCTCCGCGATCCGGCTTCGCTTCGCAGCGCGCCCCCACGCGTGATCGCTGACCCGGCGCACGCATCGGGCGCACGGGTAGCACGAGGCGTCAGCGAGGATCAGCCACGACGGCGGCGGCAACGTCGGCGAGCTCGACCATCGAATGCACCCGGCGCACACGCTCCGGCAACTTACCGAGCGTGCTGGCCTGCTGACCACCGACGACGATCGTCACCGCGCTCGGCAACTCCTCGTACCAGTCCTTGAGGGCTTTGGCGCGCGCGGGCGCGAGAGAACCCGTGACGCTCGTCCAGATCAACGTCGGGTTGTGGGTCGCGAACGCAGCCGCGAACGCGGCGACCGGAGTGTCGGGACCGAGGTTGATCGAGCGCATTCCCACTTCGGACAACGTCATCGAGACGAGCTGGGGAGGCAGCAGGTACGGGTCACCCGCCGGCCCACCACCGAGCGCCACCGGTGCGGTCTCCGGAGGCGGGTCGATCATGCTGCGCAGCTGCGCGACCGCCTGGAGGCAGACGTCGGTGGAGCTATGCTCGATGAACACGCCACCCTCGTCGTGTCGCCACAGCTCGCCGAGCGCATGCATCGCCTCGCGGATCGGGCCATCACCGAGCTCGGCGACCGTCGCTCCTTCGAGGTAGCGCATCATCAGCCAGCCGCGCGCAGCGACGACATTGAGGTCGGTGAGGTGCCTGAGCAACCGGTCTGGGCCCGTGCGCACCGCCGCGATCTCTGGAAGATCGAGCAACTCGGGGCGCAGCAGGGGCGTGCGACTCGCGCGGATGAATCGCATCGCGTCGGGGAGTGCGATCCGGCGGTGGCCACCTTCGGTACGCGATGCCGCGATCTTTCCGGAGTCCACCCAGCGTTTGAGCGACGACTCGCTCACTCCGAGCGCCGCGGCCAGGTCGCGAGTCGACAACAATCTCACGGCTCTACGATGCCTCGCACGGGTCTCACGTTACGCCCCCGCGAGCCTGATGAGATTCACCCTTGACGTGAACGTTTTAACGTCCATAGTGACCGTTATGGACGATTTGAACGTTTCGCCGCGCAGGACGACCAAAGAACCGGTCAGCTTCGAACCCTCGGATCGGGGCTTCGTCTACGCCGTGGCGCGGAGGATCGTCGGGAGCGCCGACGACGCCGAGGACGTCACCCAGGAGGCGCTCCTCCTCGCGTACCGCTACCGCGATTCCTTCCGCGGCACGTCGCGCTACCGCACCTGGCTGTACCGGATCGCCGCGACCACTGCGCTCGGCCACCTGCGCCGCCAGCGCCGTTCGCGAGTCCGGCTCGAAGGAGAGTCCTCGGTGATCGACTCCGCGGTCGATCCCTCGAAATCCTCGGAGACGCTGATCGCCGAGGCCGAGGAGCGGGAGATCGTGCGTCAAGCGCTGACCGAGTTGACGCCCAGTTACAGGCGCATCCTGCTCGCCCGCGCGAATGACACCGAAGCCGAGGTCGCGAGACAGCTCGGCCTCACCATCGGCAACGTCAAGGTGCGTGCACACCGCGCACGCAAGCAACTGCGCGCAACGCTCGATCGCCTCGCTATCGCGGCATGAGCCTCGCAACAAAACCACGCAGATGACAGGCCTTCCTCAGATCGCTGTTCGCCACCACATCGCGACGCTCGTCGGGTGTCTGCTGGTCTCGCTCCTCCCCGGGGTGTTTGGCTCGGCGTTTTCGCCCGATGCCTGGTACTTCGCGCTCGAGAAGTCGTCGCTGACGCCGCCGAACTGGGTGTTCCCTGTCGCGTGGACGTCGCTCTACATCATGATCGGCATCTCGCTCTACGCGTTCCTGATGTACGCCGATGGCAAGCGCCGCCCAGCAGTCATCGTGTTCGCGATCCAGCTGGTGCTCAACGGCGCGTGGTCGTGGTTGTTCTTCGGGCGGCACGAGCCCGCGCTCGCGCTGGTCGACATCATCCTGCTGTGGCTGTCGATCATCGCCTTGATCTACATGTTCGGCCGCGAGAGTAAGCTCGCCGCCGGGCTGCTGGTGCCCTACGTGTTGTGGGTGTCGTTCGCGACGTACCTGAACTTCGCGATCTGGTCCGCCAACTAGGACTCCGCCCCAGTGGAGCTGACTCGAGCGGAGTAGTCGGCCCGCCGGTGAGCCTACCGTACCTAGGGGCGAGTGATCACGCCGCGCGCGAGGTCGCGCACCGGACGACCGTCGGAGCTATTGCCGAAGCTGATCGTCAGACCCGCGCGCGTCTTGAAGCCCCAGGCCTCGAACAGCGCGATCGGATCGATGCCGTTGATCCGGCCCTTGCCGATCTCCTTGGACAACCGACCGGAAACTTCGATGCCTGTGATCACGCCACCGGAGGCTTCGATGTGGCCCATGTACATCAGCGTGTGGCAATCGTCCTCGAAGCCGGCGACGTCGCTGCACCTCGAGAGGTGTGGGTTCGTCAGGATCAGATCCTGAAACTCGGAGCGTCGTGCCGCCGGCAAGCAGTGGATCGTGCCGTCGGTGAGGAACGCGCAGTTGTTCGCCCACTTCTGGTCGACCGAGCCACGCGCGAAGATGTCGGGGTGGAACGCCTCGTCGTACTGTGCGGCGATCCGGCCGGTGCCGCCGCGATGCTTCGCGTACTTGACCTGCTCGAATGTCTGCCCGCCCTGCGTCACTTCCTCGGTGCCGATGATCGCGTTGTACTCGACGGTGGCGTTCGCGAGATCCGCCGCGAGTCCGTCGGGCGTGATCAGCGTGTACTGGAACGTCATGTTCTCGGTCGGAGGAGTCGTCGTGGGATACGGATTCCACACACCCTCGCCCTGCGAGTCGGTCTCGCGCACGTCGAATGCCGCGGCGCCGTTGAGCCGCGCCTTCGCGAGGAGCTCGTGCACCTTCGCGGGAACTTCGTTGCCGCCGTAGCCGCCGCGCTGCGAGAGCTCGCGCGCTTCTGCCGCGAGGAGGTTCGCCGTGGTCGCGCGCTCGAGGGCACGTGCCGTTGCATCGGCCGGAATCGTGTAGCCCGTGCCTTCGACCGCATCGCGGATGACGAGCATCTCGGCCTTGTTCACCGTCTCGCCGGCGCTCTCGAACAGCTTGTCGATATCCGCCGCCGACAGCTCGCCATCGTTGATCAGCTGGTCGAGCAACCTCTCGACCGTCGCCGCGTCACCCTTGCCATCCGGTTCAAGCTCGACCTGGTCAGGCATACCATCCGACGCACACGCAACGAGCAACGGCAGGGACCACAGCAGGCTTCGCATATGTCCCGGGCGTCGAGCAGCTTTCGCGCCAGCGTCCGGATCAATCGCGTCGCGGGTTTCGACGCGCCGCATATGGTCACTCGATCAGCCGCGGCGCGCGCGCTGGTCGCTGCAACCAAGTGTTCGCAACTACGGGCTATCGAGCGACGGGCAGTGCGTCGCGTAGAGGTGCCCGTCGAGGTTGCCCTCGAAGAAGTCGAGATCGACGTCGAGCGCGACGAAGTCGCTGGGCTTTGCGGCGGTCGCCCGCACGATCACGGTATGAGCCTGCGCGCCGAGATCGCCGCCGAGCAGATCGCCGACGAAGTCGAGCACGTTACCGGTGGCAAACGTGGGGGCTGGTCCGTTCGGCGGCGCGACCTTGCCGAGGACGAGCGTGTAATCGGGCGTCGGGGACGTCTCGGATGGACAACCATCGCCACCGAGGTACGCCTCCACATGAAGCGTGCCGTCGGCGTTGTTGCCGAACACCGCGCGATCGAGCGTGCGCACGAGCCGGAACTCCGCGCGCAGCACGGTCTCCGCACAGCGATCGGTGCACGTGGCCGGCAGCCCACTGTCAGCGGGTGGCGCGTCGCCCGGCGGTGCTGCCTCGTCGCGGCATCCCGCGAGCAGCGCGAGGACCAACCAGCGGTGCATCGGGGCGACCCTATCATCACTGGCTAGTCGGTTGGCCAGGGACCGCTCTCGCAGCGACGGGGCGTGCGCTCTCGGGTCTCGCCCGATAACCCAGCGAACCCGCGTGCTGGATCCCGGCTCTCGGGCGGGCACGCGCCGTGCTCTTCACCCTCCTCATGCGCTTCGTCGTGTGTTCCCTGGTCCTGGTCGGCTTCCTGTTCGGTACCGCCAGCGCCGATCGCAAGGTCGACTGGAGTCAGTACCTCGAGAAGCCCGGCGAGCGGACTCCCAAGAAGGCGACGCCGGTGGTCGCCAAAGAGGCGAAGAAGACGAAGGCACCTCGTGCGGCTACCGCCGCGAAGCAGCGCCCTGCAAAGGCGGTTGCGAAGCGGAAGACCGGTCGCCGTCGCTAACCCCAGATCCTTCGACAGGCGAATGATGGGGAACGGGGTGGCTCGTCCTCTCGAGCCGGGGCTCTGGGGTTAGGGCCTGTCCCTGATTGTGGTGACCGTGATCGGTCGCGTGATCGTGGCCGTGCACGTGAACGGGGGAACGCTACCGTGATCGTGATCGCCTCCCGTTGACGATCAGGGGTCGATCATCTTGGTCAGCATGGCAACGACTCGCTCGAGCAATGCGACGCCGAGGGCGTAGTGCTCCTCGTCGATCAGCTCGTCGATCTTCATTACGTCGAGGTG
>JBBQJJ010000203.1:0-15243 GCA_038325805.1 Haliangiales bacterium
CGGTCATGCCTTCCCCGCGAAGCGCGTTGCGCACGAACACCGGATACGCCGCATCCTCGGCGACCAACCCCTCGTCGTCGACGCGGCCGTCCCACAACGTGGTTTCGTCCTCGTCATCGACCTCCTCATCGTCGCCAACCCGGGCGAGCCAGCTCGAGATCCAGCGACGCCACGTGTGCGGCGCCGGCGGATGGCGTTGGAGATACTCGATCGCCGCGTCGGCTGTTGGACAGGCTTCGCGCACGTAGGCGGCCCACTCCATCAAGTAGCCCTCGCCGCTGCCCATCCGCCAACCGATCGAGCCGAGCGGGATCCACGGATACGCCGCCCACGGTGGCTCGAGCTCGTCGGTATTGGAGCAGCTCATTTCGCGGGGAACTTCGCGACGGCGTCGAGCAGATCCTCGGAGCGGAACGGCTTCTGGAGAAAGCCGGCCGGTGGATCGCCGAGCTGCGAGGCGCGACTGCGTTCATACCCGCTCATCAGGATCACCTGCACGTCGGCGCGGATCGCGCGCAGCTCGCGCATCACGTCGACGCCGCCGAGCCGCGGCATCGTCATGTCGAGCAACACGCCGACGAAGCTGTCGGGCTCGCGACGAAACAACTCGATCGCGTCGTGTCCGCCGTGTGCCGCCGTCACCGCATAGCCCTCGAGCTCGAGGATCTCACTCACCGCGACTACCACGATCGGCTCGTCGTCGATCACCAGCACCCGGCGTGCGGCCGGTGCGACCGCCTCGACCATCGCGACCATCGCAACCCCCGAAGCGACCGGGAAGTGCACGCTGCACGTGGTGCCCTTGCCGAGCGTCGAGCACACGAAGATCGCCCCACCATGCGATCGCACGATCCCGAGCACCGCGGCAAGCCCGAGACCACGCCCCGCGAGCTTCGTCGAGTAGAACGGATCGAACATTCGCGACACCGTGTCCGCGCTCATCCCGCGGCCGGCATCGGTGACCTCGACGTGGACGTAGCGCCCGGGCCGCGGTGGCTGCTTCGTGCAGTCCTTGTCGAGCTCCTGCGCCGTCAGATCACGCACGCCGGTGCACACGGTGATCGTGCCCTCCTTGTCCTCGAGCGCATCCGAGGCGTTGGTGATCATGTTCATCACGACCTGCCGCACCTGCGTCGGATCCGCGGCGATCGGAGGCACGCTCGCGAGGTCGGCCACCACGTTCGCGTGCTTGCTCACCGACGCGCGCATCAGCTGCGCGAGCTCGCGTACGAGATCGGTCAGGTTCAGCGTCTCGATCGTGACCTCGCCGCGACCCGCGTACGCGAGCATCTGCCGGCACAGCTCCGCCGCACGCATTGCCGCCACCTGGATCTGCTCGATCGATCCACCCGCCGCGCTGCCTGCGCCGAGCTTGCGCAACGCGATGTCCGCGTTCGTCAGCACGCCCACCAGCAGGTTATTGAAGTCATGCGCGATGCCACCCGCGAGGAGCCCGAGACTCTCGAGCTTCTGCGCCTGGAGCATCTGCGCCTCGATCGCGCGGCGCGCATCATCCGCGTGCTTGAGCGCCGTGATATCCGTCGCCACGCCCAGCACGTGTCGCGCGACCCCATCGGCATCCACCAGTGGTCGCTTGATGGTCTGCAGATAGCGATGGTTGCCCTTCGAGTCGGTGATGACCTCGAGTGGAATCAACTTCTCTTCGAGCGTGTCCATCACCTCGAGGTCATCGCGCCGAAAATGCTCGACCTCCTCGGCGTTGCTGTTGAAGTCACCATCGGTCTTGCCGATCAGGCTTTCGACCGTCGTTCCGTAGGCCGCCGCGATCGCTTCGTTGACGAGCGTGAACCGACCCGCCCGATCCTTCACGAAGATGAAGTGCGGATTGATGTCGATTATCTGCCGCAGGAAGCGCGACGCGACCATTGCGCCACTTTACCTGTTCCGCGGAGTCGCCAATGGAACCATGTTGCTCGGATCCGGACGCTCGTGTGCCGGTGCCTGACTGTAATCACCCCACGGTCCGTCCCGCTCGATCACCGCCGCCTTGACGCCCTGCGTGCTCGCCACCTCGATCCAGCGCTTGGCATCGGGCGTATTCCGCATCAGCCCATCGAGGATCGGCCCGAGCATCTGGGTGGAATGGAGCCCCATGTTCTCGTACGCCTGATTGACGATCAGCTTCTGCGCGCAGAGCTGCGACAACGGAATGGTCGCGAGTTGTTCCGCGAGTTGCCAGACGCGCTCCTCGAGCTTCGCGAACGGCACCGCTTCATTGATCAGCCCGCACGCCGCCGCTTCCTTGCCCGACAGCGGCTTGCCGGTGACGATCGTGTTCAAGTCCTCAGGGCGGTTGAGCGTGATCGAGGCGATCGCGCCGTCGACCGCGTAGACCAGCGTCTGGTAGCTCATGGCGCGAGAGCATAGGGTCAAGAAACCCTGAAGCGCCGCCCACCCGCGGAGAATCGAAGCACGATGGAAACGCTCCCGCAGATCGACGAGCACGCGGTCCCCACCCACGAACCACCCGAGGCTGTGTGGCGATCCCTCGTTCGGTCGCTCGGCACCACGATGCAAGGGGCGCACACCTTCGGTCGCCTGCTCGGCGTCGACCCCGGCGAGCGCAGTCCTGTTTTCGAGGGTCGCATCGGTCAAACGGTCACCGGCTTCCGCGTCGTCGCAGCGGTGCCGAATCAGTCGCTGACGCTCGAAGGTCAGCACCGCTTCTCGCGCTATCGGCTCACCTTTCAGATCAAGCCCGGCGAGCTCGTCGCCCGCACCGATGCGGCCTTCCCCGGCATCGGCCGCCTGTACCGCGCCGCGGTGATCGGGACGGGTGCGCACGGCTTGATCACGAAGCGCCTCCTGCGCCGCATCGCACGCGGCTAGGTTTCCACCTCCCCAGAACCTGTGCTAAGAAAGGCGCCGTCGTTGGAGCCATCGCCAAGTGGTAAGGCAGTGGTCTGCAAAACCACCATCCCCAGTTCAAATCTGGGTGGCTCCTCGAAGAAGCCGGCGAACTCCGCCGGCTTCTGTGTTTTCGGAGTACCGAGGCATCCCGGGGGAGTCCGCAGGAACTGCGTGGGCCACGCCGATCAGGCGCCGTTTGCGCGAAACACGTGGCGGTTCCGCGGCGAGTCGGCATCCTGCGCTGCGCCGAGTGGTCTGTGACATGCAGCGAGTGGGCGGGATGGAGATCGACGAACGCCACCGCGTCTTGAGCCACGCGGTGTCCGCCGCGGTGATGGCGCCGAGCGCTCACAATTCTCAGCCCTGGCGGTTCCGGATCGTGGATGGTCGACTCGAGGTCCACGCCGACCCAAAACGCCACCTTCCCATCATCGACCGCGAGCGACGACAGCTGATCCAGAGTTGCGGCTGTGCGCTGTTCAACGCACGCGTCGCGATCCGCGCGATGGGATTCAGGGACGACGTGACCGTCATGATCAGTGCGGAAGACCCGAGCTTGCTGGCCACGATCCAGCTCGGCCCCGCGATCATCTCGTCCGAGAGTGATCTCGCCTTGATGCGTGCGCTCCCCTTGCGACGCACCAATCGCCGGAGCTTCCAGCGGAGGCCGGTCTCGGCCGCCGACTCCGACCTCCTCGTCGAGACCGCTTCGTTGCATGGCGTCTGGATGGAACGCCTCCACCCGGATCAGAAGACCGCGATCGCACACCTGATCGACGAAGCGGATCAACTGCAGTACAGCGACCCGGCGTTCCGGCAGGAGGTCGCGAACTGGCTGATCCCGTTTGCGAGCCGCCGGCGCGATGGCATCCCGTTCGTCGAGAAGGAATATGGCTCGGCGTTGCCGTTCACCATCATGCGCGCACTGCGATCGCCGGGACTCGCCGATCGGTTCGGCAAGCGCGAGGAGGAGCTGGCGATGGGTGCGCCGGTGGTCGCCGTGCTCGGCACCGACAGCGATGATCCGATGGCGTGGCTCGGGTCCGGGCAGGCTCTCGAGGCTGTCCTGCTGCACGCCACCAGCCTCGGACTCTCGGCGTCGTTCCTCAACCAGGTCCTCGAGCTCCCCGAGATGCGCGGTCGCGTCGCGAGCGTGCTCGAGCGTCAAGGCTATCCGCAGATGGTCTTGCGGTTGGGGTACCCCGAGGAGCCGATCCATCACGCGGCGCCTCGGCGTGACGTCGACGACGTGCTGCTCGTCGTCGACTGACGCCCTAGCTGCCGAGCGATGCCTCGAGCTTCTCGAGTTGCTCGTCGGTGCCCAGCGCGAGCACGTGGTCCCCTGCTCCGACCACGAGGCTGTCGGTCGCGAGCTCGACCGCGCCATCTTCGCGCAGGACCGCCAGCACCGTCGCGCCACCGCCACCGCCGCGCTTGCGCAGCGTTTCGAGCTGGACCCCAGCCGCCGACGACCCGGCGGTCACTTGCAACTCGCCGATCGACAACGTCTTGCGACCGCGCTGTAACGCGGTCTCGAAGAAGTCGACCACACGTGGACTCAGGATCAGGTGAGCCATGCGGCGACCGCCGATCGCATAAGGGCTGACCGCGCGGTTCGCGCCTGCCCGTTCGAGCTTTGGCACGGCGCTGCTATCGACGGCGCGCGAGATGATGAACAGGTTCGGCGCGAGGAGCCGGGCCGACATCACGATGTAGAGGTTCGTCGCGTCGTTCGCGGTCGTCGTGATCAGCCCACGGGCACGCTCGATCCCGGCCGCTCGGAGCACATCATCATCGCTCGCGTCGCCCTTGATGCGGAGGTATCCGCGCTCCGCGGCGGCCTCGATGTGCTCGTCGAGGAGATCGATCGCCACCACGCGCTTGCCGCTCGAAACGAGCTCGTGTGACGCCTCCCTACCGACGCGCCCGAAGCCCGCGATGATGTAGTGGTCAGAGAGGGCGTCGATCTGTTCCTTCATCTTGCGTCTCCTCCGTACCAGTTGAATCTCGCCACTCGACAACCAGTCGAGCGTGACCGTGAAGCTGTAGAACAGGCTGCCGATCCCACCGGCCGCGACCACCATGGTCAGGATGCGACCGGTGTCGTTCAGCGGTTTGACCTCCCCGAACCCGATCGTCGTCACGGTGGTGAACGTCATGAACAGCGCGTCGCTGAACGTGCCGCCCTGCTCTCGCCAGAGCAGCCAGTAGCCGAGCGTGCCGATCACGTGCGTTGCCACCAACGCGAGAAACGGGACTGCGAGCCGCTTCCGCAGCATGCTCCACGCGGAGGGCTCAGCCGATCTCACGCAGCGAAGGTACCGTCAGATCAGCGCTGCGAGAGACCGACGACCTGCAAACCGCCTTCGACCTGTCGCTCACAGGTGTGGAGTGGCGCCCAGGTCGACCAGCGCCCACGCATCATCGGCACCGCGGGCGATCGTGCTAACCGACGTATTGCGCGTCACGGTGCCGTACGTCTTCGCGTGGTCCCATCCGAACAGGTCCCCGAGCAGGCAGCGGATCGCGAGCCCGTGCCCGAACATCGCGATCGTGCTCGCTGTCTCGGCGATCGCATCGCGGTACCAGGCACCCATCCGCGCGGCGACCTCGTTCATCGACTCACCGCCGTCGAACTTGAAGTCCTTCCCGTGCTCCTGGATCCGCGCGAGCGTGGCCGCGGTGTAGCACTCGGCGCGCGGCCGGCCTTCCCAGATGCCCTGCCCTAGCTCGGCGAGTCGCTCGTCGATCCGTGGCTCACCATGGCCGAGCGCGGAGAGGGTGATGCGTGCAGTCTCGCGTGCGCGCACGGCGGTCGACGTGTACGCGAGATCGATCGCGACTCCCTCGCGCGCGAGATGCTCGCCGAGCGCCCGTGCCTGCGCGGCGCCGGTCTCGGTCAGCGGGGTCTGCGGGCTGAATCCACCGACCAGATCGGTGCGCGTGTTCATCTGCGACTCGCCGTGCCGGATCAACAGAACGCGCATGACGCCGAAGCGTACGCGCACTTCGGTGATCTCGCCCGTCTTGCGCAGCTCGTTCGGGAAGCGCGGAATCGCGACACGGCGGCGCCAGGCGTCACTCTGCGCGAGACTTCGGCGACAATGCAACGCGTGAAGGTTCTCCTGCTCGTCGTCGCTGCGTGTAGCAGTGGTTCCCCGCGCCCGATCGCGAACCACAGCGATCGCGTCGATCCGCAACCGCCGAATCGCGACGAGCTGATCGCATTATTGAAGCCGCATGCAGACCACGACATGACCGCGGCGAAGGAGCGGGGCTGCCCTGCGGAGGAGACCCTCGGCGTTTGGGTCGCGCGGCTGATCGAGTACGGCAGCCCGAAGGCGGATGGCGACGTTCATCGACTGACCGGCGGCTGTGGTCCACACGCGACGAAGATGAACCTCCCGCCACCCACACGAGAGGATGCCGAGACCTACTGGGACTGCTCGATCGACGGGTACTCCTCGGATCCCGCCGGTGAGTCGCCGTGGAGCTGCGGCGTGATCGTGCGCGTGCGCAAGGCCGATCGCAGCGTCGACCTGGGCTCGCTTGCATGCCCCGGCACGTGCTAGCAACCGTCCATGAAGCTCCTCCTGATCGCGCTGTTCTTCGTCGCCTGCGGCGGCAAGAGCGCACCTCCGGCATCGACCCCAACGCCCGCGCCCGGCTCGGCCGCACCGGCACCTGCCGACGAGACGTGCCAGGCCGATGCAGACTGCGGCGAGGGCAAGAAGTGCAACGCGTGCGGCCCCAACGCGTGCCAGAAGGCAGCCGAGCCCGGCATGATGTGCCCGCAAGTGTGTGGACCCGCGGTCTGCGAACCGGTCTGAGAATCGTGAATGGATCTTCAAGCTCGCCGCGTTAGGCTTGGAGCCATGGGGAGATTCATCGTGTTGCTGGCGGTCGTCGCGGGTTGCCAGTCGATGTACGGCACCGCCTCCGAGCCACTCGTCAAGGTTCGCAAGGTGCCGCACAAGGCCGTCCCGGAGGTCGATCCGGTGATTCCGTACGTCGACAACTGCGCGACGAACTTCCGCGGCGATCCGACGCGGGTCTCGATCGATGCGCCACGTTCGACCCAGCTCGTCGTCACCGGCGATGGCGCGATCCAGCAGGCGGAAAAGATCCCGGATCCGCAGACGCGTGCCCAGGTGGTGGTCACGGGCATCGGTCACTACAGCAACGCCCTGACCAAGGATCCGTACAGCGCCGAGGCCACACTCAAGCTCGCGCTCGCGTACGACAAGGTGTATCGGCGCGGCTGTGCACTGAAGCTCCTCGCACGCCTCGCCACGCTCGAGAATCACCCGAAGTTTCGAGTCTCCGCGCAGCGCATGATCAGCTGGGTGACCAGCGAGCCCGAGTGGTTCAAGGGCTATCGCAAGGATGCGATCGCCGTGCTCAACGGCGCCTCACCGACCCCTTGATCACGGGGCGCTTCGGCGCGAGACGAAGCTCGGCGCGGATCCGCTCGACGGGGATTGGTCGTGCGACGAGGCTATTGCCGACGAGGAAATCCCCCCCGATCGCCGCGGCGCAGCTCGTATCGAACGCGGTCGCCGGATCGCCGAGGAACGTGAACAGGTTCTGCTGACCGCAGGTGCTCTGCAGCGTCGCACCGTGGCCGGAGTTCTCGTGGATGACGTGGAACGCGTTCGAGAGGTTGGCGACCGCGATGTCGCCGAACGCCGGAGGCGTGATCGGATCGAGGCGGCCACTCGACACGAAGGTACGCACGTCGGAGGTCACAGGTTGCTGGAGCTGGAGCTGCACCGCTGGCGCAGCCTTCGGAAAGCTCGCGCAGGTGTCGAGCATCTCGAACCAACCACCCGAAAATAGATCCTGGATGTCGCTCGGCACACCGACGTTCGCGTCGTCGAAGGCGGTCAGGGTCGGCGGATTGAACAGCTCGCTGCAGACCACGCCGTTGTAGAGGCCCATGGAGATGCTGCCACCACCATCGCCACCGAACACGGCGTCGATGATCGCGCCGACGCGATCCGCCCGACGCTGCGCGAGATCGCTGATCATGCGCGGCAGGAACGGGAACGTGCTCTTCGAATAGAGCATCTGGAACAGCATCCCGGCGTAGGTGTTGCCGTCGAGGTCGAACGGACCGAACGACGTGTCCACCGTCAGCGGCGAGCTGTTCAGCGAGCTGACGCCGGTGTGGAACTTCGCCTCGAGGTCACCGTACTCCGTGCCGCAGGGGCCGGCCGCCGTGCACGATGCGGCGAGGTTGGTGAGCGCCCCGTAGAACGACGCCGGCACGGCGGCGGGCCAGATGATCTGTGACGGCACCAGCCCTTCGATCACGGCGGAGCGGAGGTGCTCGCCGTGGCGGCGGATCACTTCGAGCCCCAGGCGCGAGCCATACGAGATGCCGTAGAGATCGAGCGTGTCGTAGCCTAGCGTGGAGCGCAACTCGTCGACGTCGTCGGCGTTGTTGAGCGTGTTGTACGACCCGAGGTCTGCAACCTCCGCGAAGTCGGAGCAGTCGAAGCTCTGGCAATCGAGGAACGGCTGCGATAACCCGGTTCCGCGCTGCCCGATCACGAGGAAGTCACCGCTCGTCATCAGCCCCTGCAGGAACGTGGGGCCGAGGAAGTTCGCGTACTGGATGATGCCGTCGCCATCGCCACCCGGCCCACCGTCGAGATAGATCGTGGCGGTCGTCTGCGCGGTCGACTTCTTGAACTGGATGAAGTGGAGCCTGATCGTGCGTTCCTTGGTCTCGCGGTTCTCGAACACCACGAGGTCGCCGCAGCTGAAGTCGGAGCCCTCCGCCCCCAAACTCGAGTCGACGTTGAACTTGCAGGACGCCGGCTCGGCGCGGGGCACGACCCCCAAATCGATCGGCGTGTCGGGGGTGGGTGAAGCGTCCGGTGACGAGCTGCCGCCACCCCCGCAACCAACGAGCAGAACGACCCCGAGTACGCGTCCGATCATGGCGACTACGCTCGCACGCATCCGAGGCAGCGCCCGACATCAACCGCTGGCAGCTGTTGGAAGACGGCTACCTCCACGCCGCGGTGAATTTTTGAGGGAGGGGGGTTGCCTGGGTTTTCCATGCGAAGGTCGCGACACGTGCGGGTGATCCTGGTCGTGACGATCGCGTTGACAGGCTGCCTCGCTGACAAGCTCCTGCTGTGGCCGCAACGCAGCACGGCCACCCCAGGCGCGACGGTCCAACGGGTCGGCACGCTCGAGGTCGTGGTCGCGCAGAGCACCCCGAACCGCGAGCCCGCCGCGTTCGTGCTGCGGTTCTACGGCAACGCGCAGCTCGCCAACGACATCTGGTTCGAGGCGACGGAGTTTTCGGGTCAGGCGATCGAATGGTGGGGCGTCAACTACCCCGGGTTCGGTGGCAGCGCCGGTCCGGCAACGCTCGCGCGCGTCGCGCGCTCGGCACGCGCTGCGTACGAGGCCCTCGCGAAACGAGCGAACGGTCGACCGATCATCGTGATCGGTACGAGCATGGGGTCCGCGGCGGCGCTGCACGTCGCGGCGCACGCCCCCGTCGCCGGACTCGTGCTTCACAACCCACCGCCACTCGCCGAGCTGATCATGCGACGTCACGGATGGTGGAACCTGTGGCTGCTCGCGCTGCCGACGGCGGTGCAGATTCCCGAGGCTCTCGACAGCATCGAGAACGCGAAGCGCGTGACGGCCCCTGCTCTGTTCCTGTCGTCGACGGACGACGGCGTGGTGCCGACGCGCTACCAGGATCAGATCATGAAAGCGTACGCCGGCGACTGGTCGATGCTCGCGTTCCCTGGCGGCCACAATGCGCCGCTTCCGGCCTGGGCGGTGCGCACACTCGTCGCGTGGATCAGAGCCCGAACGGGTACGTGAACCGTGTCACGCTGAGCACGTGCTCGTGGTCGTGATCGCGCTGGTCGTGGTGCTGCTCGTCGCGGCAGTGATCGTCGTCGTGCGGCGACCACGGGTCGAGGTCATCGCGCCGCTCGAGGGCGTCGACATCAAGCCCGGCGGTAGCGGGCGAGGATCTCCTCTCCCCGTCGTCCTCGTGCATGGACTGTTCGGCTTCGCACGGATCGGGGTGCCGGGCATGCGCCTGCACTACTTCCGCGGCATCGTGAAGCACCTGGAGTCGCTCGGCTGTAAGGTCCATGCGGTGCGGCTGCCGCCGTATGCCTCGGTGCCGGCGCGCGCGCGGCGACTGGTCGCAGCGATCGAAGCGCTGCCACATGACCGCGTCGATCTGATCGCGCACAGCCTCGGCGGCCTCGATGCCCGCTACGCGCTGGCTCAACTCGGACTACATCAGCGCGTACGCTCGCTCGTCACGATCGGGACGCCGCACCATGGAACTCCGATCGCAGACCTCATGCTGAAGGGTCCGATCGGGTGGGGACACAAGCTGATGCGAGCGATCGGACTGCCGATCGCGGCGCTCGAGTGGCTCTCGACCGAGGCGCTCGAGCGGTTCAATCGCGAGGTCCCCGATGTCCCGGGTGTGCGCTACACGTGCGTGGTCGGCGGCATGCACAAGCCGACCTCGGTCATCCCGATCCCGTTGATCGCGGGCCACGCCTATCTCAAGCGCACGAGCGGCACGAACGACGGCCTCGTCCCCGTCCGGTCACAGTACTGGGGCGAGGTGCTGGCGGAGATCGAAGCCGATCACTTCGCGCAGGTGGGGTGGCGCGTTTCGGTCCGCGGCACCTTCGATGCGCTCGGCCTCTACGCCTTCATCATCGCGCGGCTCGGCGATGGGCCACCCGTCGTTTTCCCTAGCGCGTGACGGTCGCGATCGCGTGGCGGTCTCGGCCGTACTCGAGCGTCACGACCTTCTCGGTGACGCGCTCGGTGGGCTTGCCCCAATCCTCGATCAGCGTGACGCCGACCTTGCTCCGCACGCTCGTGCGGTTCTGATCGGACGCGAAGTAGACCGCATCGATCTGATAGGTGCCCTTCGGCGCCTCGCGCAACACGTACATCTCGGGGCCGTAGCCCTGGGTCACGTCGCGCGTCAGCCGACCACCGCTCTTGCTCCTGGTGTGGGAGAAGAACACTTCCTCGCCGCTCGGCTCGACGACGTGGAGATCGACGTCGGTGTTGTCGGTGTTCCAGGTGATCGTGACGACGAGGTCCGCCTGATCGATGTCGACCTTATTCGCGAGCGCACCGATGCGCGCCTTCGCGTAGTCGGAGGCCGGTGAACGCGCTTGCACGATGCGCCGCAACAGCCGTAGGTACTCGAGCTCGACGATGGCTTGGAGCTCGCCGAACCGCGGGTCCCACGTGCCCATCAGCGGAATCTCGTAGTAGGCGAGCGCGAGCTCGAGCTTGCCCATCGCCGCGAGCGACTGACCGATCGCGCGATACGTCTGCGGCTCGTACGGGCGCGCCTCCGCGACGCGGCGGAACAGGTGATACGCCTGCTCGCCCAGGCCGAGCTCCATCGCCGAGAACCCGACGTCGCGCGCGAGCACCGCATCCCCGGGGTTCTCCTCGACGAGCGAGCTCAGACCTTTGAGCCTGTCGCCCGGCGTGCCCTGGCGCGCCCGGGCGGCGGCCGAGATCATGTCGTACTCGAGCTTGTGCGTGCGCAGCGCCTCGACGAGCTCCGGCGAGAGATCCTTCGCGGTGCGCAGCGTGGTCGCGAGCGGCTTCGCGGGCACCGCGAACACCGTGGCAGGCAGCTGATCGATCGCGGTCTTGTACGACGGCGTGAGCGAAAGCTTCACGTGCGGGCTCCTCGCCAGCTTGTCGAGCATCGCGACGAACGCCGCCTTCGGATCGCCGAGCGTGCCGACCGTCGCCGCGAGTGCCTTCGCGAACAGCGGACCCGCTGGCGTGGCCTTGACGACGAACGCATCCGCGTCGGGCTTGATGTTGAAGCGCGCGTAGTCGGCCTCGCTCTCGAGCATCAACAGCGAGCACGTGCGACCGGTGATCCGGAAGTGCGTGGCATAGGCGCGGGCCTCGAGCTCGGTGGCGCTCTCGAGCTCCTCGAGATGTGCGGTCGCGATCGATCCATAGGCGCGAGCCGCGAGCGGTGACGTCAGCGGCGCACCGAGCTTCGTCTTGACGACCTGCGTCCCGCCGCCCTGCTCCAGCGTCAGGGTGAGCACTGCACCCGCGCCGAGCTGGCCGCGGCCCGCGACGTAGATGCTCTGACCAGGGAACAGCACCGTCGGAGTTCCCGCGACGAGCACGTCGGTAGCGCCGGTCACCTCGACCGAGGTCAACCGCCACGGACGCGCGCGGTGTGCCGTCGCTGCGTTGTCGATCTCGGCCTCGCCGGTCACCGAGAACACCGCGCCGCCGCTCTCCCGTGCCAGATGGACGAGCGCGCTCGTGTCCGTGCCCGCGAGCCCGGTCTGATACGCGAACAAGGCGCCGCCGGTGAGGAGCTTGCCCAGCGCGTGGAGGTTGCTCTGCCCCCACGTCGCCGCACCGTCGGACAGCAGGAACAGGTCGCTCTTGTCGTGATGCGCAGCCTCGTCGAGCGCGGCGCCGAGATCCGTCGCGCCCTCGAGGGCGAGCGTGTTCGAGAACGTCATCAACGCCTCGACGTTCGCCGGCGTGTTCGCCACGAGCTCCTTGCTATACCAGTGCGCGTCGACGCTGAAGAACAGCACGTTGAACGACTTCAGCGAGTCGCGATTCTTGTCGAGCACCGCGCGGAGCAGCTTCAAGTAGATGTTGAAGCGATCCGGGTTACTCGACAGCGACGTGTCGACGAGGAACGTGGCCGTCTCGGCCGTCGATGCCGGCGCGACCGGCAACTGCGGCACCGCACGCGCCGCGAAGAACTCGCCGGCCTCGGGATCGCTGCCGGTCAGCAGCACCGCGCCGGGCTTGACGAGGCGGAGCTGGATCGAGCGCGTCTGGTCGGCGAAGTGAAACACCTTGCGCGAGCCGACCACCGTCGGCTTCACCGCCGGCGTTGCGGTCGCTGCGTAGGCATCGGCGACGCTGATCTCGACCGTGCTCTGCGAGATCTGGGTTGGCAGATCGAACGACAGCTCGAGGTCGTTCCCGATCGGCGTGAGGTCGAGGTCGTAGCCGACGACGATGCGATGCAGCCGTTGCGGTGCGAGCGGATAGACGCGCGCGGTGAACACACCAGCCCCGGCCCACTCGACGATCGCCGGATCGACACGCCGCCGCACGGTCTGGCCGTACGCGATCGCCGCCGTCTCGCGAGGCACCATCCTCGCTTCCTTGGGCGCGAGCCACGCGGTCTCGCGCTGCTTCGCGATCTGCCTCGGATCGTCGTTGTCGTTCGAGGCGATCTGCAGATCGGGCGCCGGATCCTTGGCTTCGAACTTGGTCGCGCCGAACGCGAAGTAATACGGAGAGGCGCCCTCCGGTAGCCGCAACTGGAACGTGCCTTCGAGCTGGCGATCGCGATCGTTCGCGTAGACGTAGTCGATCACGACGCGAGCGCGAAATCCGTCGACCGAGACGTGGGTCTGCATCGTGCGCAGCGCGAGCTCTTCGCGATCGCCGACCATCACGCGCGACGAGTTCGGGACGATCTGGGACCGTTTCCACGTGGTGGGAGACTTGTCGTCCTTCTTCCCAGACTTCTCGTCGAGGGCGGCACTGCCTGCACCAGCGACTCCGGTCGACTTCGCCTCCAGCGACGGCGCGGCCTGATCCTCCCGATCCGCGCGATCGCCGCCCTTGCTCTTGCAACTCACCAACGCCAGACCGAACAGCACGAACGCCCTGCGCATCATGATGACCATCAGGGATGAGACGCTGACCGGACCACGAGGATTTGCACTCCTTTGCACTCCTTTCTGTGCGGTCTTGTCAGCGTCCCGAGACAACCGATCCCGTCAGCTACCGCTGGCAGCTGGTGCTCGGATGCCGTCACCCGCCGCTATCGCCGCGGCATCGCTCGATCTTCATCAGCTCGCATGCCCCCTCCCTGCTCCTTCGGTCACCGACGAAACCGAGTAGCTACTCGGCTTGCCCGTGCACACGAGCTAACCACTCGGACGTGCACTTCAAGGACGTGGTGTGCAGCTTGCTCGGCGGGCTGCCAACATGCGTGGCATCGTGAAGCTCTTGACTCTGACTCAACTAGTTTTCGGGTGCGCGAACGCCGCGCGCGAACCGATCTACGACAACGAAGGTGGCGATTGCGGCGGCAAGTGTGACTCCGCTGACTCGAGCGGCTATTTCCTCGGCTCGTACGATGGCGCGCGCGAACGCTTTCGCGCCACCTCCGCACGGCTTGCCGCCAGTGCCCCTGGCGCCGAGCGTGGCCACTACGAGGTCGCGAGCGAGACCGATGACGATCTCACGACCGACTGGGTGTACCTGCCGGCGATCGGCTCGCCGCAGCGGCTCGTGATCGTCACCTCGGGCGTGCACGGCGCGGAGGCGTTCGTCGGCAGCGCCGTCCAGGAGCTGCTGATGCGCGAGTGGTTACCGGGCGTCGATCGCACCGACACCAGCGTGCTCGTCGTCCACGCCCTCAACCCGTGGGGCTACAAGCATCGCCGCCGCGTCACCGAGCACAACGTCGATCTCAATCGCAACCTGTCCGTCGCTGATGCCTTGTTCGCGACGCCGAACCCCGGCTATCGCGAGCTCGACGCATTCTTGAACCCGGCGAAGCCCGTCACGTTCTGGGACGTCAACACCGACATCTTCGAGCTCGCCGCGCAGGCCATCAAGCACGGCCAGACCGCGCTGCGCGACGCGACCCTCAACGGGCAGTACGAGTTCGATCGCGGCATCTACTTCGGCGGCTTCGCGCCGGTGCCCCAGAAGGTGAGCCTCGAGGAGCTGCTTCTCCGCTTCATCGAACCGCATCGCGCCGTGTTCCTGATGGATCTCCACACCGGCTACGGTGAGCGCGGCAAGCTGCACTACTTCGGTGATGCCGGCACGTCGGTCGAGGCGATGAAGTCCGTGTTCGACGGCTTCACGATCGACTCCGCCGCGACCAACCCCGACTTCTACGAGACCAACGGCGACATGGTGAAGTGGCTCGGCCAGATGATGCCCGAGGACAAGATCTTCCTCGGGACCACGCTCGAGTACGGCACGCTCGATTCGCAGACACTGATCGGAGGCATTCGCTCGCTGCAGCGCATGCGGCTCGAGAATCAAGGCTTCCAGCACGGCTTCTCGAGCGACCGCGTCAAGCAAGGGGTACTGCAACGGTTCGCCGACATGTTCGATCCACCGGACGGCACGTGGCGTCGCGGGATCCTCGATGCCACGCGCCGCGACGTGCCGATCCTCGTCGACAGGTTTCAGAAGCTCTAACGGATCGACTCGAGCTGCACGCCGTTCGCGCTGTTCGGATCGAGCACGAGCCGGCCATCGATCTCTCGGCCCCGCGGATCGCGGAACCGAGCCTTCTTCGTCTTGCCC
>JBBQJJ010000204.1:0-15140 GCA_038325805.1 Haliangiales bacterium
GCAATCGACGCGAGATCATGACGACCGAGCCGGCGAGCGCCGCAGCGACCAAGACACCGAGCAAGATCCGACCGAACCACGACCCGAGCACCGCATCCGGTGCGATCAAGAGCACGGCGACCGCGATCGCGGCGATGCCGATCGCCTCGGCGATCCGCTCGACGACATGCACGCGTGCAACCGACAGCAGCGGCATACCGCCGTCGCGCAACGCGAGCGTGCGAACGGTGAACCCGAGGGGCCCCCATGCGAGCTGACCCGCGGCGTGACTGGCGACGAGCAACCGTGCCGTGACCCGCCAGGTCGGTGGCGCGACGCCGATGCGCCGGCACTCTTCGACGAGCAACAGCTGGGAGCGGACGACCTTCGCGCCTACCTTGCCGAGCAACATGACGAGCGCGGCGGCGACACCGAACACGGGATCGATATGGGTGAGGGAGTGGACGATCGCGTCGGGGTCGAGGTCGCGTACGAAGTACACGAGCACGCCGAAGCCGACGAACGCGATGCTCCACTTGACCAGCCGGGTTCGCCACGAAGGCGATGTCACGGTCACGGGTGCAGGAAGGGTCGACATCGAGAGGGTGCTCATGCCGCGCTCCGATCGACCCCGCGGAGGTCGAACGAGGTGACACCGCCACGGCGCTGGCGACGGCGCTCGAGCTCGAACCACGGCGCGAAGCCGGCGAGGCTCGCGACGGCACGCTCGCTTGCACCTGCGGCCGCGACGAACACGCGGCGCTCGTCGGCGTGGAAGTACTGCGACGCGTACGCGAGATCGAACGCGCAGCGAGCGGCAAAGCCGTCACCGAGGTCGGCCGCGGTCTCCGCGAACTCGAGGTCGATCAGCGCGACGTTGCCGGCGGCATCGACGAGCGTGTTGCCTGGATGGCCGTCGGTGAGCGTGATGCCCGCAGCATGTGCGGCTCGTACCGCGGTGGCGTAGGTGCGGATCCGCGACGCCGCGCTCTCCGCACGACCCGCGAGCCGCGCGCGCTCGAGCACGCATGGAAGCGTCTCGCCTTCGATGTATTCGAGGAGGATCAGACCGGCGTCGACGTTTGCCGCCACCACGCGCGGCACTCGCACACCGGCGGCGTGCAGCACCTCGAGCGCGCGCGCCTCGCGACCGATGCGCGCCGACGCGGACACCGCGCCATACGGCTGTGGCCCGACCCAGCGTGCCGCGAGTGCGAGCAGCGTGCCCTCCGAGAGCGCTTGCTTGAGGACGACCGTACGCGTCGCGAACCGGATCCGATAGACCGCGTTGCTGCGACCACCGCCGAGGCGGTCGATCGCGACGGCTCGCTCGTGAAGACCGAGCTGCGCGAGCGCGGTCGCCGCGCGATCCGACTCGAGCCGGTTGCACGAGATCGCGCCCGCAAGCCGAGTCGCGGCCGCGAGTGGCGCGAGCAACGCGCCGACGGTTGCCACCTGGAGCAGCGAAGAAACCATGCACAGCGGAGGTGCGATCGATGTGCCGTCGGTGGTTCGAGACGGTTCGAGGACCTACGCCACGGTACGTCCTGGCACTGGTTGGACCATGACGTTCACCGGTGATGCTTCACCAGTCGACGAACATCCAGATCACGCGCATTTCACGCGGACGCCGCGCGCGCTTCACGACGTCATTCCTCGTCGGTCGATGGCACTGCAGTCGATTCGGCTTCATCCGTCGCGGGCGCCATCTCGAGCAACTTCCAGCTGCCTTGATACGTCAGCTCGACCGTCGCACGCAGCGTCGGCGATCCGATCTGGTCGGTGACGCCGCGACCGATGCGCACGCCGATCGTCCACGCAGGACGCGGCCGACTGATCACGCCCGCACGGATCTCGACCGGCGATGGACCCTTCGCGACGCCGACGTTGTCGCCGAGGACGCCAGATGCGTCCGCCGTGAGCATCACCTGATCGGTGCACCACAACGGGCGCACCGCGGGTAGCGCGAACACGATGCCTGCCGCGGCCAGGCTCTCGTTGCCGAGCGACCGATCACCGATCAGCACCTCCTGCCCGCGCAGGCGCAGTCCCGCACTCGCGGCGAGTGTGATCGGCCCGAGCGTCGCGCGAGCGATCAGCCGCCACGCCACGCTGACGCCCGGATCGCCCGCGAAGTCCTGCTGGTCGCCCGTTGGCAGCGCCAGCTCGCCGCGCACGAACATCGCGAACATCGGCCGCGTCATCACGCGCAGGCGGACGCCGATCCGCAGGTCGCCGGGGACGTAGCGATCGAGCGTCCGCTCGTCCCCGGTGCCGCGCAGGCGAGCACCGAGCTGGCGCGATCCAGCCCACCGCGCGTCGAACACCACGGAGTCGCCGAGCGCGAGGGCGCCACCGAGGATCAACGACTGGCGACGGCGGACCGGCTCGCTCGTGTCACCGTCCGGTAGCCCGAAGGAGATCGGTGACTCCAGCCAGCTACCCGCGACCGTCGCGCCCCACCCCACGACGGGAGCGCCGCCATCGAAGCCGAGCTCGGTGCGCCCTGTTGGCGCATCGCCGCGATCGATCTCGATCTCCGTCGGCGCCACCCGTGGCGCGTCCGCGAACGCCGTCGACGACACCAGCGCGACCGCGAGTGCGGCCTTCATCCCATGATCCGCGCGCCGAGCTCGTAGACCCGCGCCGCCGGCATGTGGCGGTACCGCGTGACCTGCACGCGCAGCTGCGCGATCTGATCGATCACGTCACGCCGCGATGAGCCCTTCGCGAGCATGCCGCGCGCGCGCTCGACGATCGCGTTGCGCGCCGCCTTCGGGTGATAGACGAACGTTCGTCCGAAGCGGACCTCACCACCGACGCCGATCAGCCTGAGCTCGGCGACATCGCCCACCTCGACCCCGTGCAGCGACCGCGCTTCCTCGACGACGAACACTGCACCGCCGAGCAGATCGAGCAGCTCGACCTTGCCCTTCGACAGCGACCGCACCTCGAACAGGCTGCGCTGCGACGTGATCAACGCGCCGACCACACCGCGCTTCGGATCATCGACAGGCAGCTCGCGGTACGTCCGCGCGGCCATCGGCACCCCATCCTCGGACACCCGCTCGATCACGTACCACTCGACGAACGCCGCACTCCACGCCTCCCACAGCTCGTCGTCGAGGTTGACCTTGCCGCGTCGGGTCTCGTAGTTGCGCCGCGCAACCACGGCAGCGTCCGGGTCGGCGGTGTGGGTTGCGTAGAGCTCCTCGATCACCTCGTCGAGCAGCGCCGCAACGCTCATCGCTTGGCCTTGACCAGATAGTCGCGGAAGCGAGTGAACAGGTAGCTCGCATCGTGGGGGCCGGGGCTCGCCTCGGGGTGGTACTGGACGCTGAAGATCGGCTTGCCGGCGACGGCGATGCCTTCGTTGCTGTGATCGAACAGGTTCTCGTGCGTGATGTGCACACCCGATGGCAGCGTCGTCTCGTCGACGACGAAGCCATGGTTCTGCGATGTGATCTCGACCTTGCCGGTGGTCTTGTCGAGCACCGGGTGGTTGCCGCCGTGGTGACCGAACGACAACTTGAGCGTGCTGGCACCGAGCGCGAGGCCGAGGATCTGGTGGCCGAGGCAGATGCCGAACACCGGCTTGCCGGACGCGCAGAGCTCCTTCACGGCCTGCACGCCGTACGTCACTGTCGCGGGATCACCGGGACCGTTCGACAGAAAGAAGCCATCGGCCCCGAGCGCGAGCGCATCCTTTGCCGACGTGGTGGCAGGCACTACCGTGACGCGGCACCCGATGTCGCGCAGCTGGCGGAGGATGTTCTCCTTGATGCCGAAGTCGTACGCGACGACGTGATGCGCGATCGGCGGCGTCACCGGCGCTCGACCATCATCGAAGGCACGCCAGCTCGGCTCGGTCCACTCGAACTTCTCGGCGCAGGTCACGCGCGGGACGAGATCGAGCCCGTCCATCACGGGCGCCGCCTGGACGCGCTTGATCACCGCCGCGAGCTCCGAAACATGCGGCGTGATCGCACCGCGCATCGAGCCCTGATCGCGCAGCACGCGGGTCAGCGCACGCGTGTCGATGCCGTCGATGCCCGGGATGGTCGACGTCGCGAGCATCGCGTCGAGCGAGCCCTCCGAGCGCCAGCTCGCCTCGAGCGGCGACAGCTCGCGGATCGCGAAGCCTGCACACGACAGCTTGCCCTTCGCGGCGAGGAGCCGAGTCGACTCGCAGTCCTCGCGGTTGACGCCGACGTTGCCGATCTGCGTCGCGGTCATCACCACGATCTGTCCGCAGTACGACGGGTCCGACAGGATCTCCTGGTAGCCGGTGATCGAGGTGTTGAACACGACCTCGCCGATCGACTCGACGCGCGCGCCGAAGCCTTCGCCGCGGAACATCCGGCCGTTCTCTAGCACCAGCGCCGCCGGCCACCTCATCTGGGCGCTCCCATCCGGCCGTCCAGGTCGTAGACCACGCGGCCCTCGACCAGCGTCATCACCGCGCGCCCGGCGAGCGTCTGCCCGAGGAACGGCGTATTTTTCGATTTGCTCGCGAGCGTGTCGTAGTCGACCGTGAACGGCCGCTCGGGGTCGATCACACAGAGGTCGGCGACCGTACCCACGCCGAGGCCACCGCCGGGCAAGCCAAACGCGCGCGCTGGACCGCTCGTGAGTGCTGCGATCGCCTTCTTCTCGTCGAGCGTACCCATGCGCACGAAGTCGAGGATCAGCGGCAGCGCCGTCTCGAGGCCGAGCATGCCGGGGGCCGCGCACTCGAACTCGACGTCCTTCTCGACGGGCGAGTGCGGTGCGTGGTCGGTGGCGATGCAATCGATCGTGCCGTCCATCAAGCCTTCGAGCAGCGCCTCTTGATCGGCGGCCGTGCGCAGCGGCGGCATCACCTTCGTACGCGTGTCGTAGTGCGAGCACGCCTCGTCGGTGAGCGCGAGATGATGCGGCGTGACCTCGCAGGTCACGGGCAGACCACGCCGCTTGGCATCGCGGACCAGAGCAACGGTACGCGCCGTCGAGACATGCGCGACGTGGTAGCGCGCGCCCGTCCAGTCGACGATCTCGAGGTCGCGCGCGACCATCGCACTCTCCGCGCACGCGGGCTGACCGCGAATGCCGATGCGCGTGGACACGGCGCCCTCGTTCATCGAGCCACCTTCGGAGAGATCTAGATCTTCGGCATGCTGCACGACCGGGAGATCGAACGTGCGGGCGTACTCGAAGGCTCGGCGCATCAGGCCGGCGTTCATCACCGGGCGACCGTCGTCGGAGATCGCGACGATGCCGGCCTCTTTCATGTCCGCGATATCCGCGAGCGCCTTGCCCTCGAGGCCTTGCGTGATCGCGCCGATCGGCCGCACGCGGACCAAGCCGACCTCTCGCGCGCGCCGCACGATCACCTCGGTGACGGTCCGTTGGTCGTTGACCGGCTTCGTGTTCGGCATGCAACAGATCGTGGTGAACCCACCGGCTGCCGCGGCCCGTGTCCCGGTCTCGATGTCTTCCTTGTATTCCTGACCCGGCTCGCGCAGGTGGACGTGAAGATCGATCATCCCGGGGACCACCCAGAGATCCTTGATATCGATGATCCGGCCGGCTGTC
Organism: Haliangiales bacterium; assembly: GCA_038325805.1. Lineage (GTDB taxonomy): Bacteria > Myxococcota_A > Polyangia > Haliangiales > Haliangiaceae > JABFXX01. The sequence goes on from JBBQJJ010000204.1 coordinate 5,554, forward strand.
AGGCCTTTCCCGATCTCGACGATCCGCCCGTTGGCGATCCGGATATCTCCGGCTATGTCGAGCGCCGGCCCCCGCGACCCGGCAGCGGGATCGAGGATCCTGCCGCCTCGCAAGACCAGATCACCGGGGTCCATGGCTGCCGGGTGTAGCAGCCGCAAGAGGTGCCGTAAAGCCTCAGCGGCACGAGGTCTTGCGCAGATCGACCAGAGTCGTGACCCCCGTTTTACAGATGGTCTCCATCGAGGTCACCATCTGCGGAGTCCGCTTCCCGACGCGGTTCCAGCCCTCGATCATCTGCGCGTAGCGTTTGCGCTGCGCGAGGCGAATATCCGCCTTGATGCGGCGGCAGCTCGCGAGCTTGTCGATCTCTGCCTTGTAGTCGTCGCAGATCGCCGGCAGCTGGAGCTCCTCTTCCGCCGCCGAGCCGGATCCCGAGCCCGCGTCGACGGTCTTCGGATCCGTGGTGGGATCGATCACCGGCTTCGTCGGATCGACGGTCGGGTCGATGGCCGGCACGGTGGGCGTGTCGGCGACCGTCGGCACCTCGCGCGACTTCGCATCCTCCGCGATGATCGCCGAGAGGTGCTTTTCGAGCTTGTCGGCCTGGTCGACCGTCAGCTGCTTCGGGCACGTGTTGCTCGCCGTCGTCACATCCTCGAAGCAGGTCACCACCTCGTCGGACCAACCGTCTTCGCTGCAATGTTGCGTCGCCGCCTTCTCGAGCCGGAGGCGCGCCGCAACGCCGAGCTTCTTGGCATCGAAGTCGGCCTTGGTCGCCGCGATCATCGTCCTCATCGCGGTCGCACAATCGCCGGGTCGCTCGATCTCGGGCGGAGTCGCGAGGAACCACCGACCGTCGGCTTCGGCGAGCATGATCTTGTAGGTGCGGTCGCGCGCCGGCTTGTCGGCGAACTTCACCTTCACGCTGAGATCGTGCTCGTGAATCGCGCCGTCGGCGGTGAGCTTGCAGCCCTTCGCGACCTCCTTGCCCTTCTCGAGCTTCATCGTCTTCGGCATGCCGAGCTTGACGAGATCGACGGTCAGCCCCTTCGATTTGCCGACCAGCTTGCCGAGCATCTCGCGCTGATCGGCGAGCGCCTTCGGCAGATCGAGCTTGGTCGAACCCTCCTCGCACTCGAGGGTGCCCTGGTTGTGCTCGGTCGCGATCAGCGCGACGAGCCGATCGACATCGCCGGCGGTCAGCGCGGCGATCGTCTCGTTCGTCACCTCGTCGGCGGAGGCCAGGCCCGGCTTGGTCTTTCCGCCCTTGCCGACGACGACGGCGATGATGACGCCGGCGAGGATCGCGACGGCCGCGACCGCACCGATCATCAGCCCCTTTGACTTCTTCTTGGGCGCCACCTCGACGGCCGACACCGGTGGCGGCGTGTAGCTCGGGTAACCACCCGGGCCGTAGCCCGGCTGCGGTTGCACGGCCTGCGGTTGGTGCATCGGTTGCGGTGGCTGCTGCAGCGGCGGCGCCCCGCTCTGCGAGTATGCACGCGGCTGCGCTGCGGTCGCCGAGCCGCCGAATCCACCGGCCTGCGGAGGTGCGTACGCCCCGGGGCCGAACTGCGACACCGCAGGAGCTCCGAATTGCGAGGCGCCGGCGGAACCACCGAACTGTCCACCTGCCGGGGGAACGCCGAACTGCGCCGGCGCCTGATACACGCCCGGCGGCTGCGATGGCGAGCGACCGAGCACGTCGACCGGTGGCTGCGACGGACTGCGCGCCGGCGAGCTCGACGCTGCGGATCCTCCGAACGCACCACCCGAGGTCGCGACAGGTCGTTGCTGCGCGAGGCCCGAGGTCTGCTGCGGGGTGGGGTCTGCGACCTGAGCCGACGCTAACCCCGTCGGGATGATCGAGCCGCAGCGATCACACGCCCACGAGCTCTGCTCGGGAACCCACCGCAGGGTCCATCCGCAACTCGGACAGGGATGCGTCGACATCGAGTCAGTCGACACTATCTCACGACCCGCGGCGAGGCACGGCGATCAGCCGGCTTGCACTCGACGTGCAAGCCAGTCCGCGAGCTGTTTCCTCGGGACCTCGTGCTCCTGCTTCGCGCGGAGCTCCTTGACCTTGACGATGCCTGCCTCCTGCTCGCGTGCGCCGAGGATCACGGCAAACTCGACGTTTGCGCGATCGGCATACTTGAACTGCTTCGCGAGCTTGTCCTCGCCGCCGTAGACCTCGACGTTGAGGCCCTGCTTGCGCAACTCGGTCGCGATCGCCGCGTACTCGGCTGCGAGCTTCCCCTCGACGCCGAGGATGATGACGTCAGCGATCGCGCTCTTGGTCGACTCGATCAGCTTGGCCTCGAGCAGCTGATAGAACAGCCGCGTCGCGCCGATCGAGATACCCACCCCCGGCAACTTCGACTTCGAGTAGTGACCGGCGAGATTGTCGTAGCGCCCGCCGCTGCAGATGCTGCCGATACCGGGGTGATCGTCGAGGAACGTCTCGTAGACCGTGCCGGTGTAGTAGTCGAGGCCGCGCACGATCGCGAGGTTGAGCTTGCACCGCTCTGGTGGCACGCCCAAGGAGACCGTGCCGTCGTACACCTTCTCGAGCTCGGCGAGCCCCTCGGTGAACGCCGGGGTCGGGTTCTCGAAGTCGTGTAGCGCTGCGAGCACCGCGCGCGAGTCACCTGCGTGTGCGGTCAAGGTATCGAGCAAGCGCGACACCGTGACCTGCGGGATGCCGAGCGTCGCGAGCGCGTCCTCGACCTTGACGCGATCCTGCTTGCCGAGCCGGTCGACCTCGTGGAGCACCGGGGCCTGCAGCTCGTCGGTGATCTTGTAGCTCTCGAGGATCCCGCGCAGGAGCTTGCGGTTATTGACGTAGATCGTGAACGGCCCGAAGGCGAGCTCCTCGAACACGCCGTGGATCACCGCCGGCATCTCGGCGTCGTACGCGTGGGACAGCGTGTCCTTGCCGATCGCGTCGATGTCGCACTGATAGAACTCGCGGTAGCGGCCCTTCTGGTTGCGCTCGCCGCGATAGACGCGCTGGATCTGGTAGCGCCGGAACGGGAAGTTGAGCTCGTGCTCGTGCTCCGCGACGTAGCGCGCGAGCGGCACGGTCAGATCGAAGCGCAGCGCCAGCTCCGGCATCTTCGCATCCGCCTTGCCGCGATCCCGCTCGAGCGCGCCGGTCGACTGGACGAAGTAGACCTGCTTCTCGGTCTCGCCACCGCTCTTGGTCAGCAGGATGTCGGTGAGCTCGAACACCGGGGTCTCGACGGGGAGAAACCCGAAGCGTTCGAAGCCGCGACGGATCACGTCGAGCATGCGCTGGAAGGCGATCTGCTGCGGCGGCAACAGCTCCATGACACCCGGTGGGGTGCGTGGCTGGACGGGCATGGCCCGCGTGTGTAGCACGGCGCATACTCCAAGCGTGTTCACCAGCCGCCACATGCGTGGGCCGTCGCCGGAGGTCGAGACCTTGCTCGCGCGCCACTACAGCGAGCCGCACCGCGGGTATCACAACGCGAACCACATCGCCGAGGTGCTCGGCTGGTTCGACACCGTCAGCGACGAGCTCGGCTGGAAATCACCGCGCGACGTCTACGACGCGATCCTGTTTCACGACGCGATCTATGACACGCACGCGCAGGCCGGGGACAACGAGACGCGCTCCGCCGAGCTCGCCCTCGCCCACGGCTGCTCACCGCGCACCGCCGAGCTGATCGCGCTCACCGCGTTGCACGGCAAGCTCGCACGTACCGATGTCGATGACGAGGCGGCCTTGTTCCTCGATTGCGACACCGCGATCCTCGGCGCCGCCCCAGAGGCCTTCGATGCCTACGACCGCGGCATCGCCCTCGAGTATGCGAGCGTCCGCCCCGACCTCTACAAGCAGGGTCGTGGTGCGTTCCTGCGGATGATGCGCGAACGGCCACGGTTGTTCCTCACCGACTATTTCCACGCGAAGCTCGACGCCGCAGCACGCGCGAACCTCGACCGCGCGATCGCTGACTACTGATCGCCGACGCGCACCGGCACGTCGTGGCGTACCACGCGCTCGCCGCCACGCTCGATCAGCATGCGCAGCGCCGCGCCGACCTCGGCGCCATCGCGTCCCTCGAGCGTGATCATCACCCGGAAGTCCTTCTCGGCGAACCGAGGATACGAGCCGATCCGGACCACGGGGAACGCTGCCACCACGGCATCGAGATCGCCGGCGAGCGCTCCCTCGTCGGCATCGAAGTAGACGCGCGCGACGGTGACCGGCTCGGTGCGAAACCGATCGCGGATATCGATGAACTTGCGGCGGAACAGCGTGGGCACGCCGGGCAGGATGTAGACATTCTGGTACGCCACCACCGGCCACAGCTGATCGCGCCCCCAGACGAGCTCGCAGCCCGCGGGTGCGTCGGCGAGCCGGAGATTCGCCTCGACCAACTTCTCGCCGTAGTACGCCCGCACGCGCTTCTCGAGCTCGGCCTGGCGCTCCACCGTCGTGCCGAAGCCGCGCGCGATGCCGGCCATCGTCAGATCGTCGTGCGTCGGGCCGACACCACCCGACGTGAACACGTGGTCGAAGCGCTTCGAGAAGTCGACGACGGTGGCCGCGATGTCGTCGAGCTCGTCAGGAATCACGGTGATGCGGCGAAGCTCCACCCCGAGCGCGCGCAGCTCGCCGATCAGGAACGCCGCGTTCTCCTCGGCGAACTTGCCAGACAGGATCTCGTCGCCGATCACGATGATGCCGGCGGTGGATTGCAGGCCGCTCGTCATGACCGCAGCGTGCGTACGACGAACACCGCCGCGGCGAGCAAGGCACCGACACCGCCGAGCGCGAGCCAGAACGTGTTACCCGAGCTCTCTGTCTCGTAGAGAGGCTCGGTGAATTTCGGCGGCGAGGGTGTCGGAGCTGGCTCCTGGCCTGCGCCCGCTGCCTTCGCGATGGGTGCGGGTGCACTGCCCTCCTCCCAGGTCGTGGTCTCGATCGTGGTGCCGTCGGCGCGAACCGCCGTGATCTCGACACGACGTCCGGTGATGTTGACGCGCAGGAAGTGGAGCACGCGCTCGAACTTCTTCACCGCCTCGACATCGATCGGGTTCGACTTCGGCTTCTTCGGATACAGCGGCGCGCCACCACCGCCGGTGACGAAGTAGTGGATCCCTTCGCGCTCGGCGCGCGAGTAGACATGGTCGTGGCCCGAGAACACCGCGCTGACCTGATACTTCTCGAACAGCGGCGTCCAGCGCTCGCGCAGATCCTTCGCGCCGCCGTGGAGCGAGATCGAGAACGGCGGGTGGTGCATCACGACGAAGATGTGCTTGACCGCCGCGTCCTGGCGCGCCGCGATCAACTCGCGCTCCATCCACGAGGTCTGGTCTGTCATCGCGAAACTGTGGATGTTGGAGTCGAGGATCAGGAACCGCGTGCTCGCGTACGAGAACGCGTAATAGCGCTCGGTCTCGGCGCCGTTCTCGGGCACCGAGAAGTACGCGCGATAGGTATCCGCGCTGCGGCCGCGCCCCTGGCGATCGTGGTTACCGACCGCGGGGAAGAACGCGTTGTCGCGGAGGAATCGATTCTCGACGTCGAAGAACTGCTGCCACTGATCCTCACGCGAACCGTCGTCGACCATGTCACCGGTGCCGAGCACGAAATCGGGGACTTCCTGCGACATCCGCTCGACGACGCGGCGATGCTGCTCCATGTAGAACCGCGAATCGCCGACCACGAGGAACGTGAACGGCACGTCCTTGCCCACCGGCGGCGCCGTCGCGAACTCGCCTTCCCACGCGGTCGCGCCGACCTCGACCTTGTAGCGATAGCGGCTCTCCGGCACGAGCTTATCGATCGTCGCCTCGGTGATCCGCGACGACGGGACCGCGATCACGCGCTCGCCACCCGGACCGACGACCGTGAGCTTCGCCGGCTGCTGATCTGCAAGCTGCCACATCACGGTGATCGAGGTCGGGGCGAGGTCCTGGAGGTACGGACCCTTCAACATCTTGGGATCCGCAGACGCCTCGCCGATCACGAGGAGACCGACGGCCAGGATGCTCGCGACACGCCGCATGACCAGCCGTGAGGATACGTGGGGGTCAGCCCGGGACGCAAACACAGGCACCGCGATCGGTCTCGACCTCGACGCCGTCGCGCCCTCCACATGCCGGCTGGCCCTCGACGTCGCAAAACGGCCTACACACCGAACCGCCCTCCTCGTCGTGACATGCACCCAACCCGTCGTGACAGATCCCGACCTCGGGTGCGGGCGGCTGCGTACACGGCTCGCCGAACAGATCGCCCGTGACCACATCGGGTGGTGCATCCACCGTGACCGACGCATCGAGCCCGGGGCGGTCGTCGCCGCACGCGACCACCAGCACGATCAGCCACTTCATCGATAGCGCAGGCCGGCGAGCGCTCCGACGAGATCGCGCGCCGATTCCTTCGCGTACCCGTGGCGCTCGATCAGCGTGGCGAGCCCGGCCTCGGCGCGGGTCCGGGCTTCTGCCGACAGGCTGCTCTCGTTGCCCGACAGCAGCACCATCAGGTCGTTGATGTTCTTCGAGATCGCCTTCCGGTGCTTCTCGAAGTAGCTCTCGCGCAGCTTGCGGTGCAGCTCCGCGAAGATCTCCGAGAACACCGGCTTTTGACCGCGGTGGTCGAGCGACCACGCGCCGATCTTCGCGATCAGGCTCTGCCGGAACTCCTCGGGGCGTCCGGTGATCTCGAGGGTCTTCTCGACCTCCTTCATCATGTTCTCGTCCGGATCGTCCGTTCGCCCCGTATTCGGGTTGCGGACCTTCTCCTTCTTGAGCACGTGGATCACGTGATCGACGTAGCGATCGAAGACGCGCGCGTACTCGGACTCCTCGACCATCCCGACCGCGACGCGCACCTCGTCGTCGATCCGATCGAACAGCTTGCCGCGCGCGACGTCGATCAGCTTCTTGTGATCGTGATAGCCGCCGGGCTGGACGTCCTGGCGCAGGAACTCGTAGACGCTCGCCTGCTTGCAGAGCTCGTTGATCTCCTCGAGCACGACCAGCGGCGAGACATACTCGTAGCGAGGGGAGCCGGCGGCGGCGAGCAGCACGGTCTGCATCTCGCGCGGGCTCGCACCCACCCGCCCTTCATAGATCGGATAGCTGTCCGACTCGTGCCACAGATCTTTGATATGTGCCGCGAGCTCCTTCGCGCGATCGGGCGTCAGGTTCGGCGGCAGCTGGCCGGTCGAGTACAGATCCGCCTTGTCGAGCGGCGAGAGCTTGCCGATCACCTCGGCCAGCGTCGACGGGAAGCGCTCGACCTGCGGCTTGCGCATCCTCGACAGCACGGCCCATAGCGCCGCGACATACGCGGTGTGCGGTGCGATGTGGCGACCACCCGCGGCCTCGCGCAGCCGCTCGCGGTACAGCGCCTCCTCGTGGCGAACATCTAAAATGTACGGCACGCGCACGAGCTCGATGCGGCCCTTGAACGACTGGAAGTCCGGAATCTCGCGGAACGCCGAGAGATGGATGTCGTTGCAGCTGCCGACGAACGCGAGGTCGAGGAACAGCGTCGAGCTGGTCAGCGACATCGCCGCGCGCTCGACGGTGGTGAGCAGATACTTGTAGTGCTCGAGCGGACGCTTGAGCAGATCGTCGAACTCGATCATGCCGCGGTTCGCACCGACGACCTCGCCCCCGTACTCGAACAGCGAGACGGATTGCAGGGACGGAGGCAGCGCCGCGAGGGTGCGATCCGCGGTGACCTGGCGCTCGCTCGCATCGACCGAGAGCTGCGGCTCGACGGTGACCCAGCCGGTGCGATAGCGATGCGAGATCTCGAACCGCTCGATCCGGATGTGCCGCAGCACCTGGATGTAGTCGCCGTGATAGCTCGCGAGGAGCGCGTCGTAGATCGCGCGATTCTTCGGCGACAGCGAGCCGCCGCGCAGGTAGTCGCCGACATTGAAGCGATCATCTGGGGCCAGGGCCCCGGCGCCCAGCTCGAGCTTGTTGATCAGCTTGTGGCGCTCCTCGAGCGGGATCAGCAGCAGCGGGTGATCTCTGAGCTCGTCGCCGATCCGCGCGTCGACCCGATCGTCGGGCAGGTACGCGAACGAGTCCATCGACTCGATGTCGCCGTCCTTGCTGCCGAAGCCGAGCCCGCCCTTGGTGCTCTTCGCCGCGGGGAAGATCCACGAGAACCGGTAGAGCGCGCCTTCATCGAGCGTCGAGTAATGCTCGAGGCCACGACCGAGGCAGCGGATGAACGTCGACTTCGCCGAGCCGTTGGGGCCGTGGAGCAGGATCAGCTTGTTCGGGCGGCCGTCGCGCACGAACGAACGGAGCGTGCCGTAGACCTCGTTCTGGACGTGCTCCTGGCCGAACAGCTGATCCTCGCCCTCGGCGAACGGCGAGTCGAACAGGTGGAAGCGCCGGACCTCGCCCCACGGGTACTTCACCTTCGAAGCGCCGTAATGATCGAAGCAATCGACGATGTACTGCGTCGCCGATCGCAGCTGACGCTTGGGCTCGGCGACCACCACGCTCAGATACTCGCCAAACGACATCACGCGGCGGTTGCGCTTGAAGTCGTCGCGAACCGCGTCGCCGAGCTCCGCCAGGAGCGTCCTGACCTGCGTGGTCGTCTCCGCCATCAGGCCGACTGTACCCCAAGGGCACTGGCTCGGCGTGCGCCTCGCTTATGATCGACTGTCACTTCGCCGCGAGCTGGATCGCGATCGGCTCTTTCTTCGCGAGGCACGTCGACCCAGCCTTATCGCAGACCGCAAACTTGAACGTGCCGTTGAGCGTGTAGTTGCCCGCGGCCGCCGGCGTGACCTTGATGGCGAACACGAGCGAGTGCTCGTCGAACACGTCCGCATCGCCCTTCGCCTTGTCGTGGCCACCCGCCTTGAGCTCGGCCTTCGCGATCGTCACGCCCTGCGTGTTCTCGAGCGTCAGCTTGGTGGGGAACTCGGTGTTGACCTTGAACGCGTCACCCGCGGTGATCGTGACTTTGATCGTGGACTCGCCGCCGGCCTTGGCCTCGGGCGAATCGATCGAGAGCTTGCCCTCGTCGGCGGCCAGCTTGAAGCGGTCGCCGCCACCTGTCTCCTGGGCACCACCGACCGTGGAACCGCCCTTGCTGACCGTGCCGTCGCTACCGGGGACGTTCAGGCGCTTCTCGCCACCGGTGGTCGCGCCGCCGCCACCACCACCTGTGTCTGCTGGCGGAGACTTTGCGCACGCGATCAGGAGGCAGAGAGGAAGGGCGGCAAGGCGGAGCATTCCGTGATGATAGCGGATCGCCGGCAGATCGCACGCAGGTGGGACATGTAGCTCTTACCGGCCCGGAGGTGCTTGGGCTACCCTGGTCAAACCCGGTGAGAAGAGCTCAACAGCTCGGTCGCTACCACTTGCTCGATCGCATCGCGTTCGGCGGCATGGCGGAGATCTACCGTGCGAAGACCTTCGACGCGAATGGGCAGCCCCACCTGGTGGCCGTCAAGCGCGTGCTCGCGCACCTCGCCGAGGACGACGACTTCATCCAGATGCTCGTCGACGAGGCGAAGATCGCGAGCGTGCTGCGCCACGCCTCGATCGCGCGCGTCTACGAGTTCGCG
>JBBQJJ010000205.1:0-15125 GCA_038325805.1 Haliangiales bacterium
GTCGACGTGCGCAGGCCGGTCTTGTCGGCGAACTGATCGAGCGCGATCCGCATCTCGTCTGCGGTCTGGTAGCGCTGCGCCGGATCACGCCGCAGCGCCTTGAGGATGATCTGCTCGAGCTCGACGGGCAGGTCCTTGCGATGGGTCGTCGGCTTGGGAATCTCGCCGCTGACCACCGACGCCATCGTCAGGTACTCGTTCCCACCCTTGAACAGCCGCCGCACGGTGGACAGCTCGTACAGCACGATGCCGAAGGCGAACACGTCGCTGCGACGATCGATCGCCCTGCCGGTGCACTGCTCCGGCGCCATGTACGGGACCTTGCCCTTGAGCATGCCGACGGCGGTGTCTGACGTGCGGAGCACCGCCTTCGCGATCCCGAAATCGACCACCTTCACGTTGCCGTCGTAGCTGACCAGGATGTTTGCCGGCGTGACGTCGCGATGGACGATCCCCAGCGGCTTGCGATCGTTGCCCTTCTGTTCGTGGGCATGGTGGAGCGCCGCGCAGACCGCCGTCGCGATCGTGACCACGTGCTGGAGCGGCAGTTGCTCGCGAAGGTCGCTGAGCCTCGCGAGCACGCGGCGGAGGTCCTCGCCGTGCACGTACTCCATCGCGAAGAAGTGCCGACCGTCGGACTGACCGATGTCGTGCACCTGCACGATGTTGTGGTGATGGAGCGCCCCCGCGAGTCGCGCCTCCGCGACAAACATCTGGACGAACGAAGCGTCACGCGACTGCTCCGGTCGGAGATGCTTGATCACGACATGGCGCTCGAAGTTCTCGATGCCGGTCGCCCGGGCCACCGAGAGATCGGCCATACCGCCACGCGCGAGGTGCTTGATCACCTCGTACCGCCCTAACTTGGTGCCCGCCGGCAGACCAGCCACGCTCCTACAGTGGCGTGTCCAGGCGGAATAGTCGCAGTTACTTGCGTGTACGTCGATCTGCGTCGCTGTCCGTGTTCAGGCGCTATCTGCTGAGGTGGACGCTCATCCGCAACCCCAGTGGCAGCTTGGTCGTCGGGGTGCCGTCGAACCGAGCGATGACCTCGAGCACGCGCGTGTCGATCCGTGCGCGGGGATCGTCGTCGCGCACCGTCTTGCGGCCGAGCTCGTCGGTGACCCGGACGATGCGGACCGGGAACTGCTTGTCGCCATAGGCATCGGCGGTCGCGTAGGCGGGCATGCCGACGGCGATCGACGCGATGTCGGCCTCGTCGATCTCGGCGCGGATCTCGAGCTCCTTGACGTCCGCGAGCGTGAGCACCACGTGCGGCGGCATCAGCGTGACGAGGGCGCCCACCTCGGAGGTGCGGCGCAGGATCGTGCCTGCGTTTGGTGCGCGCAGCACGGTCTGGTCGAGCGCCACCTTCGCGCTCTCGAGCTCGGCCTGCGCGAGCGCGACCTCCGCTTCGGCCACCTCGATCAACTCGACCCGCGTTCCGCTGCGGATCGACTCCAACCGCGCCTTCGCGGCCGATGCCTGGGCATCGGCGACCTTCGCGGCTGCGCCATCGGCGTCGACCACGCTGTCGGCGACCGCGCCGGCCTTGCCGAGCTTGTCGCTGCGCGCCATCTCCGCGGCACGATGCGAGGCGGTCGCGGCAGCCGCGTCGGCCTCGGCATGCGCGGCGGCGATGTCTTCCTTGCGCGGGCCGCGGCGAGCGTAGAGATAGCGGGCCTTGGCCTGCGCGAGTCCCGCATCGGCGGCGGCGACGCGTGCCTTCGCGAGGCGATCGTCGAGGCGAGCGAGCACTTGACCCGCGGCGACCGCGTCACCTTCGTCGACGAGGATCTCGGCGATCCGGCCCGAGGTCTCGAACGACAGCTTGACGGGATCGCGCGTCGGCTCGACGCGACCAGGCGCGACCAGGGTCGCGGGCCGCGAGAGCGAAGGAACGTTGGCGGAGGCCGGGCTCGGTGAGCGCGAGAACCACAGCGCACCGGCGGCGATCACGGGGATGGCAACGAAAGCAATGCGGCGCTTCTTCATACGTGGCTCCGATCGATGGCTTGAATGGCTCCGTCTTCGACGCGCACCACGCGGTCCGCGAAGCGCTCGAGACGGGGATCATGGGTGACGACGACGACCGCGCGCTTGTGCGTGGTCGCCAGATCGCGCAGCAGCTCCATCACGGAGAGCGCGGTCTTGGTATCGAGTGCGGCGGTTGGCTCGTCGCCGATGATGATCGGCGGGTTGCCACCGAGCGCCCGCGCGATCGCGACGCGCTGCTTCTGACCGCCGGAGAGATCGGCGGGCAGGTGATGCATGCGAGCGCCGAGGTCCACCATCTCGAGCAACCGCTTCGCTTCGGCCTTCGGCTTCTTGAACTTCGGATCCTTCATCTGGATCGCCATCGAGACGTTCTCGAGCGCGGTCAGGGCCGGGAACAGGTTGAAGCCCTGAAACACGAAGCCGAAGTTGCGTGCGCGCAAGCCGGGTAGGTCGCGCTCGCCGAGCTTCGCGGTGTTTCTCCCCTCGATCCACACTTCGCCCGCGGTCGGCTTGAGGAGCAACCCGAGGATCGAGATCAGCGTGGTCTTGCCGGAGCCCGACGGTCCTTCGATCAACGTCACCTCGCCGGGGACGATGTCGAGGGTGGCTTCCGCCAGCGCGACCACCGAGTTCTCACCGGTGCCATACGTCTTGCCGACGCCGACGAGCCGCGCGAGCGGGCCAGCGGGCTGTGCCGATGGAGCGCGATCTGAGAGTGCTAGTGCCACCATGTGTCTCCTTAACCCTTGAACACCGACGCGGGGTCGAGCCGCAGGACCTTGACGATCGAGAGCAGCGCGGCGAAGGCGCACATCACGATGGTGATGACCAGGGTCGCCACGTAGAGCTCGGAGGACAGTGCGACCGTGAGGTTCGCGCCGGCCATCGCCTTCTTCATGCCGACGGCCAGCACGCCACCGACGATGAAGCCGAGCGCGGCCGAGATCATCGCCTGCGCCAGGATCACGCGGATCACCTGGCTGTTCTTCGCGCCCATCGCCTTGAGCGTTCCGTACTCGCGGATGTACTGCAGCGTGCCGCTGTACAGGATCTGACCGACGACGACGAAGCCGACGATGATGCCCAGTACGGCGGTGGTGAAGAAGCCGGCGCCTACGCCGGTGCGGCTCGACCAGTAGTGTCGCGTGCGGTCGCTCATCTGCGCGTGCGAGTACGCGGCGAGGTGCGGGAGGGCGTTGATCCGGTCGATCACGGTGTCGACGTCTTCACCCGGCGCGACCTTGCACAACACGTACGTCACCGCCTCGCTACCGAGCGCGGGGAGGTAGCTGCGCGCGGTCTTGAGGTCGGTGAACACGATCGGCGAGGTCGTGAACGAGCGAATGTCCTTCGTCATCGCGACGACCTCTGCCCGCACGCCGGTGATCTCGGTGAGCTGTCCGACGCGATCGATCTTGAGCTTCGGATACTCGGTCTTGTCGAGCGTGATCGCGCCAGGCTGGCTCAGCCGCTTCGGCTCGCCATCGATCACGTTCCACGGCGACAGCAACGGCGCCTCGCTGCTCTCGACCCCGACGACCTGGACACCGAGGTCCCCGCCATCGGGCAACTTGAACTGCGCGAAGTTGATCAGCACGCGCTCGGCGCGCTCGACGCCGGGCACCGACGCGATCTTGTAGTAGGCGCGCTCGTCGAACGGCGTCGCGAACTCGAACGCGTCATTCCCTTTCTTGCCAACCCAGATGTCAGCCTTCGAGGCGTCGATCAACGACGACGCGGTCTCCATGAAGCCGTAGTAGAGGCCGACCTGGACCAGGACGAGCATCACCGATACCGACACACCAGCGATCGCGACGGCAAACCGCAGCCGGTCGTGGAGCAACAGCTTGCGCGCCAGGTTCCACATTCCCGATGGTTCAGCACCGTCTGTGCCACCCGGTCACTCAGCGATCACAGCAGCTTACGTGTCAGGTCCGGGTAACGGGTCTTTACCATCGCAACGCGAAACTACGTTTCGTTCGTTTCCATGTGCTGTGACCGGCGCAGCGAAGCAGGAATTCGCGAGCGACTCGCACGGTCTCAGAAGGTATCCATATGGGACGTCGTCACTTCATCGAGCCGGTCACGCGCACGTGGACGCTGCTGCGCTTCGATCTCTCCGATGACGAATCGGGGTTCCTGCTCGAGCATGCCGGGCGGCTGTGCACCGACTCCGGACGCGTGCTCGCGTTCAAGACGCGTGCGATCGCCCTGGCGTACGCGCAGCGCAAGGATCCCACGCTCCAAGCGATCCCCGATGGCAGGTTCTTCGACCTGCACTCGGTCGAGGCGTTCGTCGATCGTCGCTCGCTGACGTTTCCGTCCGCGGCCCTCGATGTCTGGTCGGTGCTCGGCGAGGTCGCCCGCGCTGCTGGTCGCGACGTGCCCGCGCTCCGTCATGCGTCGCTACCCACGGTCACGGGCACCGGTTCCTCGCTGCTCGAACCGCTGCGCATCGCGCTGGCCGCCGGGCTCGACGTGTTTCGCGATGTCGTGACGTATCCGGATTCCGTAGCGCCGCTGCTCGTTGCCGAGGCTATGCAGCGGGTAGCACGACGGTGAACGTCGAGCCGCCACCGACGGTCGAGCGAACCTTGATCTCGCCACCGTGTGCGCGCACGACCTTGTGACAGATCGCGAGGCCGAGGCCGGTGCCGTCGGGTCGCGTGGTGAAGAAGGGTTCGAAGATCTTCTCGAGATCCTCGGCGGCGATGCCTCGCCCGCGATCCTCGATCTCGATCCAGACGTTGCCATTGTCGGGTTGCGTCGCGCGCAGGATCACGTGAGCACCCGCCGTGCTCGCCTCGGCCGCGTTGCCGACCAGATTCACGAGCACCTGACGTAGCCGCGACGCATCGCCGGTGACGTTGAGATGTTGGGGCTCGGTGCGCAGCTCGATCTGCTTCTCCGAGAGCACCGGGGCCATCGTGTGGGCGGCGGTCTGGATCAGCGCGCCGACATCGACGGTCTCGCTGGTCAGCTTCACCGGCTTCGCGAAGTCGAGGATCTCGGCGACGGACTTGTCGAGGCGCGCGAGCTCCTCGAGCGCGATGTCGAGGTGCTCCCGGATATCGTCGTCGGTGGCGAGCTGTTCCATCCTCCGCAGGATCTGGACGTTGAGCGAGATCGAGGTCAGCGGCGTGCGGATGTCGTGGGCGATCGCCGCTGCGAACTGACCGAGCGCCGCGAGTCGGCGGGCATCCTCGAGCGCGCTCAGCGCCTCGTCGCGCTCGACGACCAGCGCGATCCGCGCGGCGAGCTCGCGGGTGACGAGATAGGTGTCGCGATCGATCAAGCCACCCTCGATCGAGAACGCGCCGACCAGCGCGCCGTTGCCGCCGAGCGCCGGCACGATGAAGCAGCCCGGGAGCTCCTTGCTCGGTCTGATCAGGTGCGCGTCCGGATACGTACCTTCGATCTCCTTGCGCCGGGGCTCGCCATCGCGAAGCTCCGCGGCGAGGGAAGGGGACAGCATCGTTGCGTGCAGCCAGGTCACCTTGCCGCCGTCGGCGATCGCGGTGATCCGCTGCGATGCCTTCACGATCGCCGTCACGGCGTCACCGGGCAGTGATTCACCCTGGACGTCGAGCCGCCGTGCGCGGCGCTCGTCGAGCCCTGCGAGCACGCTCCGCTCGACGCGCGGGTACAGCGTGCGCACCAGCCAGGTCAGCCCGAGCGGCACCAGCGTCGAGAACACCAGCAGCGCCTGCTGGAGATTGCCGGCCTCGGTCCAGTGCAGCGTCATCCAGACCGTGGCACCGCCGCCGAGCACGATCACCAGACACATCGTCGCCAGCGTGATCACCTCGGCCGCGGCACTGCGCATCGAGAACAGCTCGCTCCGCAACACCACCGAGCCGATGACGATGAACGACACCAGCGTCGCGAACGTGGTCTCGGCCCACACCGAGATCTCGAAGATCCCGAGGCGCGGGCCGATGAAGTACGCGGTGAACCCGAAGATCCAGCGAAACCACAGCATCCCGATCACGGTCCGCTCGCTACGGTCCGGCGTCAGTCGCCACGAGCGGTAGCCGAGCACAAGGATCAGCGTCGTCATCGGCGCGAAGTACAGCCACTGCGTGTACGTGAAGTAGACGCCCTCCGTGCTCTCGTAGATCGCGAGCGCGATCGCGAGCGCAGCCCACAGCAGCAGCGGGCCGCGCCACATCCATGACATCGCACGCCACCGCGGGAATGGCACGACGAACTCGACGGTCAACACGGCGAGCGTGATGGTCGCGATCGAGCACGGGATGGTGACCGCGCTGTCGATCAGCGACTGCCCGGCGAGAGCGTTGAGCCCGCGCCACGCCGTCATCGCCGCGTCGACAGTGGCGAGGATGCCGAACGACAAGTTGTCGCGGCGATTGGGCGCTGCCCGGATCACGAGCGTCGCGTACGCCGCGCCGATCGCGGCGATCGAGAGCGCGATCAGGCCGCCGATCACTTCGGCTCCTTGGGGTTGGCCAGACCGTACTCCTCGATCTTGCGATCGAGCGTCGGTCGGGAGATATCGAGGACTGCACACGCCCGCCGCTTGTTCCACTCGGTATGCGCGAGCACGCGGATGATGTGCACCCGCTCGATCTCGCGCAGGGTCGGCAGCGAGCCACCGGCGTCGGCTTCGGCCGAGATCGCGACGGCGTCACCGAGTTGCAGCAGCGTCTCGTCGAGCACGTCGCCCTTCGCGAGCACGACCGCGCGGGTCAGCATGTTCTCGAGCTCGCGTACGTTACCGGGCCACCCGTGCGCCTGCAGTCGGGAGAGCGCCGTCGGCGTGACGTAGCGAACGTCCTTGCCGAGGTCACGGTTGATCTTTCCCAGCAGCCCTTCGACCAGCACCGGGATATCACCCGGACGATCGCGCAGCGGAGGTAGCCCGATCTCGACGACGCGCAGCCGATAGAACAAGTCCTCGCGAAACGTGCCCTTCTGCACCATCGAGGCGAGATCCCTGTGCGTCGCGGCGATCACGCGTGCCTCGAGCTGGATCGACTTCGCGTCGCCGACGCGCTCGAACGTGCGCTCCTGCAGCACGCGCAGTAGCTTGGCCTGGATGTCGAGCGGGATCTCCGCGATCTCGTCGAGGAACAGCGTGCCCTTGCCCGCGAGCTCGAACCGACCCGGGCGATCCGCGAAGGCACCCGTGAACGCACCCTTGACGTGACCGAACAGCTCGCTCTCGAGCACGCCGGGTGCGAGCGCGGTGCAGTTGACGGCGACGAACGGTCGGTCGCGATCCGCGGACGCGCTGTGGATCGCCTTCGCCACCAGCTCCTTGCCGGTGCCGGACTCGCCTGAGATCAAGACCGGCGCGCGCGTCGTCGACACCGCCCCGATCTGCTTCCAGACATCGCGGATCGGCGTGCTCTTGCCGAGGATCACACCGGCCTGTGGCTCGGCCGCCGCACGCGACACGAACTGGTCGAGGTTCGCGCGGGCATGCCGGCTCTCGAGTGCGCGCTTGATCACCGTCCCCAGGTGCTCGATGTCGACCGGCTTCACCATGTACTCGTACGCGCCGAGCTGGATCGCCTTGACGGTCGAGCCCATGTCATCGCGCGCGGTGATCACGACGATCGCGGGTGCATCGCTCTTCGGTTGCAGTGCCGTCAGCACGTCGAACCCGCTACCACCCGGCAACCCGAGGTCGAGCAGCATGACGTCGATCGCGGGCGTCGTCATCGCGATCGCGCTCGGGGCATCCACCGCCGTGGTGACCTCGTAGCCTTCGCCGGCGAGGAACTTCTCGAGCGTACGGCGGATCGATCGGTCGTCATCGACGATCAGAATGCGCGCGCTCACACGCTCCTCCACTCCACGCGCCGTGCCGCGGTAACTGCTTGATTTGCCATCGTCGACTGCCGTCGAGGGTAACGAAACGGTACTCCCGTGCGGAAAAAATCTGAGCGGCTCCGATGAGTTATGAGATTTCTATTTGACAGTGAATCAAACAGTGTCAAATACAAGTCCGTGGATGACACATGGACCCTCGGCGAGCTGGTGGAGGAGGCGGCGACCCGGATCGCCGCGCTGCCGACGCCGAAGAACGGCCAGGTTCGGGCGGTCCCCGACGACCGCACGATTCGCTACTACGCCACGCTCGGCCTGCTCGATCGCCCGCTCGCGATGCGCGGACGGACCGCGCTCTATGGTCGCCGCCACCTCGCGCAGGTGGTCGCGATCAAGCGCTTGCAGAGCACCGGTCGCAGCCTCGCCGAGATCCAGGAGCTGTGGTCGACGATGGACGACGTCTCGTTGTCGCGGATGTCGGGCGTTGCGATCGCGACGTCGGCACCTGCCGCGCGCAATGAATTCTGGAAGCGCTCACCGGAACATCCGTACAACGTCGCGCCGGGCGTCGTTCCTCTCCCACTGGCACCGGCCGCACCGGTCGACCATGTCGAGCTGCGTATCCAGCTCTCGGCAGATCTGACGCTCTCTCTCGCCGTGCCTGACGGCATTTCACTCTCACCCGCTGACGTGCGCGCACTCCGCGCGGCCGCAGCACCACTGATCGCGGTGGCGAACGCCACCCTCGGACCCAACACTGGAGGAGCTCGATGACCGCACTGCCGATGACCCTGATGACTGACGAGGAAGTGTCCCGCTTCGGGCGGGACGGTGATGCCGGCTTCGGCGCGCTCCGTACCGAGCGCGGCCTGTTGCCGTTGGTGGCGATGGAGGTCGACGCTCGGGTCGCTGGGGTGATCGCAGCCATCGAGCTCGCGCAGTCGTTCGTCAACACGACGGGTGTCGCGATCGAAGCGACGTACATCTTCCCGCTGCCGGACCGAGCCGCCGTTCATAAGTTCCAGATGGAAGTCGGAGGTAGGGTCATCGACGGCGTCGTCGAGGAGCGTGGGGCCGCTCGCGAGCAGTACGACCAGGCGATCGCACACGGTCATCGCGCGGCGATCACCGAGGAAGAGCGCGCCGGTGTGTTCACGCTCCGCGTCGGCAATCTGATGCCCGGCGAGCTCGCGACCGTGCGGCTGTCCCTCGTCGGTCCGCTCGCGATCGACGACGGTGAGGTCACGCTCCGGTTCCCGCTGGTGGTCGCCCCCCGCTACATGCCGGGCGCGTCGCTCGGCGGCGAGCAGGCCGGCCTCGGTCGTGCGCTCGATACCAACCTCGTCCCCGATGCGTCGCGGATCTCGCCGCCGGTCCTCCTCCCCGGTTGCCCGAATCCCGTGCGCCTCGGCATCCGCGTGCTGCTCGAGGATCGCGATCTGCACGATATCTCGTCGAGCCTTCACGCCGTGACCACGCAGAAGAGCGACGGCCTGATCGTCGCGATCCAGCCGGGCGAACGCCTCGATCGGGACTTCATCCTCCGCTGGCATGTCGATCAGCGCGTGCTGCGCTCGAGCCTGATCTGCGCCGACGACGGCCACGGCCAAGGCGGCACGTTCATGCTGACGCTGGTGCCACCGAGCACCGTGTCGCTGGCGAGCAAGCCGCGCGACGTGGTGTTCGTGATCGACCGCTCCGGCTCGATGGGCGGCTGGAAGATGGTCGCCGCACGCCGCGCCGCGGCACGGATGATCGATTCGTTGACGTCGCGCGACCGGTTCTGCGCGATCGCGTTCGACAACGTCACGGACCTGATGCCCGAGGCGAACATGGTCAACGCGACCGATCGCAATCGGTATCGAGCCGTCGAGCAGCTCGGTAAGGTCGACGCACGGGGCGGCACCGAGCTCGAAGCGCCGCTCGAGCTCGCCGCGAAGATGCTCGCGGGTGGCTACCTGGATCGCGAACGGGTGATCGTGCTCGTCACCGACGGACAGGTCGGCAACGAGGACCACATCCTCCGCGCTCTCGCACCGAAGCTGCACGACATCAAGATGTTCACGCTCGGCATCGACCAGGCCGTCAACGCGGCGTTCCTCAAGCGGCTCGCGAGCGCGGGCGGCGGACTCTGCGAGCTCGTCGAATCCGAGGATCGGTTGGACGAGGTGATGGCCAAGGTCCATCGCCGCATCGGCACGCCGATCGCGACCGAGCTGACGGTCCGTGGCAACGGTCTCGAGATCGATCACGCCTCGATCGCGCCGAAGAAGCTACCCGACGTCTACGCCGGCGCACCGGTGACGATCCTGGGGCGCTATCGCGGGCATGCGGGTGCGGTCGGCTCGCTCGAGGTCGTGGGCACCAGCTTCGGCGATCCGTTCCGTGAAGTCGTCGTCCGCGCGGCGGACAGCTCGCCGGCACCGTGGCTCGCCGCGAGCTGGGCACGTGCGGCGATTCGCGATCGCGAGGATCTCTACGCCGCCGGACTACGCGGCGGGCTCGAGCACGAGATCGTGATGCTCTCGAAGCAGTACAGCGTGCTGTCTCGGTTCACCGCGTTCCTCGCGATCGATCGCCAGATCGTCAACCGCGGCGGCTTCGTGAATCGGGTGGTCCAGGCCGTCGAGGAGCCCAACAACTGGGATGGTGCAGTGCAGGGCATGCGTGGTCCGTCCGGGGGAATGCCGTCGTCGAACGGTCCTCGTCCTCCCGCGAGGATCGTGATCACGGAGGCGTCGGCGCGACCGATGGCCTCGGGGAGCCGCGGGCGTCCGGGTGGACACATGCCGCCTCCGATGTCGCCTCGGCCGAGCCCGTCCTCGCCGCCGATGAAAGTACCTCCGAGCCCAGGCTACGGTGGTGGTGGTGGTCCGAAGGGCTATGGCCCGCCGCCGGCGATGCCCGACGCCTCGCCACCGGCAGCACCGCCCGCGCGGTCCGCTTCATCACGCTCGCAGGAAGCCGGCGACGCAGACTTCTCCTCGGATGATGCGCTGTCGTTCGCCGCCGACAAGAAGGAGGAGACGCTGTCGCGTCGCGAGTCCCAGCGTGTGGCAGCGAGCCCAGGTCCGTCCTCGATTCCGCCGCTGGCGAGGGCTCCGATGGACCGGAGTCGCGGAATCCTCGACGGTGCAGGCGATCGCTCGTCGACTGCATCGCCGTACCTCACCACGCTCGGCTCGCTCGCTCGCGAGCTCGAGGCTCAGGCTCGCGGTCGGGTCGACACCGCCGCGATCCGGCTGCTCCGCCAGCGCCTGACGGAGTGGGTCGAGGATCTGCGCTCGGTCGGCACGGCGAACGATCTGGCGTCGGCGGTCGAGACGTTGGTGCAGCGGCTGTCGGCAGCACTCGCGCTGTCGAGCGAGCTCGCCACCGAAGCGCTCGCCATCGCCACCGAGCTCGCACAGCTCGCGGGTGGTGCGCCGCCGCCGAAGGCGGGCAGGGCGTTCTGGAAGTAGTGGGCTAACCCCAGAGCGCACCTCGGTCCTCCAGGCTGAGCTCTGGAAGTAGGAGTTCGCGCGATCACGCTCACCCGGTCGATTGTATTCGGGGTCTCCGGCTCGAGGACGAGCCACCGTTCCCCATCATTCGCCTGGTCGAAGGATCGACACAGGCGAACTCTGGGGTTAGAGACCCTGGAGCTTCAGATCCCCGACCTTGGCTCGCACCTTCTGCATGAAGGCCGCGCCGGGGTCGGGTTTGTCGTTTCCGTAGTTCGGATCAAGCTCGACGTAATACGCGTGCTTCTTGAACTTCATCGCTTCGAAGTGACCGAGCAGGTGGGTGATCGGAAACCGTGCCGTGAGGTCGCGAATCAGCGCGACATTGGCCTCGACCTGCGCTGCGGTGAGTGGCCACTTCTTGTCGTCACCGACGTTCTCGATGCCGATCGCGAGGTGATTGAGCCCGATGCAGTGACGGGCGAACCGCGTCTCGGGTTGGATCCGGTAGATCGTGCCGTCGCGCTCGATCACGAAGTGCGACGACACGTTGACCAGACCCGCCTTCCGCAGCTCCGGTCGACTCGCCTCGATCTCGACGTTGTCCATGTACTCGCGCGTCGACTTGCCGGAGCCACCGGCGGTGTAGTGGAGCAGGATCACCTTCGGCTCGATCGTCAGGTCTGTCGCGTCGCGATCGCTGTGCGCGCGACGATACGACAGCGTCAGCGCCTCGCGCTTGGTCGACCACTTGATCGGCGTGTCGATGATCGCGACCGCCGGTGCGACATCGACGACGACAGGCGCGGCATCGACGACACCGCGCGCGGTCGCATCCGGCACGGTAGGAGGCTGTACCGGAGGTTGGGGTTGTGATTCGGAGCAGCCGAGCAGTAACGCGAGCGCGGTAGCCCGCACCTCAGCGCCGCGACTTCTTCTTGAGCACCGCGTGCACGGTCTGGTTGTTCTGCTTCGGCGCGATCTTCTGTGATTCGACGGCGTACCCCTCCTTGGAGAATGTCACCGTCGACTGCTCGAACGCGGGCAGCTTCATTGTCGTCGGCGTCACCGCGACGGACTTGCCGTTGAGCGAGATCGTGGCGCCCGCCGGCGTCGAGCTCACCTTGACAGAGAACAGCAGCCTCGCGAGGGTGACGCGGATCGGTCGCCCCTCCTCGGTGGGCGTGATCGTACGGATCACGTTGCCGAAGCGCTGCTTGCGTACGAGCAAGCGCACCTCGAGGCCGCACGGCAGCGGCAGCTTCACCGGTGACGTGCCGAGGATGTCGAGGCTGCCCTGCACCAGCACCTCGGCGCCGGGCGGCACGGTGGTGACCTCGACGGTGCACTCGGGCCGCTTCGGTGGTGGCGCGACAACGGCGGCATCCCTGGGCTCCTCCACGCCGGCATCGACGGGCGTGGCGACGAGCGTTGGCGGTGCGTCCTCGGCAGTCTTCTTCTCGCTCGCATCTGGTGGGGCGCTGGCGTCCTCGGGTTTCTTGTCGCCGCCCGCGAACATGATCACGAGCACGATGCCGAGCGCGACCGCGAGGCCGGCGCTGATGCCGATCACGACGAGGCGACGACGGCGACGAGCCTCGACGAGCGACGTCGAATCTCCGACCGGGAACGAGCCGGAGCCCGACAGATTCGCGACCTCGCCGGAGTCGCGGAAGAACTCGACCCCACCGTCGGTGACCAGTCGGCCGGCGAGATCCGGACGATCCGGACGACCCGGCGGCGGCGTTGGCATCGAGCCCAGCGCCGGCGGCGAGACCAGGTGAGGTGGGGGCGGGAACTGCGGCCGCAACGAGGCGGGTAGGGGGGTGACGCGCGGATCGATTCCGATCGGGCTGGGCGTCGGCCGATCGATCGGAAGCATCGGCGCCAGTGCCCCGGGCACTGGTGTTGCGAGCCGCAGGTGCTCGATCTGTTGCTGGATCGGCATCACCGGCACTTCTTGCGGCATCACCGCCGGCAGCTGCGTCGAGATCGAAGGGACCTTGGCGGGCATCAGCGCCGACAGCGTCACGGGTGGTGCGCCGTAGCTCGGGTCGACGATCGGCGCTTCCATCAGCGTCGGATCGATCTGGACCTTCGGCTCTTCGCTCGCGGTGACCGCCTCGGGTGGGGCCGCAGGCAGCGGCTCCATCATGATCGAGCGCGCGATCGGACGGAGCTCCGGCGGGGTCTCCGGCGTCGGCTTGGTTCGCTTCTTCTTCGGCTTCTCGACCGGCTTGTCGGCGGGAACCGCGTCATCCGGCAGCGCGACCGCCTCGATCTTCGACGGCTCCGACCAGCCGTCGGCCGCGGACGGGTCGAGCTGGATCGTCCAGTTGCCGGTGATCCTCGTCGGTGGGCCCACCGGTTGCGGCACCAGGTCGGCGACCTGCACGATCGGCGTCAGCTCCTCCGACGGGCTCGGTTTGCGACGCTCGATCGTCGGCTTGTCGATGCCCGGTGTGATCGTCCAGTCTCCGCTCGGCGTCGGTTCCTCGACGGTCGGTGGCTTCGCGGTCATCGCACGCACCGCAGAGGGCATCGGGACGGCCTCGAAGGGCACTTCGGTCGCGGACGTATCGGCGTCGTCGATCGGGACCGGCCGCGAGTCGAGCTCGGGAGGGATCGTGTCCACGATCTCGACCGGCACGTCATCGCCGTCGATGGTTGCGGGACGGCGAACCGTGAGTGCCGCGGCGGGTTCCCGCTGGATCGCCGAGAGGCCGAGCGAGGTCTTGCGCCCGATGTCCTCCGGAATGATCGGCATCGCCGTCAGATCGGTGGGCTCGTCGAGATCGTGCTCGAGCATCCTGATCGGCGGGGTGCCGATCACGGGTGGTGCGGGGGTGGGCGGTGGCGGCGACGAGCTGCGCACCGTCATCAGCATCCAGTTCTTGTCACCGAACGGTGGTGGCACCGCGGCCATCTCGGTCGTCGTCACCGGCGCAGGGGGCACCTCCATCGCCTCGGTGCGCGGCCCCTCGACCGCGTCCATCGAAGATGGGGTCAGCGGTGCCGGCGGCACCTCCATGGCCTCGGTCTTCGCCGCTTCGATCTCTCGCGACGCATTCGCGAGCGCGAGGTCGAGCGAGAGCTTGGGCTTCTCGGGCGCGGGCTGGACGGCCACCATCGTCGTCGAGAACGGTCCAACTGGCGGCTCCTTGACCGAACCGCTCGGGGATCTCGGCAGTGGGGACAACGCCGGCATCGAGGGTGGAACGCTCGGTGGTTTCGGCCGCGCGACGGGGTGCGCCCCACTGGGCGTATGCGGGCGAGGCACGACGGGCACTGCACCCGCAGGTATCGTAGGCCGCGGCGCTCCGACCGGCGGCACCGACGGGACGACGAACTTGGGACCGGCCTTTGGTGGTGGCGATGTGGTCTTCTCGAGGGCCTCGAGATCTCCGAGCGCCGTGCACTCTGCAAGCGCGACGCTCGCATCGATCCGGACAGACACGGCGGGCGGCTTCGGGCGCGGTCCATCCGGCAACTCGACCACACGGGGCGACACGCTCGGCGCCGGTGGCTTCGCGACCAAGCGTGCCCTCTCGAGCTCGATCAGCACCGTCTTGCTGCGGTCGTCGAGGTCGCCGAACCGGATCGTCATCCCTACACGGCCGTGCAGCACCGACGGGATCTTCGACGAGCTGATCACCTCGGCGTCACCCTCGACCAGCACGCCACCACCCGCGAGCGTCAGCGCGAACCGACCGCGCCGCCCGGCGGGAATCGGTTCGGACATTGGCACGAAGAGGCTGCCGCGATCGGCGTAGCGCCGAAACGCAGCTACGAACTCCTCACCCGTGGAACAGGCGGAGACCAGGTAGATCGAGACCCCAGCCGTCACCTGCACCGAGTGTAGGCCAGTGCCGAGCGCGGTTGTACTTC
>JBBQJJ010000206.1:0-15098 GCA_038325805.1 Haliangiales bacterium
TAGTAGAGATCCTCGCGAAACCGCTTGTCGATGACGAGCTGCTTCAGGTTCGCGTTCGTCGCGCTCATGATCCGCACGTCGGCCTTGATCGTCGATGCCGATCCCAGCGGGTGGTACTCGCGCTCCTCGATCAGCTTGAGCAACTTCGCTTGCGAGCCGATCGACAGCTCCGCGATCTCGTCGAGAAAAAGTGTGCCCCCCTCCGCCGCCGCCACTTTGCCCGCCACCCTCCGCGTCGCGGTCGAGTGTGCACCGCGCTCCGATCCAAAAAGCTCGTTTTCAAATAGAGCCTCCTGCATCGCTGCGCAGTTCACCTCGACGAACGGCCCACCCTGGCGTGGGCTGTTGTTCACGATCGCGCGCGCCAGCATGGACTTGCCGGTCCCCGAGGGCCCGGTGATCAGCACGTCCACCTCCAGGTGCGCCACATGCCGCACGCTTTGCAGAAGCCGAGCCAACGCGGCGGAGTGCCCGATGATCTCTGGAATGTTCAGCGCCTGACGAACCTCGTGGGTGTAGTCGACGACGGTTTCATGGTTGCGGCGCACCAACCTGTCGGTGAGCGGCGCGAGCTGCCGAGCGAACAATTCCAGGCACTCGCGGTCCTGTTCGGTGAACATCCCCGGCTTCGTCCGACCTTGCAGGTAGATCACGCCGATCACCGGATCGGTTCCGACCGGAGCGCATAGCACCGCCTGGATGTCGTGCTGGCGAACGCTCCCCAGCTCGGAGAACCGATCGTCCAGCGTAGCGGACGGTGTCTCGACCGTCCGTCCCTCGGTCAGCGCGCGCGCGATGATCCCGCGCGACACCGAGATGCGGATCTTCTCGAGCTCCACATCACGCAGCCGGTAGCCTTTCCAGAAGCGCGGTTTGGCCGAGTTCTCGTCGTAGAGCTCGACGTATGCCGTGTTCGCCGACGTGACCTCGACGATCAGCTCGAGCGCTTCATCGAGCAACGGCTCGATCTCCAGCTTGCTCCCGAGGTCGAGCAAGCGGCGATAGAAGCGTTCGCTCGCGTACGGATCGCGAGAAGGCCCTGACACTCCGTAAAAGTATCACCTGAATCGGCTAGTTACCGGCAGCGCTCGGGTAGCGGAGATCTCGCTCGGCGAGGGTGTCCACTATTCAGGACACACCCTCGCGGGAGTGTCCACTCGACTGGACGGTCGGGTTCGAAGTGTTCGGGAATCCGATCGTGGGACTTCAAACGATCAGGACGGAGGCTCGTACTTGCCCGTTGTTGCCATCGCCTGACAGATCTCGCAGTCGTCCTCCGGCTTCCATTCGCCGCGGAAGTCGACGTACCGGCGCGGATCCTCGATCAACCGGTGCCACGCACGCGCGACGATCGCCGCTGCTCGCTCGGAGTAGTCCTCCGGCTCCCGCTCCGGCAGGATGCCGGTCTCGGCGAGCTGCTCGATCCGCAGCTCGATCAACTGCTCGAGCTGATACATCCGATCGAAGTCGACGAGATCGACGAGGTGCTCGTACACGATGTCCTCCATCGTCAGCTCGAGCGGATCTGGTTGATCGGGACCACGCGTCAGGCTCACCGCCGCGAGCTCGACGTCTACCTTCACGAGGCCGCTCCGGCAGCACTGCGCGGTGCCACCACCTGCGCACGCGCCTGCTTGATCAACTGATCGCGCAGCAGCTGCTGGAGCGCGGGATGCTCGTCGAGGTGGGCGAGCGCCTTGTCGCGACCCTGACCGAGCTTGGTGCCTTCGTACGAGTACCAGGTGCCCGACTTCTCGACGATGCCGAGCTTCTCCGAGCAATCGACGAGCTCGCCGAGCTTGTTGATGCCGGTGCCGTACAAGATCTCGAAGTCCGCTTCGCGGAACGGCGGCGCCATCTTGTTCTTCACCACCTTGACCTTGCACTCGCTACCGATCGTCTCTTCGCCCCGCTTGATCGCCTTCTTGCGACGGATGTCGAGCCGCACCGAGCAGTAGAACTTGAGCGCGTTGCCGCCCGTGGTGGTCTCCGGGTTGCCGTACACCACGCCGATCTTCTGGCGCAGCTGGTTGATGAAGATCACCACCGTCTTGGTTCGCGAGATCACCGCCGTCAGCTTGCGCAGCGCCTGGCTCATCAACCGCGCCTGCAGCCCCATGTGCGAGTCGCCCATGTCGCCCTCGATCTCGGCCCGCGGCGTCAGCGCGGCCACCGAGTCGACGACGATCAGATCGATCGCACCGGTGCGCACCAGCGTGTCCGTGATCTCGAGCGCCTGCTCGCCGCAATCGGGCTGGCTGACCAGCAGATCCTCGAGGTTGACGCCGAGCCGCCGCGCATACTCCGCATCGAGAGCGTGCTCCGCGTCGATGAACGCGCACACGCCACCGGTGCGCTGCGCCTCCGCGATCGCGTGGAGCGTCAGCGTGGTCTTGCCCGACGACTCTGGCCCGTAGATCTCGATGATCCTGCCGCGCGGCAGCCCTCCACAGCCGAGCGCGACATCGAGCGCGATGGAGCCGGTAGGGATGACATCGACCGGTGCGATCTCTCCGCCATCGAGACGCATGATCGAGCCCGAGCCGAATTGCTTGTGAATGGCGCGGATCGCCTCGCTGATGCTCTTGTTCTTGTTGTCGTTCGACATACGTCGCGCCTCATCAAGGTATGTGCCGCGAGCAACTACGCGGATCTCTTCGCACGGTTGTCCCGATAATCCGCGATGCGGACAAGTTGTCCGAATCTCGGACGGACAACTACGGGATGACGAACGAGCGGGTGAACACCGTCGACGCGGAGTAGCTCGCGTCGAGCTCCTCGAAGTTGCCGAGCACCGCCGACGGCGTTCCCTTGATCGTGCGGATGCTCATCACATACGTGCCACTGCCGAGCCCCGCGAGATCGATCTGCACCGGCGTCACGTTGACGCGCTCGGCATCGATCGCGACGTCCGCCGACACGAACGTGCGCTTCTTGATCAGCGCGCCTCCCGCGATCTGGAACACCGCGACCTCGAACTGATCGAACGCGGTCGTCAAGTTGACGCCCTGGTTGGGCTCGAGGGCGAAGTGCAGCCCGAACGGCACCGCGACCGAGAACAGCGCCACGCCGTCCGTGTCACCGGACAGCGACGTCACCGTGGAATCGACCGCCGTCAGCGTGATCGGATCGATGGCGAGGGGCGCGCGCAGATCGATCTCCGACGTGGTCCCGATCGGCTTCACGACGCTGACCACGCTCGACACCAGCGTCGCACCGTCGACGATGCGCGCCTCTGCCAGGAGGCCATGCGTGACCTGAGGGAACTTCTTGATCTCGTTCGGCACGATGAACGCGCTGTCATCAGCGCCCAGGTTGCACTGCGACAGCATCAGCATGTGCGGACCCGGCACGGCCAGCGTGCTGGCTCCCGAGGTGACCGGACGCTCGACCACCACGCCTGGAACATTCACGCTCGCGGTGACGCCATGCTCGATCACGGTCATCGGGACCTGCCCACTCGCGCGCGAGCCGAGCGCGCCGAGCAGCCGCGCCTGGACGACCGCACCGGCGTTCTTCACGGTGAAGGTCTGCGTGACCAATCCCGCGGTGATCCACGCCGGTTGCTGAGGTTGTTGAGTTTGCGGATTGACCGGGGGCACCTTGGTACCCGCCAGCAGCTCGGGCACGAGGAAATGCGCGTAGCCGTTCACGCGCGCCGCGCAATCTGGGAACGTGCCCGAGAACGCAGCCGCGTAGTTGACGAGCACGGCGGCATCACCGGCACCGGGGACTGGCGAGCCGAGCGCACGGAACGCCGTCGTCGTCGGTAACGGGATCGTGGTGTTGCTCGGGCTCGCTCCCACGCGCATGTCGAGGAACACGCCGGTGGTGAACACGCGCGCGTTGTTGAACCCACCGATCGGTGGTGCCGTCGCGCCCGTGGGCTTGATGTCGTAGCCGCTGTCCGCGGGTGGAGGCGGCGGGTCCAGCCGGCCGATGAATGGTAGGGCGATCTTCGCGTCGACCAGCTCCGGTTGCCACTGCACCTGATGCTCGACGCCGGCGACCGTGTACCGGACGCGCCACGGCGCTTCGGTGAGGTTCGCGAGCGGGATCCCGACCTCGCCGCTCATGTTGTCGTACGGCGCTTCGAACAGCTCGCCGTCGAGCGTGCCGACCTTCACCGAGGTCAGGTCCACCATGCCGATCGCCGCGACCTCGGCAGGTTCGTTGACGATGCTCGGCGACACGATCTTGGTATCCGCTTGGAGATAGCGGAGCTGGAACGTGTCGAGCTTGCCGTCGACGAGGACTGGGCCGTCGCCGGGCTCCGCGACCTTCGCGTTGTCGTTCAACCCGAAGATCGAGTTGCACCCCGCGAGCAGCATGCTGCAAGCAACCAACCGCATCGGCGCCGATCGTCGCAGGCTCTGCACGCCGGCACAACCTCTGGATCCTGTGCGATTGTCCTCACCCGTGAAGCTCGACGCTCGCCTGACGTTATTCGTGACGCTGGTTGCGATCTTCATGACGTGTTTGATCGTGGGTGATCTGATCGGCGGAAAGGTCACCGCTGTCACCCTGTTCGGGAAGGAGTGGCCGTTCTCCGCGGGTCAGCTCGCGTTTCCGGTCACGTTCATCCTCACCGACATCCTCAACGAGTTCTACGGACGCACGGTCGCGCGCCGCGTGACGTTGCTCGCCTTCTTCATGGTCGGCATGACCGTGGGGATCATCGCGATCGCGGGACAACTCGGCTGGGCGAAGATGACGGCGGAACCGACGTGGGACGGCGTCACGCCTTCCGTCTTCGACACGGTGTTCTCGCAGGCGATGTGGATCCAGGTGTCGTCGATGTTCGCGTTCCTGATCGGCAACTATATCGACATCACGGTGTTCTTCTTGTTCAAGAAGCTGACCGGCGAGCGCTACCTGTGGCTACGCGCGACGGGCTCGACGGCGGTCTCGCAGCTGATCGATACGATCGTGATCAGCGCGATGGTCTGGCTCCCGAAGATGGCGTTCGGCGACTACGTCGATCTCGTGATCACCAGCTACGTCATCAAGCTGACGATCGCGATCTCGGTGACACCGATCCTCTACGCCCTGCACGCGTTGCTCGAGAAGCGCTTCAAGATCCACCCCGCTGCGGCCGAGACCGACAGCGCGGACATCGCGAGCTGATTACTTCGCCGGCGCCGGCGCCGCGCGCCACTCGTCGGCGAGCGGGCAGGTGGTGATGCCGAGCCGCTTGGCTTCGGCCTCGATTGCCTCGCCCTTCGCCGGGCCCTTGATCGGCCGGATCTTGGAGAGGAACCTCCGGGCGTCCTGGGTCTTCAGCTGGGTGCCGAGCCAGGTGGCGATCTTCATCGTCCGATCACCGGGATCGACATCGGCCGTCCCTGACCGATTGACCACGTCGCACAACGCCTCGATATCGGCCTTGTAGGCTGCGTCGACTGCTGTCCCAGGCGTCGCCTTTTCGCTGCTCTGGCAGGCCACGACCACGACCAAGGCGAGCAGGTACAGACGCGTCATGCGGCGCAATGTACCGGAAAATCTGCTGCTGTCTGCTCGCGACAAATCGGCAGATATGGCTAGATCACGGGCATGGCATACGTCGTTGCTGATCCATGCGTGAAGTGCAAGTACACCGACTGCGTTGCGGTCTGCCCGGTGGATTGCTTTTACGAGGGTAAGAACTCGATCGCCATCAACCCCGACGAGTGCATCGACTGCGGCGCGTGCGAGCCCGAGTGCCCGACCACCGCGATCTTCGAGGAGTCCGAGCTGCCCAGCAAGTGGGCCGTGTTCAAGGACATCAACGCCGTCGTGACCGGCGTCAAGAAGCCCGACGAGATCGATGCGGCGAGCTGGCCGGAGGCGCTCAAGGCGCAGCTCGCGGGTGTCGAGCCCTGGCCGAACATCACCGAGCAGAAGAAGCCGCTTCCGGGCGCCGACGACGCGCAAAAAGAAGAGGGCAAGATCGCGGCGCTGACCCTCGAGGGCGGCAGCTAGCACCCGCTGGATCTGGCGGAGTCTTAGATCTGAGAGCTCGAGAGCTCTCGCCACCGCCACCGACCGAACCGTAGCCACGACCACATCTTCGACCACCACCACCTCGACGGCTCGCTGAGTGGAAGCTCGAGGCACGTCTCCGCAGCATCTTCGATGACGGCCGCTCCGGCCGAGGCCTGGACCTGCTCGAACAGCGAGAGGTCCTCGAGCCCCTGGAGCATCTCGTCGGCGGTCTGGAACCGGCGTTCCGGATCCTTCGACATCGCCCGCACCACGAACGCCTCGAGCGCACGCGACACGTCGTGCCGACAGGCGCGCAGTGGTCGCGCGGGTTGCGTGCGGCACGCGAGGAGGATCTCGCCGATCGAATCGCCGATGTACGGGCGCCGTCCGGCGAGCATCTCGTAGAGCATCACACCGACGGCGTAGAGGTCCGCGCGAACATCGGGCGTGACACCGTCGAGCCGCTCGGGAGACAGATAGCTCGGTGAGCCGACGCAGGCGCCGCGCGCGGTGAGGGCAGCTTCATCGCGCACGTGCGCGAGGCCGAAGTCGATCAACATCACCCGCAGCGCGGGATGGGCGTCGTCATCGGCGCCGATCAGGATGACGTTATCGGGCTTGAGATCGCGATGCAGGATGCCGCACGCGTGGGCATGCGAGAGCGCCGTGAGGAGCTGCCGCGTGATCTGCACGGCGCGGCTCGGGGACAGGCACGGCGTGTCGCGCAGCTGCTTGCCGAGCGTCGGGCCGTCGAGGAGCTGCATCGCGATGAACTGGTGCTTGCGGGTCCGCCCGTAGTCGGAGATCCGCACGATGTTCGGGTGGTCGAGCTTCGCGATCGCGCGAGCCTCGCGCTCGAACCGCGCGGCGCCGTCGTCGAGCTGGCCCTCGATGAGCAGCGGTGCGTCGAGGACCTTGAGCGCGACCTCGCGGCGGAGCTCCCGATGGATCGCGCGATACACGCTGCCCATCCCGCCCCTACCGAGCAACCCGACGATCTCGTAGCGACCGGCGAACACGTGTCCAGGTTCGAGTCCCATGCTGCTTCCTTACAGCAAGCGACATGCCTCTCCTTGCCGTGCGAGATCACTGGGATCACATCGCGTCTCGCCCTGCGAACCTCGCAGGTGACTGCGGAACACGCAGGCCACCGAGCTGTCTCTCCGTGAGTTGCCTAGCTCGCGAGCGAGTCGCAGACAGGATCTCGACGACTGTTGACGGTGAGTCAATAGCGGCGTGCTGGTCGGTCACTTCCGCTTGTAGAACGTCTCTTGCGTGGTCGCGCCAGCCTGGAAGTGGCTGGCCTTGACCACCCCGGTCGCGTCGAAGCAGATGCCCCAGCCACCCTCGTCGCCGGCGGCGCTCGAGTAGTAGCCGCACCACAGCTCGCCTTCTTGCTTGGTCTCGTACAGCCACGACTCGATGCCGTCGGCGCTCTTGCCCTCGTACTTGTGCGCGGCGGCGATCGCGGGGATCACGAGCTCGTTGGGGTCGAGCGCCATCGCCTTGTCGTGCGCCTTGGGGTCGTCGGGACCGAACCACCACAACCCCGCCTCGGACGAGGCGTAGATCCCGGCGGGCGGCTGGTTGCCCGTCGGCGAGGTGTCGGTGCCCGCGGTGCAGGCGACCGTCGCCATCGAGACCGGACCGGCCTTCCCGGGCATCTCGTGAACATCCGAGACCGTGCACGTGATGTCGGGCTTGGTCTCGGCGGTCGGCGGACCCATGTCGATCGGCGGTGTGGTCTTGGTCTCGGCGGAGAACGACCACGACGCGCCCTTGACGAACAGCGGCGCGTAGATCGCCTTCGGTCCGTTGCTACGGGGCGTGTTCGCCGTCGGGCCACGACTACCGCCGCCACACGCAGTGACGGCCACCACGAGCACCTGAAGCTTCATCCGCCCTCTATACACCGGGTGCTGTAGGCTCTCGGGCGATGGTGCGCCTCGCGATGTTGTGCGTGCTCGCCGCGTGTGGCGAAGGCCTCGGGCCGCGCGAGCTCCACTACGATCTCGGCACGTGCGGCGCCGTCGATATCCTCGACGAGGAACCAGGTCTGCACGTCGCCCAGGGCTCGATCCTCGAGTTCTCGACCAACCCGCCTGCGAGCGGGTCGCACTTCGGGATCTGGGCCAAGTACGACCGGTCGTACGACGCCCTCGAGCGCGGGTTCTGGCTGCACAACGCCGAGCACGGCGCGATCGTGTTGCTCCACCGCTGCGAGGACTGCCCCGCCGAGGTGGCACAGCTCGAGGATGCTGTCCGCGGCTTTCCCGACGATCCGGCGTGTGTCGCCCCGGTTCGGAACCGCGCCCTGGTCGTCGCGGATCCGCAGCTGCCCGAGGACCTCCCGTTCGCGGCGGTCGCGTGGGGCGTGACGTACACCGCGACCTGTGTCGATCTACCCGCGATCGCGCAGTTCCAGCGCGCCTACTACGCGAAGGCACCTGAAAACTTCTGCGACGACGGCGCCGGTTTGGGCGGGACGTTCATCGAGTAGCAACAAGGGCGTGTTAGCGTAACGGCCATGCGTCGGGTGGTCGTCGCACTTTCTCTCGCGATCGCCACTCCGCGGCTCGCGCAGGCGACGCCGTACGAGACGTTCGTCGACGTCAGCGATCAGGCGGACCTCGAGGATCTGTTCGCCGCGGGGGATATCACCCAGGACACGTTCGAGGAGCTGCTCAACCTCCTGAACGCCGGCATCGACCTCAACGAGGCCGACCGCGCCACGCTCTACACGCTCCCGAACCTGACGTACGACGACGTCGACTCGATCATCCGGTTTCGCGACAAAGAGCGGATCAAGGATCCGGCGCAGCTCGTCAAGGCGAACGTGTTGTCCGAGGACAAGCTCTACGCGATCGCGGCGTTCATCGAGGTCGGCGCCGCCCCCGACCGCTACAACGTCAAGGGCTTCGCACGGCTCCAGACGCGGTTCTCACCCCGAGACAACATCGCTCCACCGTTCCTGCTCCGCGCACGGTTCACCACGCTCAAACACCTCCAGTTCGGCATCGCCGCCTCGCTGACGCGCCTCGACGTCGGCGCGCCGCAATACGACCCCAATCGCGATGCGCTGATCGTGGATCCGCAGAGCAAGCGCTTCGTGTTGCCCAAGGCGTTCGTCAAGTACGAGACCGATGAAGGCACCCTGGTCGCCGGCACGTACAAGGCGGGCTTCGGCCAGCGCCTGGTGTTCGACACCTCGGGCCGCTACACGCCGAACGGCCTGTACTTCGACGACGACGTGTTCTTCGGGACCGACTTCGTGCGGTCCTGCCGGCAGTCGGCCGGCGAGCTCGCGACCTCGCCGTGCGATCCGGATACCAACCCGGACGCAGATCTCTACGTCACGCCCGACTACAACTGGCGCGATGGGCTGTTCGGCGTCGGCGCGGGCTTCAAGAAGTTGATGCTCGGTGGTTCGGGCTGGCTGCAAGGCTTCGTGTGGGCCAGCGTGCAGAACCGGTACGTCTATCAGTACGAGCTCGTCGATCGCTCGCGCTGCATCGATCCGAGCGACGACGCCAACGGCGACTGCTCGGCCCCGACGGTGTTCGTCCGCCCCGATGGCGATCTGCTGACGTCGACGGGACGGTTCTCGTTCGTCACGCTGCCCGACGTGTTCCAGGAGCGTGTCGCCGGCGTCAACGTCGGCTACTACGCGGATCGCCGCAACTCCGTCGGGCTGACCGCGTACGGCGCTACCGAGACCAACCTCGTGAAGGGGCTCGAGCTCGACACGCAGGAGTGGTCGCGGATCCCGACGGGGCGTCGGTTCGGCGCTGCGGGAGCGAACTTCTCGTTCGGCCGCAACTGGCTCGATATCTTCGGCGAGGCGGCGTTCAGCTACCGAGGTGATGCGCTCGCCGACAACAGCGATCCCACCTCGTCGCTGGCGGGTGGCGGTCCCGCGGCGATCGTGCGCGTCACCGCGACGAAGAAGAAGGAAGAGCTCGAGGCGGTGTTCCGCTACTACGACAAGAACTTCTTGAACCCGTTCGCGCGCCCGATCTCGCAGCCCGACGAGCTCGACGGCCAACGCGCTCGCGACGAGCTCGGTGTTCGCCTCCGCTACTACAAGACGACGAAGCTCTACAGCCTCCGCGCGCTGCTCGATGTCTGGGAGAACCCGTCGGAGCGTGCCGAGGAGAACCTCGGGCGCGCGTTGCCGAAGCTCGATACCTACGTGCGCGGCGACGTCCGCACCACCGAGGAGATCCGGCTCGGGCTGTGGCTGCGCTTCCAGGACAAGGACCTGCGGGCGGGTGGCAACGGCCAGTGCTTCGAGGTCTCCGTCGAGGAGGACGAGAACGGCGAGCCGATCCCGTGTAGCGGTCGCAAGCTGACCACGGTCGGGCGCATCGCCTACCAGCACAGCCGGCAGTGGAAGCTCACCGCGCTCGTCCAACACGAGCTGATCGACGATCCGTCGATCTCGGATACCTCGTTCCGGCAGGATCTCTCGGGCTGGGCCATCGTCAACTGGGTGCCCAACAAGCTCGTGCGGATCCGCGCACGCGCGCGCTACCTCGACGAGGCGTTCGGTGATGACCTCAAGCTCGAGACCTCGCTGTCGACGCTGATCGATGCCGCGTTCAAGGTCCGCAAGAAGGACACGGTTCGCGTGCGCGCCGATGCGAAGTTCTATCTCGACGATCGCGCGAGCACGCTCGCACGCGAGCCGAATCCCGAGCTCCAGTTCTGGCTGACCTACGAAGCGCGGCTGTGACCGATGTCGCCCACGTCGACGTCTTGCGGAACCCGACCCGAATGACCCTGACCACGATCATCGCCGGCTGCGATCTCTCCGAGCCTGCCGAGCTCGCCCTCGATCGCGCCTGCGCGCTCGCACTACAACACCACGCGAGGCTCGTCGTCGTTCACGCCCAAGCGAACGACGAGATGAAGTCCGAAGCTGGCGACAGCGCGATGCTGCAGATGCTCGGCGAGGTCTCCGGTGCGGTGAGATCGGAGGAGGCGCTCCGGCTCGCCGACAAGCTCGCGGCGATCGAGGCCAAGGGTGTGACCACCGAGCTGATCAGCCGGGTCGGGCCCGCCGACGAGCTGCTCGCCGCGGTCGCCGTCGAGCTCAAGGCCGAGCTGATCGTCGTCGGCACGCACGGACACACCGGGCTCTCGCGGTTCCTGCTCGGCTCGGTCGCCGCATCGACGATCCGCCACGCCGTCTGCGACGTGCTTGTCGTGCGCGGGTCAGGCACGCAGCCGTACGCCAAGCCGCTGATCGCCACCGACTTCGATCCGCAGTCGAACAAGGCCATCCGACACGCGGCTCGCATCTGTGCACCCGATGCCAAGCTCGACGTCGTGCACGCGTGGCAGCTGCCGGCCGGCTCGTGGGGCGCCACGCTGCTCGGGCAAGCGCGGTTCCCGTGGTCGTCGGTGCGCGATGCCGTCGTCGCAGGTGCGCAAGGTCAGGCCAACAAGCTGGTCGCCGAGCACGCTGCCGCGGGTCGGACGATCCACGTCGAGCTCGTACAGGGCGCGCCGGCACAGACGATCACCGAGACGGCGACCCAGGCCGGTCACGATCTGATCGCGATCGGTGCACACGGTCATCGCGGCGTGCGGCGGCTCCTGCTCGGCTCCGTCGCGGAGAACGTGGTCCGTCACGCGCCGTGCAGCGTGCTCGTCGTCCACGCCGATCCGCCGCCGATTCCCTGATTCCAGATCGGGGTCACGCTCCACCCCTCCAACATCGCGGAATTGATGGCCGTCTGCGGCAAAGCGTACAAACCCACGCAGAGTGGCCGCAATCGCCGATTCGAGCGGTTCTAGCGGGTTTGTACGTTTTGCCGCAGACGGCCTTAGATCTCGACTGGTTGAGACCCAGGAGCGTGACCCCACGCTAGTTGCAGGGGATCGGGTCGCACTGACCCCAGAGCCCACGGTTCTCGGCCTTCGCTTCGTCCTCGAGCGCCTCGAACTCGTCCGCGCGATCATTGCCGTTCGGCGGGATGTGCAGCACGCAGGCGAAGCCGCGCTTGACCAGCTCGGTGTTGACCTCGGTGCCATCGACGGTGACGTACGCGAGCGTGCGACCGAACATGTCCTTGCACTGGACGTCGTAGTCGAGCTGGATCCTCTTGCCGGCCACCAGGTCGGTGTTGAACTGCACGGCGTTTTCGCCGTAGCACTCGTTCTTGCCGCCGGTGGTCTCGGGCGTGTTGACCATCAGGTAGCGGATCTTGACGCCGTTATCGAGCTCGATGGTATCGCCGTCGACGATCCGCGCCACCGTGGCCTCGGTGACGCCACACTCCGAGCCGCCGCTGCCACCACACGCGGCGAGCAGCGGGATGACGAGCAGGGCTCTCATGGAGGGCAGGCGGCGTCCGCAGTGCCCGGGGTGCCGAGGTTGCCGTCGGTGCCGTAGGGGGCGCTGCCGGCGCAGTAGTTCGTGGGCGTGGCGTCGTTCGCGGTGGCCGTGAATTGATCGCTGCGCAGCTGGGCGGAGATGCCGGCACGCGGGATCTGGGTCGTGCCCGAGGTCGATGCCCAGTCGACGCGATCGAAGACGGTCGTGCAGGTGAACGGCGCGACCACGTCGCAGGTCGCGGGATCGACGATCTGAGCGTTGCCGTTGCTGTCGACCATGCTGAACCCGAATGTGGCGGTGACATTCTCGATGCCGCCGTTGCTCGCGGGAACCGCCGACCGCGCGAACACCGCGAAGGCACCGGGCGCGAGCGAGCGGCACTCGCTGCCGCCGATCACGTCGGGCTTGCGAGTGTCGGCCGCGCGATCGAGGCCGAGCCCGATCAAGTCGAACGGCGCACCACCGGTGTTGGTGACCTCGAACCACTCCGCGCCGCCGCTATTGCCGACGAGCGGCTTCGGCATCAGCTCGGTGATCACCAGGTTGCCTGCCGTCGGTGGAACGATCGCGCGGATCGTGACGCCGTCGTCGCACTGACCGGGCTGCACCACCACCGGGCACGTCGTGTTGTCTGCACCCGGCGTGCCCGAGTCGGTCTTGTTGGTCGTGGTGTTGGTGAAGTAGACGGTGGTGCCAGGGCAGAACGCCGATTCGCTGTCGTTCGCGATCGGATCCTCGGAGCTCGGGTCGAGCGAGATCGACTTCCCGGCGGTCGCATCCGTCCAGGTCACGGTATCGATCACGGTCGTGCCGAACAGCACCGAGATGCCGGTCGGCTCCGCGACGCTGCCGTCGACGAGCGAGAACGTGAACACGCCCTTGATCGCGGCCGGCGGCAGGCTGCCGTTCATCCCCGCGTCGGTGCTCTTCACGAACAGTCCGGACTCGCCGGCGTTGAGGTGGAGGCACTCGGCGGACTCGATCACCTTCGGAGCGGCGGTGTCGTCGATGCGATCGAGACCGATGCCGTTGAGATCGATATCGGCGAGCGCCTTGACCTCGAACCACTCCGCGGTGGTGTCGGAGGTCCCGTCGGGGTTCGGCATCATCTCGGTGATCACGAGCTGGCCTGGCATCGGCGGAGTTGCCGGGCGCGACACCCCACCTTCGGTGCAAGCGCCTGCGATCACCGGCGTGCAGTCGTTGTCCGATCCCGGGGTGCCGAAGTTGCCGGCCTCGAACTCGGTATCGACGCCTTCGCACCAGTTGGCGAGATCATCGTTGAGGGTGTAGTCGGGGAACGTCGACGCGGTGAGCTGGCGCGAGCGGCCTTCCTTCACCGAGTCGTAGTCGCTGGCGTCGATCTCGGTGTCGCCACACGACAGCGCGAGTCGGCCGCCGTCGCTGTTGAACATGTCGCCGAGGTCGGCGCTGTAGCCGTAGTCGATGTACGCGGGGACCAGATCCGGCGTCGCGTTGCCGAGCGTGAAGTACTGGCCGGGTGCGATCGTGACCGCCGCCATCACGTGGGACTTCAGCTTGGAGCCGTCGGGGCGGCTGTGATCGACGCGCATGCCCTCGAGCTCGATCGGGCGATCGGTCGCGTTGTAGATCTCGAACCACTCCTTGCCCTCGTCCGCGCCCGAGCCGCCGACCTGCGCCTTGAAGTCGGCGAACACCTCGGTGATCACCAGGTCGCCGACCACGAGCGAATCTTTGCACTCGCCCTGCTTGCCCTCCGACGGGCCACACGCACCCAAGGCTACTAGAACGACGAGTCGACGCGTCATCTGGCTACGTTCGCACGACCACAGGGTCAGGTGCGTGACGACCGTGCTCCGGCGACGAAAAATCTGAGCCCGCTCGAAACCCTACGTGCCAACAGTCACGGATGGTTGGTGACAGTAGGCACCATCGGCGCGATCAGGCCCGGGACAGGGGAGAGCTTGATCTGGCTCGCACGGTCGATCTGGATCTGTAGCTGCTTCTTGCCGGACTTCTTGTTCGTGTAGAAGGTCGGCGTCCCGGTGACGACGATGTACTCGCCTTTCCACTCGTAGAGGCCGGAGGTGCCGAGCACGTCGCGGTCGAAGAAGATCAGCGGAAACCCACTACTGCGGGAGCGGGCGAGCTCGACACGTGCGGGACCCTTGGTGCCGGTCGAGACGTCCTGCACGGTGCCGAGGATCTTCACCTCTTTGCCGATGTGGTCCTCGATGTTCTTCAGCGAATCCCAGTGGGTGATGTCGATGTAGTTGGACTTGCCCTCGCCCTCCTTGCGGAACTCGTCGACGAAGTTGCCGCGTGCCGACCACCACGCTTCGCGCTCGGCGTAGTCGGGAGCATGCCTGCCACCTGGCGCCCAGATCCCGCGCTGCGCGGCCTTGGCCTCGTCCTGCGCCTTGATGAAGTCCGCGTGGTACCGGCGCGAGTTGCCGTACTTCGGGAAGTACGGCGACAGTCCAGCGCGCACCAGCTCGACGTTGAAGACGAGCAGCTTGCCATTCTTGTTGGCGACGACATACGCGAGGTAGCGGTTGTAGACGTCGCGGATCTCGGCGGGGTGATCGCGCTCGATGCGGACCTTCTCGATGCCGTCGAAGAACTGCTTGCCCCAGGTCTTCGCCTGCTCACCGAGCGGCGAGGCGAGCTTGACCGGGCGCTTGCTCGTGCCGCGCTTGGCCTTGAGGTAGCCCTCCCAGTCGGTCTCGACGGCGCGGCGATCCGCTTCGTTCTTGAACGTCTCCTCGGCGTCGATGCCGAGGAGTCGCAGCGAGGCGTCGAGCCCGTC
>JBBQJJ010000207.1:0-15090 GCA_038325805.1 Haliangiales bacterium
GGCGTACGGCCAGAAGCAGTGGGACACCGCGATCGAGCGCTACACCAAGGCGACCGACAAGTGGAAAGACAACCACACCGCTTGGTACGGCCTGTCGGCCGCGTACTCGCAGCGTCGTGAGTGGGGCAAGGCCGCCGATGCTGCCGCGCAGGCAGTCTCGCTCGAGCCCGAGATCTCGATGTACCAGCTGATGTACGGCCGCGCGCTGTACGAGAAGGCGATCCAGCAGGCCAAAGAAGATCAGGCCCGCAAGGAGAACAAGAAGATCGAAGAGGTCGAGCCCGAGCTGTCGACCACCAACTTCGAGAAGCCGCTGCAGCACCTGCAGCAGGCGATCAAGCTGACGCCCGAGCTGTGGCGCGCCCACTATCTGATCGGCAACATCCACCGCTACGCGGGTCGCACCAAGGAGTCGGCCGATGCGTTCTCCGCCGCGCTCGCGTTCGGGCCGACCGAGCCGGCGCCGTGGATCGCGCTGTGCGAGCTCTATCGCGCGTGGGACTACACGGATCAGGCGATCGCCGTCGCGCAGCAAGGCGCGCTCGTGATCCCCGGTGAGACCGAGAAGAGCGACATCTGGTTCGAAGTCGGCATGGGCTTCGACGACAAGCGCAACGACGACAAGGCGATCGAAGCGTTCGACAAGGCGCTCGAGTCGAAGAAAGACAACCACAAGGCGAAGTTCGCCCGCGGTCAGGCCTACTACCGCAAGGGGTCGGCAGCGTCGAGCGAGTCGGCGCGCTCGGAGTCGTACGCGAAGAGCAAGCGCGACCTCGAAGAGTTCAGCAAAGCCGGCGGGGCGTCGGTCGAGTTCTTCAAGCAGCAGGCGTCGCGCATGTTGATGGACATGGCGGCGAAGTCGGCCGGCGCGGCGGGCGGAACGCCGGGTCAGAAGATGTCGCCGGCAGATCTCGTGAAGAAGGCCGAAGAAGACAAAAAGGGCGGCAAGAAGTAACCGCCTGGTGAGTGCTGCCGAAATTGGCAGCACTCGACAACGCCCTATTGATCGGATGCAGCGGAAAGCAGTCCGCCGAATTCGGTCCGACGATCTTCAGGAGATCGCCTTACATGGCGAGGCGATCGCGTAGCGTCAGGCACGGTGCAGGGGCTTGGACCTGTCTGTGGATGCTGTGGAGGCCCGCGCGACGGTGGCGGACACGATCCTGCGCCCGGTCTCCGCCTCTCGATGCGTTCGCGGGGAACTCCGAGAACATCCCTGCAAAAATAGGGGTGGCAGCTTGCCCCGCTCGTGTAAGCGACCGTGATACAAAGCTCTCAACGGGTTAGGGCGGGGATTTCTTTTGGTTTGCGGGAGGATAGACCGCAGATGGATACGCGTACTTTGCTTCGGGAACGGCTGCGTCGCTCACGTGATTGGGCGGCGACGATTGATGATCTAGAGAAGGAACTGGAGGCTTCGGGCAGCAAACCCGAACAGTCAGAGCGACTGTTCGAGCTGGCCGCACTCGTCGAGGACGTGATTCCCGAGCGAGAGAAAGCGCTGAGCTTGTATCAGCGCGCCTGGAAGCTCCATCCCGACAATCTCAAGGCACTGTCGCGCGCGCGCGAAGTGTACGGTGAGATCGGTCGCTTCGAGATGGTCGCGAAGCTCGGCGAGATGGAGCTTCGCTCCCCCGCCGCCGCGATCGATCTCGCGCGAATCGTCGGCGAGGCACTTCTCGACAACGGGCAAAAGGACAAGGCGCAAGCCGTCCTTTCGAAGGCGCTCGAGAAGTCGCCGGACTCGGTGCGTGTGCAAGATGCCCTGCGCGCGCTCGATTACGATCCCGAGTTTTGGACGGACACCGTCGACGACGCGATCGAGAAGGCCGAGAAGCTCGAGGACGCACTCGCGATTCGCACCTTGGTGCGCGCCGCACGCATCCTCAAGATCGAAGCGGCTGAAGACGAGCGGCTCGAGGAAGTGCTCAAGCAGATCCTCGCGAAGGACATCGACGAGCCGAGCGCGAACTTCATCTACGAGACGCTGCTCGCCAACGCAAACCGGTGGGACGACATCGAAGCGCACCACCGCCTTCGCGCCGAGCGCGCACCCGATCACGAAAAGAAGATCGAGGCGCTGCGGATTTTCGGACTCGAGTGGGTCCAGCGATTCAAGGATCGCGATCGCGGCGCGAAGTTCTTCGACTCCGCGATGCGAGCTACGGCAAGCAACGGTGCCGGCTCGATGCGATCGGTGGTCGCGGCGTTCACGCTGCTCAGCCAGGTGATGGGTGAGCGCAACGAGTGGGCAGAACTACTCGATATCGCCGACGCGATCCTCGGCCGGCTGTCCGGTGAAGACAAGCTGTACGTCGCCGTTCAGGGCGGCCACATCGCGTTCGACAAGCTCAACGACATCCCGCGTGCGCGCCGATTCTTCGGCGTCGCGGCGAGCGTCGAAGCGCAGAACCCGCACGTCCAGGACTTCATCGCGGCCGTTGGTCTCGAACCGTCGATCGAGGATTCGGCGAGCGCAGCGGGCTCGCTGCCCACGATGCCGGTCCTCGCCGATATCGAGGACGGATCCGCAGCGCGTGTCGCCGCGGAAGAAGCCTCCGAAGAAGCCGCGCGTGAAGCGGCCGAGCGTGCATCGGCGGCGAAGGACGCCGCGGACCGCGCCGATCGCGCCGAGCGTGAAGATTCCGAGCGCACCGCGCAGGCGAAGCGCGACGAGGAAGATCGTCAGGCGAAGGCGCAAGCCGACGAGGAGGATCGTCAGGCGCAGGTGAAGGCCGACGCCGATGCCGACGACAAGACAGAG
Source organism: Haliangiales bacterium (assembly GCA_038325805.1). Lineage (GTDB taxonomy): Bacteria > Myxococcota_A > Polyangia > Haliangiales > Haliangiaceae > JABFXX01. The sequence goes on from JBBQJJ010000207.1 coordinate 2,765, forward strand.
CACGCGAAGGCCGATGGCGATGCCAAGGCTGTGGCCGCACAAGCGCTCGCCGACAAGGAAGCTGCTGACAAGGAAGCTGCCGACAAGGAAGCGGCTGACAACGCCGAGCGTCGGCTAGCAGCGGACAAGGTCGAGAGTGAGAAGCACGGCTCGGCCCAGCCGCGCGCGAAGTCGCCGACAGAAGCTCCGCGTGCGAAGTCGTCGACCCAGGCGCCGCTGCCGGCAGACCTCGGTGCCGCGATGGAGTTCGCGCGTACCGCCGAAGGTGGCAACGACAAGGGCGTCGCTGCATGGAAAGAAGTCGTCGCGAAGAATCCGCAGAGCAAGGAAGCGCGGCGCGAGCTCGCGCGCGTACTCCGCGGCAACGCGGCATGGGCAGGGCTCGCCGATGCATTGAAGGACGAAGCCTCGAAGGCCACCCCACCGGGTGCCGCCCAGGCGGAGATCCAGCTCGAGCTCGCCGAGGTCTACGGCAAGCTCAACAATGACAACCAGATCATTGCTGCGCTCAACGCGGCGATCCAGGCGGATCCCACACGTCTCGAGATCTACGATCGGCTCGGCTCGCTCTACGAGAGCAAGAAGCGCTGGCCGGATCTCGTCAAGGTCCTCTCCGAGAAGGCCGACAAGACGGACGGCACGGAGGGCAAGGTCGAGATCTATCTACAGGTCGCGAACCTCTACCTCGAGCGGTTCTCGAACCAGGCCGAGGCGATCAAAGCCTTCGAGCGCGTGCTCGAGCTCGATCAAGACAACGACAAGGCGATCGAGCACTTGCTCGCCGTCTACGAGAAGCGCCGCGACTGGGAGAAGTTGATCAAGCTCAAGGAGAGCGAGGTCAACCGCTCCTCGGAGCACGAGCGCGGGGCGAAAGTGATCGAGGTGGCGAAGATGGCCGCCACCAAGGTCAAGAAGCCCGAGATCACCACCTACTGGTGGGAGAAGGTTCTGCAGTACGAGCCGGCGCACGAAGAAGCGCTGTCCGAGCTCGGCAAGCTGTACGAGCGCAACAAGGAGTGGGACAAGCTCGCCGACATCGCGAAGCGTCAAGCCGACGCCGCGAGCGACGACAAGACCCGCGCCGATGCGCTGCAGCGCCTCGGTCTCCTCTATACGGAGAAGGTCGAGGACAGTGCGAAGGCGATCGAAGCCTGGCAGCGGCTGCTCGCGATCGACGAGAACAACCGTCGCGCACAGGATGCGCTGAAGAAGCTGTACGTCTCGGAAGGTCGCTGGGAAGACCTCGAGCAGTTCTACAGCTCGCGCAACAAGATCGACGAGTACATCCGCGTCCTCGAGCGCGAGGTCGAAGCCGGGGACGAGAAGTTCCGGCTCAGCCTCGCGATGAAGATCGCGGTGCTCTATCGCGACGTGATCGCGAAGGCCGACCGCGCCATGCGCGCGTTCGAGAAGGTGCTGACGCTCGACGAGAACAACCTCGAAGCAGCCGAAGCGCTGATCCCACTCTACGAGGGAGGGAGAGATCCGCGTGCGCTCGTCCGCGTGCTCGAGATCCAGCTGCGTGCCACGCCGACCGAGGAGCAGAACGTCCGCCAGGAGCGGATGCAGAAGCTCGCGCACTACAGTGAAGAGAAGCTGCGCGACAAGGGCGCTGCGTTCGGCTGGTGGATCAAGGCGCAGACCGAGGATCACGAGGCGGAGTCGATCCGCGCCGAGATCGAGCGGCTCGCCGCCGAGACCGGTGCCTGGAACACGCTCGTCGATTCGTACAACGCCGCGCTGCCCAAGTTCGGGCACAAGGCGGATGCCCTGCCGTTGATGCTGGTGATGGCGCGCGTCATCGAGAAAGAGCAGGGCGACTCCGATCGCGCGCTCGAGATGAACCGATCCATCCTCGAGCTCGACGCCGGTAACGAGCACGCACTCGATGCGTTAGAGCGGCTCTACCTCGGCAAGCAGCGCTACGAAGATCTGCTCGGCATCTACTCGAAGAAGCTCGACCTGTCGAACGACGGGGACGAGCGGATCGCGATCCAGAGCAAGATCGGTCAGCTCTACGAGGACGAGGTCAAGGACGACACCAAGGCGGTCGCCGCGTACCAGGCGATCCTCGACGCCGCTGGCGACGAGCCGACCGCGTTGCGCAGCCTCGATCGCGTCTACCTCCGGAACAGCCGGTGGAAGGACCTCGCGGACATCCTCGGTCGTCAGCTGACGATCGTCGGGCCGGACGAGGACAAGGATGGCCACGCCGAGCTCAAGTACCGGCTCGGTCAGGTCAAGGAACAGCACCTCTCGGACGTCACGGGTGCGATCGATGCGTATCGCGACATCCTCGATGTCGTGCCGTCGCACGAGCGCGGCCGCAAGGCGCTCGAGCTCCACCTCGCGGATGGGGATGCCCAGCAGCTCACCGTCGCGAGCATCCTCGAGCCGATCTACGAACAGCTCGGCGAGTGGGGGCCGCTCGTCGGCGTCCACGAGATCCAGCTCGCGAGCGAGAAGGATCTGCTACGCAAGACGTCGCTGCTCCTTCGCATCGGCGAGCTCCAGCGCACCAAGTTGCTCGACGCCACCAAGGCCTTCGATGCGTATGCGCGTGCGTTCAGGGGAGATCCGTCCACCGAAGCGGCGAAGGACCAGCTCGAGGCGCTCGCTCCGTTGATCGATGACGGCTGGACCAAGTTGGTCCAGCTCTACGAAGCCGGGCTCGAGTCGGGTTCGGGACCCAATTCGATCGTCCTCGACCAGCGGCTGGCCCACGAGCTCGCCACCAAGGTCGCGCGGTCGTACGAGGATCGCCTCAACCAGAGCGACAAGGCCGTCGAGTTCTTCCGCCGTGCCCTGACGATCGAGCAAGACGATCTCGGCGCACTCGCGGCGCTCGAGTCGATCTTCACGCGCGACGAGAAGTTCCCCGAGCTGCTCGAGGTCTATCGTCGCCGCGTCGACATCGCGAACGAGCCCGACGAGCGACTCGACTTCCTGTTCCGCATCGCCTCGCTCCACGAGGAGATGCTGAGCAACCAGGACGAGGCGATCGCGACCTACATCGAGATCCTCGGCCAGGCACCGGATGATCTGAAGGCGCTCCGCGCCCTCGATCGTCTGTACGTTTCACGCGGCTCGTGGCGCGACTTGGGCGACAACATCAGCCGCCAGCTCCAGCTCGTCGAGAGCAAGCACGAGCAAGTCGCCCTCCTGGTTCGCCTCGCGCAGCTGCGCGAGACGCACCTGGGCGAGCTCGCGGCGGCGGTCGAGACGTATCGTCAGGTCCTCGATCACGAGGATCAGAACCGCGACGCCGTCGGCGCGCTCGAGCGGCTGATCAGCCACCCCGAGCACGAGCTCACGATCGCGAACATCCTCGAGCCGATCTACAAGGCCCGGGCGGACTGGCAGAAGCAGATCGGCGTCTACGAGATCATGGCGAAGCACGCCTTCGATCCCGTCCGCAAGATCGAGCTGCTGCACCAGATCTCCGAGCTTCACGAGATCGGCGGCGATAACCCGGACGAAGCGTTCCAGACGTTCGCTCGCGCGCTGCGCGACGATCCGCGCAACGACACCACGCACGCTCAGCTCGATCGTCTCGCCCGCGGCCTCGGTCGCTGGGCGGATGCCGCGACGCTGTACGACGAGGTCGCGTCGGCATCGGCCGAGGACGACCTCAAGGTAGCGCTGCTGTTCCGTCGCGCCGTGATCCAGGAGCACGAGCTCCGCGACGACAAGGCGGCGGTGGCGACCTACGAGCGGATCCTCGCGACGGCTCCGCAGACGGTCGAAGCCGCGACGGCGATCCAGACGATCCACGAGCGCACCGGCGATTGGCCGAAACTCGTCGACACGCTCAAGCGCAAGTCCGAGATCCTGCCGAACGTTGAAGAGCGCAAGCAGCTGCTCTATCGATCGGCACAGATCGAGGAGGAAGTGCTCAACAATGCCGACGCCGCAATCGCAACGTTCCGTAGCGTGCTGGCGATCGACGACGTCGACCTCACGGCGATGGATGCCCTCGAGCGTCTCTATGTCCGCCTCGCGCGGTGGGAGCCTCTCAAGGACGTCTACGCCAAGAAGGCCGATCTAGCCGAGGATCCGGCCGACAAGAAGCGTCAACTCTACGTGCTCGCGCAGGTCTACGACCGCGAGCTCGGTGACGTGGCGAAGTCGATCGAGACCTACCAGGGCATCCTCGATCTCGACGCCGACGAGCTGCCGGCGATCCAGTCACTCGACCGACTCTACGGGGCGGCCGAGCGCTGGTACGACCTGCTCGGAAACCTCGAGCGCCAGGTCGAGCTCGCCGAGACCACCGGTGAGACGGTCGCGCTCAAGTACCGCATCGGTCACCTCTGGCAACTTCGCCTCGGTGATGTGGCCCGCGCGATCGAGAGCTATCGCGAAGCGCTCGAGATGGATCCGTCGCACGCCGAGACGCTCGCGGCGCTCGACGGGCTGGTCCACGGCAAGACCGAGCCGGTCATGGCCGCGCGGGTCCTCGAGCCGATCTACGAGGCCGGCGGCGAGTATCCGAAGCTCGTCGATGTCCTCGAGGTGATGGTCGCGAACAACGAAGACCCGCACGCGCGCGTCGAGCTGTTCCACCGGATCGCCACCTATCACGAGCAGATGATCGGCAATGCCGCGGCGGCGTTCGATGCCTACGCGCGCGCGTTGCGGGACGACTCGGGCAACCAGCTCACGCTCGGTCACATCGAGCGGCTCGCGGAGATCACGAACTCGTTCGAGGCGCTGTCGAAGCTGTATCAGGCCGAAAGCGAGAAGTCTCTCGACGTCCCGCGGCAGGTCGATTTGTTGTCGCGCCTCGCACGCGTCTACGAGCAGGAGCTCGCGGATGTCGCGAAGGCGATCGCCACGCTGCGTCGGATCCTCGACGCGGAGTTCGACAACAAGCCTGCGGTGCTCTCTCTCGACCGCCTGTACTCGCAGACCAACGCGTGGTCCGAGCTCGTGGACATCCTCAAGCGCGAGATCCAGCTCTCTGATTCGGGTGAACCGAACGAGATCCCGACGCTGCAGTTCCGTTTGGGTCAAACCCTTCAGCACCAGCTCGGTGATCGGAAGGGTGCAGTCGAGGTCTATCGCGAGATCCTGACCGAGAACCCGACGCACGAGGCGACGCTGACAGCCCTCGAGGACATGTTCCACGGCGGCCATCTCCAGCCCGAGATCCATGCGTTGCTCGAGCCGCTCTACGAGAGCGCGAGCGAGTACGGCAAGCTCCACGCGATCCACGAGGTCCAGCTCGGCAAGCTGTCGGGGCCGGATCGCCAGGCGATGTATCAGCGGCTCGCAGAGCTCGCCGAGGGCAAGCTCTACGATCAGCCGAAGGCGTTCCACTGGTGGAGCGAGGCGATCGTCGAGGACCCGCGGTGGGATCACGCGCTCGAGGAGAGCGAGCGACTCGCCGGCCAGACTGGTGCGTGGGACGAGCTCGTGGCCGCGTACACCCGCGGGCTCGACCGGACCTCGGATCGCGAGATCAAGCGACTGACGCTGCTCCGCATGGCGCGCGTCTACGAGTTCGAGCTCGGCGATGCGGCGAACGCCGTCGCGACGCACCTGCGCGCGCTCGAGATCGAAGCGAAGGATCCCGATGCCCTCGCGGCGTTGGATCGGCTGTACCTCACGGCCGGCATGTACGACGACCTCGCCGAGATTCTGCGGCGGCGGATCGAAGTCACGCAGGACCCGGACGAGCAGCTCGAGCTGTACTTCCGTCGCGGTCAGATCTTCAGCGACGCGCTGAGCGATCTGGATCAGGCCCTCGCTTGCTACACCTCGATCCTCGATCAGGAGAGCCGGAACCGGCGCGCCCTCGAGTGCATCGAGGCGATCCACTTCCGCCGGGAAGCATGGAGCAAGCTGTTCGAGACCTACGAGAAGTTGATCGACGTCGCGGCGGATGACGCCGAGATGGCCGACATCTACGCGCGGATGGCGCGGATCTCCTCGGAGGCGCTGTCGGCTGGCGACCAGGGCAACGAAGACAAGGCGATCGAGTACTGGCAAAAGGTGCTCGACATCCGCGGCGAGGAGCCGCAGGCACTGCAAGCGCTGTCCGAGCTGTGCCAGCGCCGCGAGCGGTGGGACGAGCTGGTCGAGATCATCGATCGCCAGGTCGCGGTCGCCCAGGGCGATCAAGACCAGATCCGGCTGTACAAGAGCCTCGGCAACGTCTGGGAGCACAAGCTCCAGCGCGAGCGCAACGCCCTCGATGCGTGGCTCGCTGCAGACCGCATCGACGGCCACGACCTCGAGACCTTGCGCGCCCTGGCGCATCTCTATCGGTCGACGCAGGCGTGGGACGAGCTGTCTCAGACGCTGCGCCGGATCATCGACGTCGGTAACCTCAACGGTGAAGTCAACGAGAACGAGACGATCGAGCTGTACGCACAGCTCGGCCAGCTCGAGGGCGAAGTGCTCGGTCGCGTCGACGACGCGGTCGATGCATGGCGCCGCGTGGTCTCGATCGATCCGTCAGACTTCCGCGCGCTGGCGGCCCTCGAAGGGTTGTTCACGCGTGAAGGTCGATGGGAAGAAGCGATCGACGTGCTCGAGAAGCGCGCGCTCGTCCTCGACGACGAGCTCCAGCGCCGCGAGAACCTCTTGCAGGCGGCCGCTACGTGGGAAGAGAAGGTCGAGAATTTGACCAAGGCGGCCGAGGTCTACGAGCGCGTTCGCGCCGGCGACCCTTCGAACGTCACCGCAAGCGACCGGCTCGAAGCGATCTACACGCAGCAGTACAAGTGGACGGAGCTCGTCGAGGTCTTGCTCGAGCAATCGGAGCTGCGCCCCAACGTCGAGGAGCAGATCACGATCCTCAACCGGGTCGCCAAGATCTACGAACAGGAGATCGGCGACCAGGAGTCGGCGTTCTACGTCCTGCAGGCCGCGTTCAAGCGCGACTACTCGCACGACATCACGGCGAACGAGCTCGAGCGCCTCGCCACGGCGACCAACCGCTGGCAGGAGCTGCTCGACGAGTACACCAACCGCGTCAACGAGCTCGAGCGGGAAGACCGCGGCTCGGCAGCGGATCTGTGGGTCAAGATCGGTCGCTGGTACGCCGAGCATCTGAGCCACCTCGAGTACGCGATCCACTCGGTGCAGCAGGCGCTGCGCATCGATCCCGCGCACACCGGTGCACTCGGAGGCATGGCCGATCTGCAGCGCAAGCGCGGGTCGTGGACCGAGCTGTCCGAGACCCTGCAGCGGCACGCGGCCGTCGAGACCAGCAAGGACAAGAAGACCGACCTCTACATCTCGCTCGCCGAATTGCTCGAGCGACAGATGCAGGACCTGGGTGGCGCGATCCACGCCTACCAGCAGGCGCTCAACTACTCGCCGGCATCGCCCGCGGCGCTCATCGCACTCGATCGGCTGTACCGCCGCACCGAGCAGTGGGAGCCGTTGATCGACGTCCTCAACCGACGCGCGGAGAGCATCGATCTCAACGCCGGTGGCGACGAGCAAGAAGTCATCAAGTTCCGGCTCGAGGCCGGTCAGATCTGGGACCTGCGTCTGTTCGACGCCGGCCAGGCGATCGCGTCCTACAACTCCGTCCTGATCGTCGATCCGCACAACCTCAACGCGCTGCGGGCGTTGGAAGCGCTCTACGAGAAGACCAATCAATCCGAGAAATACCTCGAGGTCCTCGAGGCACAGCTCGACGCATCACCGTCGGACAGCGAGCAGATCGCGCTGTACGAGCGGATGGCGGCGGCGTGGGAAGAGCGCTTCGGCAAGCTCGATCGCGCAGCGGAGTCCCTCGAGAAGATCGTCGCGGTCGACAGCCGCAACTTCAGCGCGTATCGCGAGCTCGCTCGGCTCTATCAGCAGAGCGGCAAGTGGGAAGCACTCGTCGAGACCTATCGCAACCACATCACCTACGCGACGGATCAGCAGACCAAGATCGATCTGTTCGTCGCGATGGGCGTGACGTACGAGCAGAACCTCGGCGACATCGATCGCTCGATCGAAGCGTACGTCGACGTGCTGCAGTTCGACTCGCATGAACCGCGCGCCCTCGATGCGCTCGGTCGCCTGTACGAGAAGATCAACGAGTGGGACCGCGCGATCGAGATGATGGCGCAGTTGGTCCGCCTGACCGACGATCCTCGTCGCCAGGTCGACCTCTACTCGCGGATGGGCCGCATCCAGTACGGCCAGGTTCAGGATCCCGACTCTGCGGAATCGAACCTGTTGCGCGGGCTCGCCATCGACCCGGGTCACGTCCCGACGATGGAAGCGCTCACCAAGCAGTACTCGGATCGCGGTGACTGGCTGAAGGCCGCCCAGATGATGGTGCGTGCCGAGGCCGTGACCCCGGTCGTGATCGACAAGGTCCGCCTGCTGTTCGAGGCGGCCCGGATCTACGAGGACAAGCTCCGCCAGAACGATGCCGCGAAGCAGCTCTACGCCGCGGTGATCTCGCTCGACCCCGAGCACGTCGAAGCGGGCCGTCCGCTCGCGAACCTCTACTTCGCCTCGCTGGAGTGGGGATCCCTCTCTCCCGTGATCGACATGCTGACGCGGAAGGCCGCGCAGCTACACGCGCAGCCGGCGGAGCTGATGGAGCTCTACTACCGCGCCGCGCGCACCGCGGACGAGCTCGGCGACTACCAGAAGGCGCTCGGCTACTACAAGCAAGCGTACGACATCGACTCGACGTATCTGCCCACGCTCGTCGGTCGCGCCGACTTGCTCTACAAGATGGGCGACTACGACAACGCTGGAAAGATCTACCAGACGATCCTGGTCCAGCACCGCGACGGTCAGGAAGAGGCGGATGTCGTCCGCATCTACAACCGTCTCGGCATGGTTCGCCAGAACCTCAACGAGCGCAAAAAGGCGCTCAACATGTTCGAGAAGGCGCTCGAGATCGATCCGACGCATCGAGACACCCTCGAGGCGGTGATCGCGCTGCAAGAACAGCAGGGCGACTGGGAAGCGGTGGTCCACGCGAAGCGCGGCCTGATGACGACCGCGCCGAACAAAGAGAAGGTGGTGCTGCTCGACCAGATCGGCAGCATCTACTACGAGCGTCTCCAGAACGCGCAGAAGGCGACCGCGGCGTATCTCGAAGCTCTCGAGGTCACGCCTGAGGATCACCAGCTGCTCCAGAAGGTGCTCGACCTCTACACCGAGACCAAGCAGTGGAAGAAGGCGGTCGAGATCATCGAGCGGTTCGTCGCGCTCGAGCCCGACACGTACCGCAAGGGCGCCTACTACCACGCGGCCGCGACGGTGTGCCGCGACGAGCTGAAGTCGCTCGACGAAGCGGTCGACTACTACAACCGCGCGCTCGACAGCTTCTTCGGATCGCCCGAGAAGCTGACCGAGACGAACATTCCGAAGGCCCTGCGCTCGTTCGAGGCGATCGACAAGATCCTGACGACCAAGCGCGACTGGAAGGCGCAGGAGCGCGCGTACCGCGACATGATCAAGCGGTTGCCGAAGCAGGGCAGCCCGGTGTTCCAGAAGCTGCAGGTCGGTCTGTTCGACGGCCTCGGCGAGATCTATCGGTCGCGCCTCAAGCACTACCAATCTGCGACCCAGGCGTACGAGATCGCGCAGCAACTCGATCCCAAGAACGAGATGCGCGGTGACGGGACGGATCGCGCAGAGATCCTCGCGGAGCTCTACTTGGTGTCAGGACCCGAGTACACCGACAAGGCGGTCGAGCAGCACATGCGAATGCTGCGCAACGAGCCGTTCAAGTACGACTCGTACAAGGCGCTGCGCCGCATCTACATGGACGCGCATCAGTACGACAAGACGTGGTGCGTCTGTAACACCCTCGCGTTCTTGAAGAAGGCCGACCCGGACGAGCTGCAGTTCTACGAGCAGTACAAGCCGCGCGGTCTCGTCAAGGCGAAGAACGTGATGAGCCCGGATACCTGGGCGAAGCTGCTCCACCCCGACGAGAACCGCTATATCAGCGCGATCTTCGGAGCGGCTTGGCAGGGCGTCGCCGCGATGAAGGCGTTCCCGCACAAGGACTTCGGCGTCAAGCGCAAGGACAAGCGCTCGCTGCCGGGCGATCCGCTGATGTTCTCGAAGCTGTTCTACTACGTGGCGCAGGTCCTCAACGTCCCGCTCCCCGAAGTGTTCCTCGTCGAGGACAACAAGCCGGCTGACATCCAGCTCGCGAACGCGATCGAGAAGCAGGAGCTGTGTCCGTCGTTCGTGGTCCGTCCGCACTTGCTGCAAGGCAAGAGCGAGCGCGAGATCGCGTTCCTGTCGGCGCGTCGCCTGACGTTCATGCGGCCCGAGTACTACTTGAAGATGCTGCTGCCCACGAACACCGAGCTCAAGGTGGTCGTGCTCAGCGCCATCGTGATGGTGCAGCCCCGGTTCCCCGTGCCGCCCGACATGGTGGCGCTGGTCCAGCAGTACCTGCCGGAGATGCAGAAGCGGATGCCGCCGCAGGTGCTCGAGCAGCTCGGTGCGGTCGTCCAGCGCTTCATCCAGGCGGCGCCAGAGATCAACCTCGCGAAGTGGGGTCACGCGGTCGATGCGGTCTCGCATCGCGCGGGCTTCGTGGTGTGCGGTGATCTCGAGGTCGCGGCGCGGATGGTCTCGGCAGAGCCGGTGGTCGTCGGTGGTCCGCAGGTGAAGGACAAGATCAAGGAGCTCGTCCTCTACTCGATCTCCGAGGAGTTCTTCACCGTGCGTGCGCAAATGGGGCTGACGATCGCCGGATGAGGACAACCGGCCGGGCTGAGCTCGCGCTCGTTGTCATCTCATTGGGACTAGGGTCCCAGACCCTGGCGTGTGGCGGCTCCAAGGCTCCTTTGAAGGAGCCGAAGCTCGAGCAGGGCACGCAACGCGTTGCTCTCGCGAGCGGTGGCGAGGTCGTGATCGACGTGCGAGGGCAGGGGCCGCTCTGTCTCGCGCATCCCGGCGGGCCGGGCCTCGACTCGAGCTACCTGCATGGAGGTGGGCTCGAGAAGCACTTCACGGTGGTCTACATCGATCCGATCGGCACCGGATCGTCGTCGAAGCTTCCGGCGCCGGAGCTGTACTCGATCGGGCGCGACGTCGATGTGGTCGAGGCGCTGCGCGTCAAGCTCGGCCTCGACAAGCTGTGTCTGATCGGCCACTCGTACGGCGGCACCGTCGTGATGTCGTACGCCGTGGCGCATCCCGAGCGCGTGCGTGGGATGTTCCTGTACTCGACGACGCCGACGTCCGAGCCCGAGTGGCTCAAGGACACGATGGCGAACACGAGGTGGTTCGAGGATCGCCCGTGGTTTGCCGATGCGATGAAGGCGATCGAGGAAGAGGACAAGGCTGCCGACGAAGCCGCGCTCAACGCCGTGTTCAAGCGCGAGCTCAAGCTGTTCTTTGCCGACTACGACGGCAAGCGTCCCGACTACGACGACATCATGAGCAAGCTACACGTGACGTTCGAGGTCGCGACGCGGCGCCCGCAGGGCAAGCAGCGGGTCTACGACGTGCGCGGCAAGTTCGGTCGACTGCACACGACACCGACAGTGATCGTCACCGGCGACAAGGATTTCTCTGGTGGGCCGGTGCCGTCGAATTGGATCCAGCAGTCGATCGCCGACAGCAAGCTCGTCGTGATCCCGAACGCGGGGCATTTTGCCCACGTCGAGCAACCTGCGGCGTTCGAAGCGGCCGTGGTTGAATTTGCCGACGCACTCCGCTGACTGAATTCGAGCTTCGCCGACGCGTCCTTCGTTAGCATCGCTTTCGGGAAGCAAAGGGAGACACGCGCCATGACCAAGCAGATCATTCTCGGAACGTTGATGAGCCTCGGCCTGTTCGCCGGCACCGCCGTTGCCGACGACAAGGAAGTGGCACAGAAGAAGGTCGACACCGCGAAGACGGAGACCTGCGAGAAGACCAAGAAGTTCATGGCCGACCAGTCTGCGAAGGGTCGCTGCAACGACGAGAGCGCCGCGGCTCAGAAGATCACGTGCTCGGCGGCGACGTTCAAGGACATCACGGATCTCAACACCAAGTGCGCGAAGGCACCGCCCGCAACCGACAAGGCGACGCCGACGGAGGCCACGCCGAAGTGCCGCGCGCTCGTCGGCGGTAAGCTGATCGCCGAGGTCGAGGAGGCGTCGAGCGTGAAGTGTGCCGGCAAGCTCCAGGACGCGGTCCGCGCGACCACGTGCACGACCGCCGACATGAAGGGCAAGAAGGTCCAGTACACGGTCAATCAGGATCACAAGGTCGGTAAGACCACGATCAAGGATCGTGCGACCTCGCTGACCTGCGTGAAGATCACCCCCGCGAAGTAGGCTCGGAGCTGCTCAGCCGTTCGTCGGACCCGACCACTCGCCACCGGGGACCGGGGTGATCGAGCT
>JBBQJJ010000208.1:0-14948 GCA_038325805.1 Haliangiales bacterium
GCGCGGAGCTGGGCACGCGCGTCGTCGAGGTCGCCGGCGAGGATGTAGGCGCGCCCGCGATGCGAGCCGGCCATCGCGCGACCGAACAGATCGTCGTTCCGCGCGTCGGCGAGCATCTCGAGCGCACGGGCGGGATTGCAGGCGAAGATCTCGCCGAGGGCGCCGTGGGTGCGGAGGAACGAGGCTTCCCACGAGCGCTCGAGACCGAGCTGGGCCGCCACGCGTTCGCCGGCTTCTCGGCAGGTGCGCATGCGGATCCAGTCGCCGCGCAGCGTGCAGAGGATGCCGCGCGCACCGTGGATGACCATCTGCGGATAGATGGTGGGGGTCATCTGCGACAGCTGCTCGGCGCGGGCGAGGGCGCGATCGCCGAACCGACCGAGGGTGCCGGCTGCGAGGTAACCGGCGAGCATCGCGAGCCCCTGCGCATAGGCGGCGAGATCGCCGGTGCGCTCGGCGAGGGCGATGCCGCGGAGCACGTACTCGAGCGCTTCGATCGGGTACGGCGTGGAGAGGTACGAGGCGATCGCGCGGTAGGCATCGGCGCGCACCGGGTCGGCGGCGATGACCTTGCGTGTCACCGGTGCGAGCCAGCGAACGCCGACCGCGAGGGCACGACTGATCGAGAGCGCACGCGAGGAGGTCCGGCGCTCGCCGCGGCGCGACAGCACCTCGTCGAGGAGCGCGAGGGCACGCTCGATCTCGCCGAGCTTGAGCAGGGCCTCGGCGGCGCGCACCCGGTACTCGTCACCATCATTGCGTTCGCGGGCCACGGCGAGGAAGTGATCGGCGGCGGCGGCGAGCCGGCCATCGAACATCAGCGCCTCGGCGAGCTTCGCGCGGACCGGCCGGCGATCGACGACAGGTGCGGGTGGCGGGACGGCATGCAGATCGTCGCGCGTGCCGCGCGGGAACGTGGGGAGCGTTGGCTCGGTGAGGACGGCGTTGATCATCCTCGGCGCGGTCGTCACCGAGCTCGCGTCGACATAGATCGAGACCACGGGCTCGGGCGGCACGAAGCTCGGTTTCGGCGAACCCGACGGTGTCTTGCGACGCGTCGACTTGACCGCGATCAGCTCGGCCGTGCGCACGTGCTCCGCGGCCGACGGTATCGGATCGAGCTCGAGCGCCTTCGCGAACCAATCGGCGGCGGTGGCCCACGCGAGCTGGGCGAACGCGGCGTCCCCGGCAGCGACGGCCCAGCGCGCTGCACGCGAGGGCTGACCGGCGTGCTGCCAGTGGTAGGACAGCTGCTCGGCGTTCGCGGCGGGGGCGCGCTCGAACCAGGCGGCGAACCGCGCGTGGCGATCGCGGCGCGTGACGGGCGGCATGGTCTCGTGGGCGGCGTCGCGCAGGCGCTGGTGATAGAAGGCGTAGACCGCATCGCCGGCGGCGGAGGGGATCGCGCGGAGCACGCGCGCCTCCTCGAGGCCGCGCAGCACCGACGAGAGCCGCGAGGCGGGGAGCTCGGCGAGCTCGCGCAGCTGAGGGAACGACGTGGCACCGGTGGCAAGCGAAGCGAGCTCGGCGACCAGCTGCTCCTGCGGCGTCAGGCGCGAGATCCGGCGGACCTCGGCGTGATGGGGCGACGGAGGTTGTGACAGATCGGTGTCGGCGAGCTCGCGGCCGATCATCTCTGCCAGGTACGGGTTGCCGACGGCGAGCTTCGCCGCGGCGTCGAGGCGCTCGGTGGGGACGCTCGGTGCGAGATCTCCGATCAAGGCGGCGAGGTCAGCTTCCGGCATCGCCGGGAGATCGATCAGCTCCGCCGCCGGACCGAGCCGCTCGAGCAGGGCGCGCATCGTTCCCAGGTGCGGAAAATGGAGTGAGCTCGGCGTTGGCGGGCGAGCCACCGCCGAGCTCACGGGCGAGTCGGTCATCCAGGTGGCGAGCACGGTGAGCGGGCGATCGATCTTCTCGACGAGGAACGCGAGCAGCTCGAGGCTGTCGGCATCGGCCCACTGGAGATCATCGATCGCGAGGACACCGCGCGGATTGAGGGCGCGGAACAGCTGCGCGAGGGCGGCGAGGGCACGTTCGCGCTCGACCCGAAGATCGATCGCCGGCGGCGGCATCAGGCCGGTGATCTGTTCGATCAGGGCACCGAGGACGGGGAACACGCGCCCGAGCGCACCCGAGTGCTCGACGGTGCCGAGCAGCGTGGGCTCGCCCGCGAGCTGGGTGGCGAGATCGTCGATGATCGAATCGAACGCGCGGTAGGGAACCCGCTCGCGTTCGTGACAGCGCCCGCGCCACACGATCGCGGTGTGCTTGGCACTCGGGACGGCCGCATCGACGCTGCGACACGCTTCTTCGATCAGCGCCGTCTTACCGACCCCCGACGGACCGGCCACGAGCACCAGCCGACCGCGCGCCTCGGGATCGGAGATCCGCGCGGCGAGGTGTGCGAGCTCCGCGCTGCGACCGACGAAGCGCTGCGCGCGAAACGCGGGCCGCGGAGACTGTGCGCGCCCTTGATAGACCAGCGTTGCGACCTCGAGGGCGGTAGGCCGCTGCGTCGGATCGTGCGCCAGCATGCGCGCGATCGCCTCGTCGAGATCCGGCGGTAGCTCGGGGTCGAGGTGCGACGCGCGCGGGATCGGTACGCGCTTGTGCCGCGACAGAAAGCCGATCGTTCCACCGAACGGCGTGGTGCCGGTGACCAGCTCGTAGGCGAGCACCCCGAGCGCATAGACATCCATCGGCGGCCCGACGAGCAGGCGCTCGATGTACTCGGGCGCGAGATATGCGGCGGTCCCGACGACGCGAGCTTCGCGGGCGAGATCGTCGTCCTGCCGCGTGCGCTCCAGCGCGAGTCCGAAATCGAGCAGCTTGACGGCACCGTCGACGACGATCGCGTTCGACGGTTTGACGTCGCGATGGATCACGCCGCGCGCGTGAAGGAACGCGAGCCCCTCGGCGAGCTGCGCGAGCACCGAGCGGATGCGCGCGTGATCGACCTGCTGCGCTCGCGACCCACCGGCGTGCCCCTCCCCGGTGATGCCGTTCGAGAGCTCGGTGTTCGCACTCTGCAGCGGCGGCACCGTTCGTGTGGTCTGCAGGTCGATCGAAAACGGCTCGCTCGGCCCCGACTGCTTCGCGACGTAGCGCCGCGGATCGATGCCGGGGAGGAACTCCATCGTGAAGTAACAGGAGCCGTCGGTCGCGACCAGCTCGTAGAGCTCGCACAGGTTCGGGTGGCGCAGCGACGCGACCACGCGGAACTCGCGCTTGAGCCACAGCATCGCGTCGGCGTGGCCGAGCGCGCAGAACTTGATCGCGACGTCCATGTCGAGGCGGAGGTCCCGCCCGAGATAGACAACCCCCATCCCTCCGCGACCGAGCTCGCGAACGACATGATAGCGATCCCCGAGGAATCGCTCCGGCACCCGATCGACCACGTCCCCCACGTCTGTCATCAGGGTAAGGTGCGGCGCGTGTCCGACGCAATCACGCGGGCGATCGAGCGCCATGGTCCCGACGAAGTTTGTCGCGTTCTATCGGACATGCTCACCCCCGAGCGGATCGGCCGGATCGATGCCGTGCTGGCCGCGCGGCTCGCCTCGGTCATCACCGTCGTCGAGGACACCTACGATCCCCACAACGCCGCCGCGACGATCCGCACCACCGAGGCGATCGGGCTGATGGAGCTCCACGCGATCGAGCCGGGTGATCGGTACCCCGTGGCGCCCGGCGTGACCCGCGGGGCCCACAAGTGGATCGACCTGGTCCGCTGGAGCTCGCACGCCGACGCGATCGCCGCGCTCCACGCCCGCGGCTTCAAGGTCTACGCGACCGCGCCCGGCGCGACTCACTCGATCGACGACGTCGACGTCAGTAGCCCGATCGCGATCGCGTTCGGCAACGAGCACGATGGGCTGCGTGCCGAGACGATCGCGGCGTGCGATGGCGCCGTGGTCGTGCCGATGTACGGCTTCTCGGAGAGCTTCAATCTGTCGGTCACCGTCGCCCTGGCGATGAGCCGGATCGCGGCTCGCCGGCGGGCTGCGATCGGCGCGCTCGGCGATCTGGAGGACGAGCGGAAGCGCATTCTGCGGGCCCGCTGGTTCGCCTTGAAGATCCGAGGTGCGGACGGGATCCTCGAGCGATTGCTTCCCTAACGATCTCGGCAGCTTTGGCGTGTCCTCACGGACACGTCGCGATGTGGCATCAGGGACATAACCGCGCCACTATGCGCTTACCTACTGGGGTTCCTCGCGAAAGCCGAGGACACCGCGGGTCCCACGCTTGCAGAACAAACGCGACATGCCTCCTTCTCGTACGGCGCGGATGTGGACGCCGACGGCGCCCGAGTCCGCCCCTTCTAAAGACAAGAAGGCGAAGGGCTCGGACAAGGGCGAACGCCCGAGCGGCAAGCTCAACAAGCACGCACCAAAGAAGCGCCGTTGGTGGGTCCGGCTGATCAAGTGGGGCTTCCTGCTCGGCTTGATCGGGCTCCTCCTCTCCATCGGGACCGTCGCGTTCGTGTTCTGGTACTACAGCCGCGACAAGAACCTGCCGGACCCGAGCGGGCTGTCCGAGATCAGGCATCGACAGGTCACCTGGATCGTCGACCGCAACGACCAGCGGATCGGGGTCGTCTACGGCGAGCCGAAGGTGTGCGTGCGGAAGAAGGGTGCGAAGCCCGAGCCCGCGACGGACGAGGACAAGGTCGACGAGGCGGTCGAGGATCTTCGCAAGCCGCCGTGCGCGTCTAGTGATGATTGCGACAAGACGTCCGAGTGCAAGATCGACGAGCACGAGACCCGCACGTTCATCCCGTACGACAAGATCCCGAAGACGCTGATCGATTCGCTGATCGCCACCGAGGACAGCTCGTTCTGGGATCACGGTGGCGTCGACTACATGGGCATGTTCCGCGCGTTCTGGGCGAACCTGCGCGCGGGTAAGGCGAAGCAGGGAGCGTCGACGATCACGCAGCAGGTCGTGAAGAACCTGCTGCTGACGCCGGAGAAGTCATTCAAGCGGAAGATCCAGGAGATCATCATCGCGCGGCGCCTCGAGAAGGTCCTGACGAAGGAAGAGATCCTGACGCTGTACTTGAACCAGGTGAACTTCGGCAACGCGCGCTACGGCGTCGCCGAGGCGGCGCGGTTCTACTTCGGCAAGGAGCCCTCTCAGCTCGATGTCGGCGAATGCGCGCTCCTCGCCGGCCTCCCACAGTCGCCGGAGAACTACGCGCCGAACCGCAAGAAGAACCAGGCTGCCGCGAAGGGTCGCCAGATCCACGTGATCAACCGCCTGGTCGAGATGAGCACCGCGAACCCGGGCCAGCTGCGCGGCAAGCCGCTCTCGGCCGACGAAGCGCAGAAGTGGATCAACGCGCCGATGAAGATCGTCGAGATGCCGTTCCCCGCGCTCAACAGCGCACCCGAGTGGGAGCGCCGCGTCCGCGAGGAATTGATCTCGAGCAAGTGCACCGGCAAGGCGACGTGCCCCGAGGGCGAGACCTACCTCGACACGCTCGGCGCGACGGTGCGCACCACACTCGATCCCAAGGTCAACACGGATGCGCTGAGGGCGTTGCAGACCGGCCTGCGCGGCGTCGACAAGCGCGCCGGCATCGCACGCGTCAAGCGGTCCCTCAAGGACAAGGCCGCCGACGAGCTGCGCAAGAAGCTGTCGCGCGTGACGCCCGCGAGCGGGTTGGTGAAAGGCGAGGAGTACGAGGCGATCGTGACGGCCGTGCACGACGACGATCGCGAGCTCGAGGTCGACCTCGGTAGCTTTCAGGCCGGCGTGATCGTCGATGACGATCGCTACCTGCCCACCGATGACGACGGCAAGGTCGACAAGCTGTCGACGCGGTTCAAGAAGAACGACGTCGTCGAGGTGGTGTGGCACCCAGATGCGGACAACAAGCCGACCAAGCATGCGAAGCATCGCGTCGCGTTTCCGCGCGGTCCCGAGGGTGGCGTGGTGGTGCTCGAGGTCAAGACGAGGAAGGTGCGTGCGCTCGTCGGCGGGTACTCGATCAAGCGTGGCGGTCTCAACCGGGCGACGGATTCGAGGCGCCAGCCGGGCAGCTCGTTCAAACCATACGTGATGGCGGCGGGTATCAAGCTCGGCGCCGGGAAGGAGCTCGATCAGGCCGGCCACATCATGTACACGCCGGCCTCGATGGTGATCGACGCGCCGGATCCCGACGATCGCCTCGGCTACAAGCGGTGGCTGCCGAAGAACTACGAGTCGGGCAACTTCGAGGGCCCGGTGCTGCTGCGCCACGCGCTCGCGAAGTCGATCAACACCGTCGCGATCCGCATCTACAACAAGATCACGCCGACGCGGATCATCGATCTGGCCACCGCGGTCGGCCTCGACACGTCGAAGTTTCCGACGTCACCGGCCCTGGCCTTGGGTGCGGGAGAGGTGACGCTGCTCGACCACACGAACGCGATGACCACGTTCGCGGCTGGCGGCAAGACGGCGAAGCCGGTGTTCATCGACGCGATCAACGGCAAGGCCACCGACGGTGGTGTCGCCACGCAGGTGGTCGAGCCCGAGGTCGCCTACGTCACCGTCGACATGATGCGCTCCGTGGTGACGAGCGGTACCGGCATCGGCGCGAGCAAGCTCGGCATCCCGATCGCCGGCAAGACGGGTACGTCGAACGATGCGAAGGACGTGTGGTTCATCGGCCTGACGCCCGACTACGCGATCGGCGTGTGGATCGGCTACGACGAACCGAAGTCGATGGGTCGCGAGACCGGTGGTGGCACGGCCGTGCCGGTGTTCATGGAGGTCGCGAGGTCGATGAAGCTACCGGCGAAGCCGTTCCCGCGGCCGCCCAAGGTCATCGAGGTCAAGATCGATCGCGACAGCGGTCTCAAGGCGCCGGATGGCTGGCCGAAGGACAAGACGATGACCGAGGTGTTCGTCGAGGGCACCGCACCGACAGAAGAAGCGACCGCCGAGACCAACGACGTCAAGGGCGAATACAACGAGTGAGGGTTCGCTCGTGGGCTCTCGCGGTCGCCGTTGTCGCGACGTCCGACGCCACGGCCGGTGATCCACCCGTCGCGAACGCGGGCGTCGACTTCTACGCGCGGCTGGCAATGGCGGTGAGGGAGAAGGTCGACGCCGTGGTGGCCTCGCACCCGCCGAAGCTGACTCCACCGGTGCCGATCAAGCCGACCTGGAAAGCCGCGAAGCTCGGCTCGATCGAGCTCGGTGCGCCTCTCGTCGCGCTGGCAGCGGCAGACCTCGATGGAGATCCGAGATCCGCGGAGCTCTATGCGGTGACGCCGCGCGAGGTCGTCGCGATCGGCTGGCGCGGTGGCAGACCCGTCGAGCTCGGCCGCGTCGCGTTCTCGGGCGACCGCGCGGTGCCCGAGCCGAGAGATGTCGTCGCGACGATCACCATCGAAGGCAGGGAGGTGGTGGCGGCGTCCTCGTCGTGGGCGAAGGAGCTCCGCGTGACGTGGAGAGGCACGCAGCTCGTCGGTCAGCACGGGCAGGCGGGCTTCCTGTTGTGCCCGGGCCTGCGCGCGCAACTCTCGCCCGGCCGCAATCACTTCACGACAAACACGTTCGAGACGCGGTGCCGCGAGGACCTGGTCGATGCCACGGGACAGGCGCTGCGTGTCAAAGCGGAGCTGGCGACGACCGGCAAGCTCGCGGTGACCGTCGAGACCTGCCCAGGTCCGCACCATGGAACCTGCACGCAGACCGGCAAGTTCGAGTACGGCAACGTCGGGGTGGCGTACGTGATCCATGACGTCGACCGCGACGGGACGCCCGAGGTCGTCGTCTCCGAGGCCTCCGCTCCGTACGCGTCGGACTCGGCGAAGGTGATCACGCTCGGCGGCGACGAGAAGAAGGGCATCTTCAAGAAGTCGTTCATGGGTGGGGTCGCCGGACTGGTGGTCGCCGATGGTGACGACGCCGACGACATCCCCGAAGTGATCGCCGCGGTGCGCCTCGCCAACTCGACGCGCGTCGATCTCTGGAGGCTAGATTGACGGGGGCACGCTCGGCGTCTGGCCGGAACCGTACCAACGTGTTCTCGGTGGCGATGATCGTCGGCATCGTCGCGATCTCCGAGGCCGAGACCAGGCCGCACTATGCCGGCAAGGTCGACGGGGCGTTGCTCGGTGCACCGGCCTCGCTCGACCCCGTCGCGGCGCAGAGCCACGCGGAGCTCACCGTCACCGGGATGATCTTCGACACGCTCTATCGGATCGAGATCACGGGTGCCGTCGAGCCGCGGCTGGCCGCGACCAAGCCCGAACTCGACAACAGCAAGCTCCTCGCGCGGATCCCGATCCGCAAGGGTGTGCGCTTCCACGACGGCAGTGCGCTGACCTCGGCCGATGTCGCGGCATCACTCGAACGCGCACGCACGGGTGCAGGGAGATGGGCGCTCGCACCGATCGCGACGATCAAGCACTCGCTCGACGAGATCGAGCTGACGCTGCGGTCGCCGATCGACGTCGCCACGATGCTGTCACTCGCCCCGACGGCGATCACGCGGCAGGGCAAGGCACCGGGGGCGACGCCGAACGGCACCGGGCCGTTCAGGCTGAGCTCCCTCGATCGAGCGAACCGCAAGCTCGTCCTCGATGCGTTCGAGGACTACTTCGCGGGTCGCACGTACCTCGATCGCGTGGTGCTGCACTGGTTCGACAAGCCCGATGCCGAGGCGAAGCGGTTCGAGACCGATGACGGCCAGCTGTCGTCGCGCGGCGTGGCCGCGTTCACCGGCAGCCAGCCGAAGTTTCGCGCCGCGGCCGTCGATGGGCCGAAGTCGCTGCTCGTCTACGTCGGCTTCGGTAGGAAGCACGCCGACGTGTTGCGCGATCCCGAATTTCGTCGCGCGCTCGATCTCGCGCTCGATCGCAACGCGCTGGTCTCGGTGAATCGTGGCGAGGCCGTGCTGCCCGCCGGCGAGCCCGTGCCCGTCGAGGCCGGTGCGCCGCTACCGACGCCGCTGATGCGCACCGGCGATCTCGCGCTCGCGCGGGCGGCGCTCTCCGTCGCTGCACGGCGTGTCCCCGCGCTCGTGCCGACCAGTGCTTCGCAGCTGACCCTCGAGGTCGCGTTCGAGGACACGCGGCCCGACGATCGCGAGATCGCGGAGCGTGTCGCGCGCGCGCTCGGCAAGCTCGGCATCAACACGACGCTGTCGGGGCTGAGCGGCACGGAGCTGCGCGATCGGATCGCGCGCGGCACCACGGACGTCTACATCAACCAGCTCGCGGCACCGCTTCAGGTGTCGTGGGCGTGGTGGAGCGCGGCGTTCGCCGCCGGTGGCGATGACTGGGCGTCGATCAAGCTCGCGGCCGGGCAGCTGACGATGGCGGCCGCGCGCAAGGAGTTCGCGGCGCGCCACCCGATCGTGCCGCTGATGTTCCGCGGCGTGCGGATGTGGCATCGCGCCGATCTGCGAGGCCTGCGGTTCGATGCGATGGGCCGCCCGTGCCTCGAGGAGGTCTTCGTGTTCGGTGTGCCGGTCAAGACGGGAACTGTTCCGTGAAGCTTCGCGGTCGGTTCACGCTCACGCTCGCCCTCGCTGCGCTCGTCCCGATCTCCGTCGCCGCGGTGGTCACACGGCAGGTGATCGCGTCGAGCGCGCGCGACGAGTATCGCGATCTCCGCAAGAGCTCCGAGGAAGCGGCGAAGGCGATCGTCGAGCGCCACCTCAAGCAGGTCGACGAGGTCGTCAAGTCGCTCGCGCGTGACGACCACCCCTACGTCGCTGGCATGCTCCGCGATCACATCAAGAACAAGCTCGCCGACAAGCTGCTATCGGTTCGCGAGCAAGCGCTGCCGTGGAAGAACGGCCTGTCGCTCGACGTGCTGACCATCGTCGACGACACGCGCCCCGTCAACATCGTCCTGGTCTCCGCGCACCTGCGGTCGGCGAACAACGAGCAGGATCCGCTCAACATCCGCAAGCGCGCGGCCGAGACCAAGGGCGCGCCGTACTTCGCGCTCGAGATCGTGCAGCTGCCGCTCGACGTGCGTCGGGCACCGAACGGCAAGGACACCGAGACCGTCCTGGTCGCCGAGGCCACCCGGCTCTCCACCGACGGCCCGTACTCGTTCGGCGTGCTCGCGGGCCGCCGGTTCGATGCCGACTTGTTGTCCTCGGTGTGGCGCGAAGGCCGCGTCGACGTGCGCGTCGTCGACGGCACCGGCAAGGTGCTGGTGCAGCCGCGCGGCAAGAACTGGAACGAGCTCGCGGTGGATCCGCCGAGCACCATCGGGCTGCCCGGCCTCGGGGGCGCGCCGTTCGCCACCGTCGAGATCGCGGTGTCCGACGGCGATCTCGACTCGGTGCTCCGCAAGTTGACGTACACCTCCGCCGGGCTCGCGCTCGCCGCGCTCGGTGCCGTCGTCTTGATCGGCCTGCTCGTCGCGCGCCGCACCGCCCGCGATCTCGAATCCCTCGCCGAGGGCTCCCTCGCTGCCGCTCGCGGTGATCTCGATTATCGCGTGCCCGTGCGCAGCAAGGACGAGGTGGGGGCGGTCGCGAACGCGTTCAACTTCATGATGGAAGATCTCCAGACCTCCAAGGATCGGCTCGTGATCGCGGAGCGCATCGCGGCGTGGCAAGAGATCGCGCGCCGGCTCGCGCACGAGATCAAGAACCCGCTGACGCCGATCCAGATGGCGATGGACACGCTGCGCAAGACCTGGCGCAAGAAGCACCCGGAGTTCGGCGAGATCCTCGAGGAATCGACGACGACCGTGTTGCAAGAAGCCGATCGGCTCAAGCACATCGTCACCGAGTTCTCCGACTTCGCGCGGATGCCGAAGCCCGAGTTCCAGCGCCTCGATCTCAACGAGGTCATCCGCTCGGCACTCACGCTCTATCAGGGTGCCGCGCCGGTCGAGACCAAGCTCGGCACCATTCCGCAGCTCGACGCCGACAAGAACCAGATCCACCAGGTGGTGCTCAACCTCGTCGAGAACGGTCGCGATGCGATCGGTGCGCGCGCGAACGGCAAGATCGTGGTGTCGACTCGGCTCGGTGACGCTGGCGACCGCGCGATGCTGATCGTCGAGGACAACGGCCCGGGCGTCCCCAGCGAGCTCAAGGACAAGGTGTTCGCGCCGTACTTCACCACCAAGCACAACAAGGGTGGCACCGGCCTCGGGCTGGCGATCGTGCATCGCATCATCTCGGATCACGGCGGCCGGATCACGGTCACCGAGGCGCCCGGTGGTGGTGCGCGGTTCGCGATCGAGCTGCCGCTGCGGAACGGCGCCGCGCTGCTCGTCTCGCGGATCTGATCGGTCGTCCGCGCGCCTGCCTGAATAGTCGAGGAATTGCTTCCGTCGAGCCGGCGTTGGATCTATGACGTCGAGGTTCCATGGCGAAGCAAGTGATCGAAGGTTGTCTCACTGCAATCGTGACCCCGTTCAAGGGGGCCTCGACAAGCGTCGACTTCGACACGCTCGCGAAGCTCGTCGACTGGCAGATCGACAACGGCATCGACGGGATCGTCGCCGTCGGCACGACCGGTGAATCGGCCACGCTCGATGTCGACGAGCACGTCGCGGTGATCGCGGCCACGGTGAAGGCGGCGAGGGGGCGCGTGCCGGTCGTCGCTGGAGCTGGTGGCAACGCCACCACCGAGGCGATCCATTTGACCAAGGCCTCCGAGGACGCGGGCGCCGATGCCCTGCTCCACGTCACGCCCTACTACAACCGGCCGTCGCAGGAGGGCCTGTTCCGGCACTTCGAGGCGGTCTGCAAGTCCACCAAGCTGCCCGTCATCCTCTACAACGTTCCCTCGCGCACCGCCTGCGACCTGCTCACCGATACCGTCGTGCGGCTCGCCGAGCTGCCGAACGTCATCGGCATCAAGGACGCCACCGGCAACCTCGTTCGCGGCAGCGAGCTGGTCGCGAAGGTCGGCGACAAGATGACCATCCTCTCCGGCGACGACGGCACCACGTTCCCGTTGTATGCGGTCGGTGCGCGCGGCGTGATCTCGGTCGTCTCCAACGTCTGCCCCAGGCAGATGGCGGATATGTGGGACGCGGTGAAGGCCGGTGACTGGGAGCGCGCGAAGAAGCGGCACCACGAGCTGCGCGTGCTGTCGTCGATGTTGTTCAACGAGCCGTCGCCATCGCCCACCAAGGCCGCGCTCGCGCTGATCCAGCGCTCGACGATGGACGTCCGGCTGCCTCTGGTCCCGGCGACCGCGAAGCTCGTCGAGGACCTGCGCATCGAGCTCCGGACCCTGGGCGTCCTGTGACCGCTCGGGTCCTGATCCTCGGCCCTTCGGGGCGGATGGGTCGTGCCTTGATCGATGCAGCGGCAGGACGAACCGACGTCCGTGTGGTTGCTGCCGTGGATCGGCCGGAGGTGCCCGCCGTGCAGATCGGAGGGCTGACGTCGACGTCCGATGCCGCCGCCGGGCTCGACGCCTCCGACGTCTACATCGACTTCACGGCGCCCGCCGCCACGCGCTCGATCGCTGCGCTCGCGACGGCGCGACGGCGCCCTGCGGTGATCGGCACGACAGGGCTGACCTCGGACGACGAGGCCGCGCTCGCGGAGCTCTCGAAGGTCGCCCCGATCGTCGTCGCGGCGAACTTCTCGCTCGGGGTGAATCTCGTGCTCGGGTTGGTTCGCACCGCGGCCTCCGTGCTCGGCAACGAATGGGACGCCGAGGTCGTCGAGACCCATCACCGCGCAAAGCGCGATGCACCCTCCGGCACCGCGCTGATGATCGCGCGCGCGATCGCTGCAGGCCACGGCTCCGACTACGAAGCCGTCAAGCGCCACAGCCGCGATGGTGACATCGGTCCGCGTCCGCGTGGCGAGATCGGTGTCTCCACGGTCCGTGGTGGCGACGTGATCGGCGAGCACACCGCCACGTTCTTCGGCGCCGCCGAGCGCATCGAGATCGGTCACCGCGCCTCGTCGCGCGCGATCTTCGCCGCGGGTGCCCTGCGCGCCGCGGCCTGGGTCGTCGGCAAATCTCCGGGCCGCTACGACATGCTCGACGTGCTAGGGTTCGCCCACTAGTGACCGCGACCGAACGCATCACGATGGTCGTCCTCAACGACGACGGCTCGCGCGACAAGTTCACGCTGTCGTCGTGGGTCGGCATCCCTCGCAAGCACGAGCTCATGTGGATCGGGGACGACCCGTACATGATCATCGAGGTCGAGTACGCCGTCTCCGAAGGGTTCTTCGGTGCGCGCTCGATCGATGCTGCGGGTGTCTACGTCCGCCGCCTCACCAAGGACGAGCAGGACGCGGTGGCGCGCCGGCTCGCGAACCCGGTGCGCGGCAAAGACGAACAGCCGTTCAGACCATGACCTGAAGGGCTCCGGTCATCGCTCCACTTGTCCGGCCACGGGCTCGGCTCGTTGAGGCAGGACGAGGATGGCGACAAGCAGCAGGCCGCCTAGCACCGCCGATGCCGTGTATCGGCTCAACGCCAAGCCACCATCGTCCTGCGGTTTGTCGAGAAGATCGCCGAGCATGGCACCGAGCGGTCGCGTCAGGATGAACGCGGCCCAGAACAGCACGGTGCGGGAGAGCCTCGTGACGAAATAGGCCGCGACGACCAGTCCGAGTCCGGCCGCGAAGATCAACGCGCCACCCTCGTACCCGAGCCCGAGGCCCGTCTCCTCATCGGCCAACCAATCTCCGAGCGCCGTCCCGAGAGTCTGTGAGAACAAGATCGTCGCCCAATAGAAGGCCTCGGCTTTTCGAGACGTGATCGAGGCGAGCGCCACCGAGCCGAGGGAGCGATGCCAGAGGGCGAGCGTCGTGAACAGAAGTACGACCAGGATCGTGGTCCCCCCGACGTAGCCGACGCCGAGATCGCGGTCCAACAGGTCGGCGAGCGTCGTGCCGACCGTGGTCGTCGCGACGATCACCGCCCAGAACAAGAGCGGATGGAAGCGCCTCGCGCCGATCTGCGCACTTGCGAGCGCAACAAAGAGTGCGGCGAAGATCGACGTGCCGATGGCATAGCCGAGCTGCATCGACATCGTGACCGCGTCGCCACCGGTCTCTCCCAGCGTCGTCGCGACGATCTTCATCATCCAGAAGGCGACGGTCGCCTGTGGAACCTTACCCAGCGCCTCAGCCTTGGTCATTCTTCCTCGACGAACGTGCCGTCCTGCTTGAACGTCGCTTCCTTGCGGCGACCCTCGCTCTGGAATGCGATCTCGAAGCTCAGCTCGGCGCCCTTGGTCATCTTCTCGGCCCTCGTCGCCTTGACCTTCGGGTACCGCGCGGCGAGCGCCCTGGTCACGGCGGCAGGCAGGTCAGCGACTGCGATCGGCTCTTCGATCAAGAGGATCTCTCCCTTCGGAGAGACGTCGATCTCGAGGGTAGCCTTGCCTCGCGAGACCTTCGCCTCGAAGTGCTTCTGGCCCTTCTCGACGTGAGCCGCGCACTTCGTGATCGTGCCGTCCGGGAACGCCTTTTTGACAGCGGCGGTCACGGCTGCCGGGCATGTCTCGGCGCTGGCGACGGAGGTCAGAAGCATGATGGAGGCAACGACGGCGCTCGTGATGTGGCTCATGGTGCTCCTTGCAAGTGCGACCCGGTGCTGTTCGCAAGACCCACAACACTAGGCTCAACTCGACGCTTCGTCGCGATATTGTAAGGACCGTCGAGCGGCCGTGGAAGAATCCGCGGCAGTTCAGGATATGGCTGAGAGGCGCAACTCTATGACCGAGGAGCTCGACCCCGACGCGATCATCGCGGAGGGAGTCAAGGTCGCCGCGCGTCAGGAGCGCACCCGCAACCTCATCCTCGGCGTGATGCTGCTGCTCGTTGGCGTCGTGTTCACCGGGATCGGCATCTACGGCATGACGACGCCCGTGTTCCTGGAGTCAAGTGCGCTCGTGTTCGGCGCGCTCGGCGTCGGGCTCTCGGCGCTGCTGACAGGCGGGATCCAGCTCGCGCGCGGTCTCCGCTCGTCGTAGCAGCAAGCCGTGCGGTCGAG
>JBBQJJ010000209.1:0-14937 GCA_038325805.1 Haliangiales bacterium
GACGGGGTCGCGGTCGAGTTCGTGGGCACGTTGCACCGGCCCGCGAACCAGCTGCTCGGACCTGCCGAGCGCGAAGCTGCGAAACGAGCTGCGAAGCCGCTCGACGCGCGCGCGAAGGAGCTGTTCATGCAGGTCTGCGCGAACGCCGCCGACGATGGCCCTCGCCGTGTCCTCGCGGACTACTTGATCGAGCAGGACGACCCGCGCGGCGAGTACCTGTCGCTCGCACTCTCGGAGCTCGATCAGGAAGGCCGTGCGCGTCGCGATGCCCTGCTCGAGGAGCATCGCTGGAGCTGGGTGCATCCGCTCGGTGCGGTGATCCCGAAGGCGCACGCGCGCTTCGAACGCGGGCTCCTCGCGAGCGCGGATGTCGAAGTGGGCCATGACGAGGTCGCGGCGATCGAGAATGCGCTCGCATGGGGATCGATCGAGCGGCTGCACTTCCTGCCGGGCAGCGCGGACTTCGTCTCGGCGGTGATGCGTGCGTTGCGCGAGGTCGGGCCGCTCGCCAGCGACGGACTTTCGAAGCTAGTGAAGGGGAGGCAGTGGGCGATCGAGCACCTACGCGTGTCCCTCGCGACGCCGGTCGAAGAAGATCAGCTCGTCGCGTCGCAGCTGCCGAAGCTCAAGCACCTCAGCTTCGAGCTCGCGAGCGGTACCGAGTACGGGCCGCCGTATGACAAGCTGAGGACCGCGTCGTGGTGGAACCAGCTCGAGCGCGTGACGTGGTTGCGCGACATCGAGGGCGCACGGCCGTGGCTCGCGTCGCTGTCCGCGATCGCGCCGGTGCCGTGGATCGCGGTGAGCGATGTCGGAGGTGACGGCAAGCCGGCTGGCTGGAACGTCGCGATGAGCCGCGACGCGATCGAGGTGACGATGCGAGGCTGGAGGCCGACGTCGACGCGGCAGACGCTGCACACACTCCTCGCGACGCTGCCGGACCTGCCGATCACGCTGCGTGCCTCGTCGTCGTGGGAGCCGACCGCCGATGACGTCGCCGCGTTGAGCGACGGCCACCACGTCACGCTCGGATGAGCGACCTGCCGCCCTACCAGGACGGGTTCGACGACCTGCTCGACGCCGCGGCCGTCCGTGCGCGAGTGCTGGACAACTTCCGGTTGTTCACCCGCCAGATCTTCGCGAACCACGTCGAGGTCCAGTCCGTGATGGTGTGCATCGCGCAGTACTGGAACGACGAGGCCGACGACGCGATCCGTGACGTCGCATCGCCGCACGCCGGTATGGCCACACCACTGCATCCACCGTGAGCCGATCGCGACGTCGCTCGGTGATCTCGAACGCCCTGAGTCATTGCGCCATGTCGAGCCAGGCCGCCGCGCCGCGATCGCGTAATCGCGATATCGTGGAGGCTATGAGCCGATCCTCGGAGGACGCCACCGGCGTTCGTACGGTCGTGGCGCCGGGCACGGTGGACGAGAGCCAGATCACCGAGCGGCCCGAACCCGCCGTGCCGATCGCGGGGCGCTACAAGGTGACTCGCCGGCTCGGCAAGGGCGGCATGGGCGAGGTGATGCTCGCGCGCGACGAGCAAGTGGGACGCGACGTCGCGATCAAGCGCATGCGGACGGCGGCGCCGAACGATCGCCAGGTCTCGCGGTTCTTGCGCGAGGCCTCGATCCAGGGCCGGCTCGAACATCCCGCGATCGTGCCGGTGCACGAGATCGGCAAGGACATCGACGGGCTGCCGTTCTTCGCGATGAAGCGACTCGCCGGGACCACGCTCTCCGAGATCCTGGTCGACAAGGACAACGGGCGCGACTCGCAGTCGAAGCTAGGCAAGTCGCGGTTCACGCTCCAGCAGATCCTGCGCGCGTTCGTCGAGGTCTGCCTCGCGATCGAGTTCGCCCACGTCCGCGGCGTGGTCCATCGCGACCTCAAGCCCGACAACATCATGCTCGGCGACTTCGGCGAGGTGTACGTCCTCGACTGGGGCGTCGCGAAGATCGCCGGCGAGCACGACGACGACTTCACCGACGTCGATTCGAGCGGCGGCAGCGGTGAGAACGCGACCCAGGTCGGCACGACCATCGGCACGCCCGGCTACATGGCACCCGAACAGGTGCGCGGCAGCGGACAGATCGACGGTCGCACCGACGTCTACACGCTGGGGTGCTTGCTGTTCGAGATCCTCGCCGGCGAGCCGCTGCACCCACGTGGCTACGAAGGGCTGCAGAGCGCGCTCTTTCTCTCGGGAGAGCAGCCATCGACGCGTGCACCGAACCGCGAGATTCCGCCCGAGCTCGACTTGCTGTGCGTCCAGGCGACGCAGCCCGAGCGCGAGCTGCGGATCGCCACCGCGCGCGAGCTCGGGGATCGCGTGCAGGCGTTTCTCGATGGCGATCGCGACCACGCGACTCGCAGGACGCTCGCGAAGCACCACCTCGAGCGTGCGCGCGACGCATTCTCGGAATCGATCACCAGCGACGATTCAGCGTTGCGCAGCACCGCGATGCGCGAAGCAGCGGGCGCGCTCGCACTCGATCCGGCGCAACCGGGTGCCGCCGAGCTGATGGGTCGGTTGATGCTCGAGCCGCCGCGGACCGTCCCCCGCGAGGTCGAGACCGCGATCACCGCGGACAACATCCGGGCCGCGCGAATCAACGCGAAGGGCGGGCTGCTCGCCGTGATCGGCGGGCTGATCCTGATCCCGATCCTGTGGTCGATGTCACCGGCGGGCTCGCCGTGGGTGCCGGCACTCGGTCTCACGGTCGTCGTGATGGGCGTGGTCTCGGCGTACAACCTGTACGCGAAGAAGCCGATGACCGGGTTGGTCGTGGTCGGCAACATGGTGATGATCGGCTTGATCGCCTGCGGCTACGCGCCGCTCCTCGCGGCACCCGGTCTCGCCGCCGTGCTGACGATGGCGATGGTGTTCACGCCGCGGCTCTCGTGGCTCAGCTCCGGTGTCACGGTGGCTGCATCCGCCGTGATCGGCGTGTTCGTGCCGCTGCTGCTCGAGCTCACGGGTGTGCTGCCGAAGACGGCGTCGTTCGAAGGCGGCGGTGTCGTGTTCAACGTGCCGGCGGTGGCGAGCGCGTCGACGCCGGAGATGGTCACCTACTCGATCTACACGTTCGCGGTGATCATCGGCGCGGCGTGGATGGCCGGCGTGATGCGCGTGAAGAATCGCGATTCGCATCGCCATCTGATGCTGCAAGCGTGGCAGCTGCAGCAGCTGGTGCCCCGAACGGTGTGATCCTCATTGGATCACCACCTGCGTCGAGGAGTTGGTGAACACGCGGATCTGGAGACGCTTGGTGACGCTGTCGAACGCGAAGCAACCCGGGGCCGCGCACGTCGCGAGGTCGCCGATTGGCAGCGCCGCGCCGGCGGCGAGGATGGTCACCGGTGCGGAGAACGGGGCAGGCAGCGAGCGCGCGTCGATGTCGATGGTGAACACCGAGTACTCGGTACCGGCGGTGAGAGCGAGGATCTCCCCGAGTCCCGACGCGGCCGCACCGTCATGCAGCGTCACGTTCGCGGTGGTCGACTCCGCCGGTGTGTAGACGAGCCGCAGCTCGCGTCCGATCGCGCTCTCCGTATACGACGTCACGCCTGCTGCGGTGGCGGGCAGCAGCGTGTCGGCCGCCCGCGCGAACATCGGGATGAAGGACGCGGCGCGCTGGAAGCGCGGGATGACATCGAACGGTGCGGCGACGACGATCGCCGTGGTGCCGTCACCCGTGAGCTGGTCTCCGGTGTTGACGTCGACCCATGCGCCGGGCGGCAGCACCACCTCGCGGGTGGTCGCGCCCTCGGTGATCACTGGCGCGATCAGCAGATCGTTGCCGAGGAAGAACATCGCGTCATCGCATGCGCTGTCGGGGAACATGAACTTGCAGGGGCGATTGACCGGCGTGCCATCGGCGACGGCCTGGTTCGCGAGCGTCCACAGCAGCGGGTTGAGCTGGATGTGGATGTCCGCATAGGTCTTGTAGACGTCGGCGGAGCCCGGCGTGAACAGCGCGGCGTCCCACGGGTTGTGGCTCTTGCCGCCGCCGCCGAGCTGCATGATGGTGCCGAAGGCGGCGTACTGCGCCCAGCGAAGGAGCGAGTCTGTCGTCGGGAAATCGCGAAAGCCGCCGATGTCGGAGCCGTAGAACGGGTAGCCCGACACCGACAGGGCGAGGCCGCGGCTGATCGCGCTCGGCAGGCCACCGACGTTGGTCTTGCCCTCGCCGTTGTCGACGCCGTGCTCCGAGAAATCGCTGTCGAGATCGCCAGGCCAGATCGCCGTGTTGACGTGCTGCTCGCCCCATGTACCTGCGCGCGTGAGGAGGAAGCCGTCGTTCGCGGGCAGCGCCTCGAGATACGCGCGGTGATAGTGCTCCTGGTAGCGGCGGTGAAACTGACCGTTGTCGCCGGCGGCGAGCACCATCGGCAGGATCGCGCCGGCGATGTCCGGGACGATCTCCTCGCCGAAGTCGAGCTTGAAGCCCGAGGCGCCCCGCGCCACCGCGCGATCGATCCGTACCTGCCACCACTCGCTCGCACCGGGGCGGGTGAAGTCGACCATCGCGCCGGGACCTTCCTGCCATGGATAGTCGATCACGCGATCGGCGTCGTCGGTGACGAAGAACTTGTTCGCGGTGCCCTCCGCGTAGTCGGCGGCGGAGATCGGATCCTTGCCGACGTACGGCGTCGACCAGAACAGGAGGTTGTAGCCGCGCGCGTGCATCTCGGCGACCAGCGCATCGAACTGCACGAACTGCTGCTCGTCGACGACGAAGCTGTTGTAGGCGGTCTGCCACGGGTTATCGATCCAGATCGTCGAGCCCGGGATGTTGCGCGAACGCATCTCGTCCATGTCGTCGCGAAGCTCGTCGGCATCGTTCAGCGCGTTGCGCCACTGCATCGGCGCGAACGCCCAGCGCGGCGGCAGCGCCGGTTTGGTCGTCAGCGCCACGTACGTGCGGACGAGATCGAGCGGCGCGGGCGCGGTGTACAGATAGAACTGGTAGGTGCCCCGATCCGGAAGGTTGAACGTGGTCGTCACGCGATCCGCGGAGGTCTTCGCGAGATCGAGCGCACCGGGCCGATCGTCGGCCGCGAGCATGCCGACGCCACTCTTCGGCCACAGCACGAGGGGCACCGGGACGTGGGTCTCGTTGAGCGATGACTCCGATGTCGGATCGACGCGCAGCGAGAGCTCGCGCACGGTGCCGGCGACGTTCGCGCGGATCGGCGCATCACCGGTGCCATACAGCGGCTCGGTGCCGGGGCGCGGCAAGGAGAGCTGGAGCTGAACCGCGCCCTGGTGAGCCGACGCATCGAGCTCGAGCACCGCGCAGTCGGGCACCGGGCAGGGCTCGAGCCGCAGCTTGGTGCCGCCGTCCAGGATGATCGAGTCGCCGTCGAATCCAGTCGCCTTCGTGATCGGCACCAGCTCGACGTCGGGGTCGCCGCCGCGCGGATCGTAGTAGTGCTCGACGTCGATCTCGTCGGTGACGCCGATCGACAGGAAGCCTTCGATCGACAGCGAACCGACCGACAGCGTCATCGTCGTCAGATCGATCGCGACGGGACCCGAGCTCACCTGATCAGGTGGAGGCAGCGTCCCGTCGTAGTTGTCACCGCACGCGAGACCCGCGAACGCCAAGACGATGATTCCCCGTGGCTGCACGGCGAGGAACCTAGATCAGAACGTCACTTCTTTTTGCCGAAGAACGGCAAGTAGTGACGAAGTCCGCGCATCGCTCCCTGAACGCCCTGCACCATGTCCGTCGCGATCCCGCCACTCTTTGGCGCGTGCGGCAGGGCGACGACATCGATCATGTCGGGGAGCATCTCGGCGATCGGCGTGGCCTCCGACGCTTCCTGCGCCCGGGGGCCGAAGCCCTGGGATTCGCGTGCCTCGGCGACGCTGCGCGCGAGGACGGTGTGGAGATCCTTGCGCAGCTGGACCTTCTTGAGCGCCGTCCCGATCTGGCGCGCCATCTCGCGCGTCGACGGGAATCGCGACTCCACTTTCACCGACAGCGCGCGATGAATGATCTGCGCGAACGGTGCCGGAATGTCGGGGCGCAGCGGGCGCAGCGGTGGGACGATGCCCTCGCGCAGGCGCGTGTACGTGTCGTAGTCGGTGGCGCCGTCGAACAGCTTGCGACCGACCAGCGATTCCCACAGCACGCTGCCGCATGCGAACTGATCCGAGCCCGGGATAGGCCGCCCACCCGACACGATCTCGGGTGCGAGATACGACATCTTGCCCTTCACGATGCCGGGCTCGGTGGTCTCCTGAACGCGATCGGGAGCGAGAGCGAGACCAAAATCGATCAGCTTCACCATGCCGCGCGTGGTGAGGAGCACGTTGTGGGGCGAGACGTCGCGATGGACGATCGGCAGGGGTCGGCCATCGGCACCGAGCCGCTCGTGTGCCGCAGCGAGCCCCCGAAGGATCCCGACGCCGACCGCAGCGACCAGCTCCCACCTCGTCGGCTCGTTGCGCGCGGTGTGATAGCGAACCCAGCTTCCGAGATCGATTCCCTCGATCCACTCCAGGACCATGTAGTAGTGGCCGCGGTCGTGGACGAAGTCGTGCACCTCCGACACGTTCGGAGATTGCATCGCCGAGCCGATGCGCGCTTCCTCGACGAACATGGCCACATAATTAGGCTGACTCGCGAGGTTCGCGTGCATCTGCTTGACCGCGACATCGCGGACGAACCCCGAATCGCCACGCACGCGACCACGCCAGACATCGGCCATGCCGCCACGGCCCGCCACTTCGACCAGCTCGTAGCGGCCGCCGACGATCAGCCCTGGACGCGGTTCCTCGGCCATGACGGGGATGATTATCATCGCATAGATCCCCTTGGAATCCGGCGTTCGGGGATTCTCCGACGAAGGTCGATGGATCTTCTCGTCGCGGCCGTTCGAGCGCCGGGTTATTCTCCGTCGGGTGGAGCCCATGGGTCTGACTCGGTTCGCCGATGTCGTCGGACGCGAGGACATCCCTCTCGACCACGCGGCACTACTGATCGGAGCCTGGGAAGAACCCAAGCGCGACGTCGACGCGTACTTCACCATGCTCGATCGGATCGCACGCGAGGCTGCCCCCGACGTGGCGCGCGCGACGGGTGGCATCGGTCGCGCCCGCGCGATCAGCGATCACCTGTTCGATCGCCTCGGCTTCTGCGGCAACACCGACGACTACTACGACCCGCGCAACTCGTTCCTCACCGAGGTCCTCGATCGCCGCACCGGCATCCCGATCTCGCTGAGCGTGGTCTACCTCGAGGTCGCGCGCCGCGTCGGCGTGCTCGCCCAGGGCGTCAACTTCCCGGGGCACTTCCTGGTACGCGTCGCGATCGAAGACGCCTGGCTGTTCGTCGATCCGTTCTCGGCTGGCCGCACCCTGACACCCGCGGATCTCGAACAGCTGCTGCGCAAGACCACCACGCCCGACGCCGTGCTCGAGCCATCGGTGATCGCCGCGGCCACGAAGCGGCAGATCGTCGCGCGTATGCTCGTCAACCTCGCCGGCATCTACGGCCGCACCGGCGACCTGCCCCGCTCGCTCGACGTGCTCGAGCGGCTCGCAATTCTCGAGCCCTCCAATCCGCGGATCGCGCGGGACCTCGCGCAGCTTCGCGAACGCGTCGACGGCCTCAACTGATGCGGCGGCTCCTGCCCCTCCTGATCGCCTGTGGGGGAGCGCCTCGCCCAGCGGAGCCGCTGCCCCAGCCCGAGCCGCCGCCCACCATCCAGAGGCCCGAGAAGCTGGCGTCTGTCGAACAATGCGATCGCCTGCTCGCGCACATGATCGAGCTCGAGCTCGCTACCAGCGGCCAGGCGCTCGATCTCGCGACCAAGCAAGAGCACATCGATCGCCAGCGCGACGCCTTCCAGTCGGTCTGCAACAGCACGCCGGCGGCTCGCATCGAGTGCGCACTCCGCACCGTCGATCTCGACGGGCTCACGAAGTGCGACGACTCGCCGTAGCTGATATCGTCGCTTCGTGTCTGACGAGCCTGATCCGTTCTCTGCCGGCTCCGTCGCGAAGCAGCTCGACTACTGCACCTTCTGCCCGAAGATGTGCCGTCACGCCTGCCCGGTCTCGACGAGCAGCGGGCGCGAGACCTTCATCCCGCAAGTGAAGATGGATCGGCTGAACCAGCTCCGGCTGGGTCGCGCGCCATGGACCATCGAGAACACCGATCCGCTGTGGGCGTGCACGGGTTGTCGCCACTGCACGATGTACTGCGAGCACGACAACGAGCCTGGGCTCGTGTTGTTCACCGGTCGCGCGGCCGCGGTCCAGCGCGGCACGCCCCACCCCGCGCTCGCTAACTACTCCGAGCGCTTTCGCGCCCGCGAACGCAGGCTCACCACGCAGCTATCGACGATGTTCGAAGGCCAGCTCGCCTCCTCGGGAGACATCGGCTACTGGCCCGGCTGCGATGCGATCGACAAGGGTGCCAAGGACATCGCGGCGGCGCTCGCACTGTTCGAGCGGGTCGGGCTCGAAGATGTCCGGCTCGCCTCCGCGCCGCAGGCCTGCGCTGGTTATCCGCTGCTTGCGGCCGGGCACCGCGATCTGTTCCGCTGGCATGCGGGCCGCGTCGCCTCGTCGCTGCGTGGCTTCCGCAAGATCGCGATCAACTGCTCGGCATGCCTCTACGCGATGAAGTCGCAGTACCCGGCGGAGGGAGTCAACCTGCGCACGGAGATCGTGTCGCTCGCCGAGTTGCTCGCGCCCGTCGCCACCAACCTCGCCTGCCCGATCACCAAGAAGTCGGTCTACTACCACGACCCCTGTTACAACGCGCGCTACAACGGCGTCATCGAACAGCCGCGTCGTGCGCTCTCGCAGCTCGTCGAAGTTCGCGAGCTCGGTTGGAGCAAGACCGACACCGAGTGCTGCGGTGGTGGTGGCCTGTTACCGAAGACGATGCCGCTCGTCGCGGATCAGATGGCGAAGCGCCGACTCGCCGAGGTCCACGCGCAGGGTGGCGGCATGGTCGTGACGTCGTGTGCGACGTGCACGTTCATGCTCGAGCGCAACGCGCCGCCGACGGTCGAGGTCGCGAACCTCGCAACGGCGATGGCGCTGCTCTCGGGGACGCCGTTCACGGCCCCCGCGTCGCCCGCCACCGACGACGATGCGTAGCCTGATCGTCGCGCTGTTGTTGATCCCCGCCTTGGCCTCCGCGAACGCGGCGAGGCGCAGCGTCGAAGGCGATGCCGTCGGCGAACCGATGGGAATGATCGACGTAGCGATCGTCCGTGAAGATCTAACGATCGATCTGCGGCGTTTCGACAGCGGAGGCAACGCGGTCGTCGATGTCGCGTACCAGCTCGAGAATCGTGGCGCGGCGAAGCAACTCGCGCTGATCTTCGCGTCGGGTGCGTCGTCGCTGGTCGGCTTCGTGGTCACCCTCGACGGCGCGACAATTCCGTCGACGCCGGTGAAATCAGCATCGTTGCCGGCCCACTGGAACGCTCCGACCTCGACCCCCGGTCCGAGCGGCGAGCTCGGCTATGACGTCGATCGTCACGCAGGTGCCGCGACCTTCGACCTCGCGATTCCGCCGGGTGCGCACAAGCTCGCGATCCGCTATGGCGCCATGCCCTCGATCCATCACGCCGGCGAGCCGATGGTGATGTATCAGTTCGCGTACGTCCTCGGGCCCGCGAGATCGTGGTCGTCGTTCGGTCAGCTCGCGATCACCGTGCAGCTGCCTGCGGGTTGGGGAGCCGAGGTCACACCGTCGCTCGAGCATGATGGCGACACACTCAAGGGCACGTTCACGGGTGTCCCCGCGGATGCAGTCGCGATCACGACGCATTCGCCGGCGGGGCTCTACCACGTGCTGCGGATCGTCGGACTCGTCGCGTTCGGCATCGTGCTACTCGGCGGTGGCTTCGCGGTGTGGCGCATCCTGTTCAAGCGCGGGCAGCGGCACGCGCGGGACAGCTACCTCGGCGGTGGCGACACGGCGCTCGCTTTCGCGCTCTCCGTCGTGTGGGCGGTCGCGATCACGGCCGTGGGCTGGTTCATGACGTTCGGGGCCGTGCTCGCGCTGGTCGACAACCAGGTCGACCGTCGAGGCTATGGAGATGCGCTGCAGATGATCGGCATCGTGTTGCTCGCGCTCGTGGCGATCCTGGTCGGTACGTTCCTCGGTCGGCATGCTGGGCGCCGAGGCGTCCAGTCCGTTCTCGGGCCGACTACGGAAACTGAACGTGCGACGTCTGATTCGCGAACACCGTGACGTGCTTGCGAGGGTGATCGCCGACGTGGATCCAGTACTCGCCGACCGGTACGTCGCGAACTTGGAACGTGCCGAGCGCAATCATCAGCCACCCTCGCCGGCACCGTTATTTCTTCTTCGGACCGCCACCCTTCTTGGCCTTGCGACCAAGCAGGCGATCCCAGAAGCCCACCTGCACGAAGCCCTCGTCGAGATCGTCGAACGACTCACCGGGCGTGGGCTTGTGCTGCTTCTCCTCCTCGGCACCCTGGCGGAAGAAGTCTTCCTCGAAGTCGGAGAACGCCACGGTCGCGTCCTTGTTCGCCGCCTCGGCGTCCCTCGTCACCTGCGCGACGATGACGTCGGGGTTGCTGCCCTTCGCATCGACGGTGTGTGGTGCAGCGGCCTGCTTCACCGCGACCGCGCTGACGGCGGTGTGGATGGCGGCGAGGTCGGCGACCAGGATCGAGGGTTCGTTGGAGCTCTCGCGCGCGAGCTTCTCGCGAGAGAGCGGGGACGTGATCTCGCCGGTGGTGTCGTCGGGGCGATCGTCGGGAATCGGTGCGGCGGGCGGTGGGCGAAGCTTGACGCGCGGGCTATCTCCGCCGAGTGATTCCCGGATCACACCGTCGGAGGGCTCGTCGGTGGCCTCGATCGGTGTCGCGTCGGAGGTCAGGGATCCGACATCGACTCGTGTGAACTGCGCAGCGGAGTCGGACTTGCCGAGCACGACGGGTGCGATCGAGCGAGCGATCGGATCGTTCGCGACCAGTGGAGTCTCGGTGATCGTGGCGATCGGCGTCGCGATCAGCCGCGCGGTGTGATCGGTGGTCGTGACCTCGACGTGATCGGCGACCGCGACCCGCGTGTTCGGCGTCTCGGTGACGACGAGGGGCGCCGTCTCGATGATCGGCCGCTCGGCGGGATCGAGGAGCTGCTTGACCAGGTTCGCGGCTTCGCTGGTCGACGACGCAGCGACCGAGCTAGGATCGATCAAGGTGCGCGGCTGCGTGGTGTCCTCGAGCTCCGACGGGTCGAGCAGTACGCGGGGCACGGTGCGATCATCGTCGCCGGTGGCAGCGGCCGCGCGGACCTTGGACTCGGCCTCGGCCCGCGCCTTCGTGATCCGGTTCTCGAGCGTGTCGCGACGCTTGGCATCGCGCTTCGCGGCGCGGTTGCGCTTGCTGTCGCCCTTCGCGGTTTCGGCCACCTTCGCGGTTGCACGGAGCTCGGCCTCGGCCTTGTCGGCGGCGACCTTCGCGTCGGCTTCGACCTTCGCCTGACGCGCGACATCAGCTTCGTGCTTGGCCTGGATCGCCGCGGCAGCCTCGGCAGTGCGACGCTTCTCCGCTTCAGCAGCGTCGACCTTCGCGCGCGCATCGGCTTCAGCCTTGAACTTGGCCTCGATCGCGGCAGCGGCCGCGGCATCTTCGGCGGCCTGCGTCGCGAGCGCGACCGATCTGGCATCGTCGGCGGCGATCGCGCCTCTGGCCGTCTGATCGGCAGCGACCTTGTCGGCAGCTGTCTTGTCGGAGACGGACTTCCCGGCGGCGCGCTCGAAGGCGAACTTCTGGGCGGAAGCCTGCGAGGAGGATTTGTCGGCGGCAGTCTGCGCCGTGTTGGCAGCGGCCTTGTCGGCAGCGGCCGCAGCGTCGGTACCGAGCTTCTCCGCGGCAGCCTGCTCGATGGCAGCCTCCTCGGCCCGAGCCTTCGCTTCTGCAGCCGCGACGACGGCAGCCTCAGCAGCGGCCTGACCGGCAGCAGCCTTCTCGGCAGCCGCCTTCTCGGCAGCAGCCTTCTCGGCGGCGACCTTCTCGGCAGCCGCCTTCTCGGCGAGCGCGTTCGCTTCAGCAGCCTTGTCAGCAGCCGCCTTCTCCGCAGCAGCCTTGTCAGCGGCAGCCTTCTCTGCAGCAGCCTTCTCTGCAGCCTTCTCTGCAGCAGCCTTCTCTGCAGCAGCCTTCTCTGCAGCTACCTTCTCTGCAGCTGCCTTCTCTGCAGCTGCCTTCTCGGCGAGCGCGTTCGCTTCAGCAGCCTTGTCAGCAGCAGCCTTGTCGGCAGCTGCCTTCTCCGCGATGGCCGTCTTCTCCGCAGCCGCTTCTTGATCGGCGCGCGCTTGCGCGTCATCGGCTCGATGCGGCTCCTTCTTCAGCTTTGCGTCGCTCGCGGCTCGCGCGTCGGAGGCGGCGCGGATCTCGCGGTCGGTGCGCACGCGCATCTCGATCGCGGTGCGCACGTCGTCCTCGAGGATCTGCTTCTCGAACGGCGACGACGAATCAGACTTCGCACGCGCGGCATCGAGCCGCTTCGCGAGATCGGTTGCGCTATCGCTACTCGCGACCGCGGTGGCGATCTTGAAGTCTTCGGCGCGACGCACCTGGGTGGAGACGCGCGCGTGGGTGGGCTTGAGGACGCGATCGAGCGCGGCCTGGGCATCCGCTTCGCGCTTCGCCTCGGCCTCGGGCTCGGACCGTGTGCGCTCCTCCCGTGCGACGGCAGCAGCAGCGGACTCGGCGATGCGCTGCATCTCGCTGGCGGCGTCCGAGCGGCGCTTCGCATCGGCGTCGAGCGCGACCTTGACCTCGGCTTCGGCGCGCTCGACCGCAGCGAGCACGGTGGCCGCCGCATGCTCGGCATCGGCGCGCAGCCCGGTGATCGAAGCGGCGGCCTTGGTGACCAGCTTGACGAAGCGCTCGACGGCGGCGCGCTCGACAGCCGCGCGCTCGGCCGAGCCACTACCGATCCCCGGTGCCTTGGAGTGGATGGCCCTCTCGACCGCGGTGAGCTCGGCCTCGGCACGCTCGGCGGCGGCGCTCGCATCGGCGAGCGCGGTCTCGAGGTCAGCGCGGCCATCGACGATCGTGCGCGCGTAGCCTGCGAGCTCCGCCGCGGAGCGCTCGACCGCGGCTCGTGCATCGCCGAGCGCGGAGATCGCGTTGCGCGTCTCGGGTTGCTGGGTGTCGCGGGCTGCGCGCTCGAGGGCGGCGGTCGCGTCGACGACGCTGCTGATCGCGGACGCATCGAACAGGATGGCCGCACGCCCGGTCGCGGCGACGAAGCGCGGGCCGGCGCTTGCTCCGTCTGCGACAGCTTGCTCGATCGTGGCGGCATCCGTGCGTGCGCGATCGGCCGTGGCCAGAGCAGTGGCGAGCACGCGCTCGGCGGCGGACGATTCGGCCTCCGTGCGGCACGCGATCAGCTTGCTCTCGAGCGCCGCGCACTCGGCCTCGGCGCGCTCCACGATCACGGTGGCCTCGGCGACCGCACGCTCGGCGGTGGAGCGCTCGAAGGCAGCGCGCTCGGCGGCGGCCTTGGCATCGGTCGCATTCGACGACTCGGCGGCACGCGCGGCGGTTTTTGCTTCGCCGATCGCACGGTCCGCGGCGGACTTCGCCTCGGTGGCGGCGCGATCGGCGAGCTTCGTCGCTTCGCTGATCTGCTCGAGCACGCGCTCGACCGAGCCGGCGAGCTGCGCGACGGTGCTCGCGATGTCGTGCTCGGGGCGCGGCACCGCCGTCTCGGCATCGGCGTGAGCGGCGCGATCGCGCGTCGAGCGAACGACTGCATCCGACGCCAAGGCGGCGAGCCGATCGGCGATCGCCCTGACCTCGACGATCCGCTTCGCCACAGCGCGCGCTTCGGCCGCGGCCCGCTCGGTGATGTCGCGATCGCGAGCCGCGCGTTCCGCGGCCCCCTTCGCGCTCGACAGCAGGTCGGCGTCCGCCTTGTCCGCCTTGATCTTCGCTTCGGCGGCGAACC
Organism: Haliangiales bacterium; assembly: GCA_038325805.1. GTDB lineage: Bacteria > Myxococcota_A > Polyangia > Haliangiales > Haliangiaceae > JABFXX01. The sequence continues at coordinate 13,974 of JBBQJJ010000209.1, forward strand.
GCTCGGCGGCGGTGCTCAGCTGATCGGCCGCACTCTCTGCCGCCTTGAGCTCGCTCGCGGCACGCTGCGCGGCTTCCTTCGCCAGCTTCTCGAGGCGCTTCGCATCCGCTTCGGCGAGCCGCGTGGGTTGCGTCTCGACCCGCGCACGTGCCGCCGCCGCGGATGCGTCGTCGGCGGCTTGCGCCGCGACCTTGGCTTCAGCGACGGCACGCTCGGCCGCGGCCTTGGCCGCCTGCTCGTGTTTAGCAAGCTCGAGTGCCGAGGTCTCGTCGAGCCGCAGTGGCTGCGTGTCGAGCCGTACGCGCACCGCACGTTCGGCGGCACGCTCGGCCATGCTCGCGTCGGCGAGTGCGGAGCCGGCGGCTGCTTGCGCGGCGCGCTCGTTCAAGGCGATCCGCGCAGCTTCGGCCACGCGCACCGCCGCTTCGAGATCGGCGCGCGTCTTCGCCCGGAGTGCGGAGGTGCGTTGCTCGGGGGTCTGCGCCGCGCGGTCGGCCTGCGCCTTCGCATGGAGCGCCGCTTGCGATGCCTCGTCCGCCTGTGAACGCGAAGCATCTGGATCGGAGCTCGGGATCGTTTCGTGGACCTCGGGAACGACCTCGTTGTCGGCGGACCGTGGATCGGCCGCGCTGCGATTGCGCTCGACCACCGGCAGCAGGTCCGACCGATGCTTGGACGGGATCGACGGTTCCGCGCTCGCTCTGGCACCCGACGACCGCGCATCGGTCTGTGCGCGTTCATTGATCTCGACGATGTCGGCCGACCGCTTCGGCGCGGGCTCGGGCAGTGGGTCCGGTTGCTTCGGCGGCGGCGGGATCGCGATATCCGACGGCACCGGCACGATGTCCGACGGCCGGCGAGCTCGCCCCGGCGACTCCTCGTTGCGCGCCTTGACCGTGTCGTCCTCGGCGCGTGGATCGATCATCGCGCGGTTGCGCTCGACGAACGGCACGATGTCGGAGGC
>JBBQJJ010000210.1:0-14878 GCA_038325805.1 Haliangiales bacterium
TTTCGCCTCGACGGGGTGACGCTGCGAATCTCCCCACTGCGCGAGCGCGTCGAGCTGATCACCCCCCTCGCGCTACGCTTCCTCGCGGCGGCGCGACCGAAGCGCCCGCCCCACGCCACGCAGGCGCTCCTCGCCGCGCTCACCGCCTACGACTGGCCGGGCAACGTCCGAGAGCTCAAGGCCGTGATCGAACGCGCCGTGCTGCTCGCCGGCAGCGGCGACATCGGACCCTCGCACCTTGCATTCGCGCCTCGATCGCAACCGGTCGTGGAAGTCCCTTCACCACCGGTGGTCGGTCACGCCGAGGAGCTCGGCTTCCTCAACGCGGACCAGCGCGCGGATCGCGAGAAGATCCTCGAGGCCCTCGATAAGAGCGTGGGCAATCAGACCAGGGCGGCGAAACTGCTAGAGATCTCGCGTACAACGCTGGTTAACAAGCTGGCGCTGTACCGCATCCCGCGGCCGCGACCCCGGTGACAACGCTCCCGAAATCCACCGGAAATCGCTGTGGCATTCGCCGTCCGCCACGGGTAGGTTCCCCGTCGCCACAGTTCGCCGGATCAGCGCTCTCGCTCCTCCAGTGCTCGGTGGATTTCTCGTTCGCACCCACTTCGAAGTATTCGGCCCTCGTCGAAGTGGGAACGTTTTCAGGGCTAGATCGAGCAAGAGAAATGGCAACTCGTCTGTACGTCGGCAATCTTTCCTTCAACGCGACCGCTGATAGCGTCCGCAGCGCATTTCAAGAGTTTGGGACCGTCACGGACGTCCACCTCGTGTCGGATCGCGAGACGGGCCGCTCGCGCGGCTTCGCGTTCGTCACGATGAGCACCCCCGAAGAGGGAGCCAAGGCCATGCAGGCGATGGACGGCCAGAACCTTGATGGTCGCCCCCTCCGCGTCAACGAAGCCGAGGAGCGCCAGCAGCGCGGCGGCGGCGGCGGCGGCGGTGGCTATGGCGGTGGTGGCGGCGGCGGCGGCTACGGCGGCGGCGGCGGCGGCTACGGCGGCGGCGGCGGCTACGACGGTGGCGGCGGCGGTGGCCGTGGTGGTCGCGGCGGTGGTCGCGGTGGTCGCGGTTAACCAACGCATCTGATCAAAACGTTCGACCACTAAAGCGGCGCGTGCCTTTCGAGGCCGCGCCGTTTCTGTTTTCCGAAGTAGGGCTCGGTCGGTTCGACCGGTCGATCGGATCCGCTACGATGGGCTCGTGGAGCCCGTACGCGCCCAGGTTGCCGTTCTGTCCGTGACGGGCGGAGCCGCCACCGGCGTGGCGATGGAGAACGTCGTCGCCGACGCCCTGACGAGCGCCGGTCACGCGCTGTCGTCGTTCGAATCGGTCAAGAACTCGGAGATCGCGATCCGCGCGCAGCTGGTCGGCTGGATCGAGGATCCGGATATCGACCTGGTGATCATCGTCGGCGACGGTCACAACATCTCGAAGGCGCTCGCGCCGCTCACCGACGAGGTGCTGCCCGGGTTTGCGGATCTGCTGCGCATGCTGGCATTCCAGGAGATCGGTGCGTCGGCGATGCTGAGCACCGCGGAGGCTGCGCGTTGCGACTCGACCTTCGTCTTCGTGCTGCCTCTCGGCGAGGGTGCGGTGCGCGCTGCGATGGAAAAGCTGATCCTGCCGCAGCTCGATCCGAACACGCAGCCGAAGAATCTGATCTCGGAGATGCCGCGCTTCCACGAGGAAGGCGACTTCACGCGCGTCGACAACGATCCCGTCGATGAGGACGAGGGCGTGCCGATGGCGATCGTCAAGGAGAAGACGGCGACGGGTGCAGGTGTGATCCCGCGGTTGCCGGCGAAGACGTCGGATCCGATTCCAGATCCGGTCCGCAAGCGGCCGTCGACGCAGAGCCGCGTGAAGTCGGCGACCAACAAGAACGTGCTGGTCACCAAGATCGAAGACCCGACGAAGCCGATCGAGCTGCAGAAGCTCGAGAAGCAGATCGAGCTGTCCAAGACCTCCGGCGACTCGACGAAGCCGATGGATCTCTCGCGCCTGCCGAAGCTGCCGCCGGGTGCGAGCCGTGCTCAGCTGCCGCCCGAGCCGGAGGAGCTGACGGTGCGTGCACCCAAGGTCAGCACGCCGAAGCTCGAGGCCGTCACCAGGGTGGCTCCCGCGCCCGAGCGGCCACAGTCGTCACCGGTCGGTCGCCCGAAACCGAAGACGCTGCCGAAGATCGAAAAGATCCCGGTGAGGAGTCCGCACACGACGCCCGCCCCGATGCCGGTGGCGAAGAGACCCGCGATGATCGTCGAGGATGCGAGCGAGGCACAGGAGACCGTCGAGCGTCCGCCGGTCCAGATCCCGCCGAAGGTCGAGGCCGCGATCGACGACATCGTGCCGGTCGAGGCCGCCGAGATCGTCGAGACGATCGTCGAGCCGATCGAGCCCAAGACGACTCCGACCCCGCTCGGCCATGCCGCGGCGGTGTCGTCACCCGCTCACGCACTGTCGACCGAAGAGCTCGAGCCACTCTCCGAAGCCGAGGAGCGCGAGACGTTCGAACGGCTGCCGGTGCTCGAGAAACCGAAGTCGAGGCCCCCGACACAGCCTCCACCCGAGCCCAAGCGACGCCCACCGACGCAGCCTCCACCGGAGCCGGTAGAGACCAAGCGACCCACCGCACCGCCGCTCACCAAGCCGGTCGCGCAGCCGAACTTCGACATTCCGCTACAGAACAACGCCGAGCTGCCGGCCGGCAACTTCGACTACAAGGTCAAGAAGAGCAAGTTGCCGCTGATCCTCGCGCTGCTGCTGATCGGCGGGATCGCGGTCGGTGGCGTGCTGCTGTTCAAGAACCGCGGCAGCGGCGAGACGGTCAAGGACGCCGCGACGGTCGCGATCACGCCGCCTCCCGCCGATTCACCGGAGGCGCCGGTGACGCCCGATGCGCAAGAAGAGATCGAGATGGATCCGGTCACGGCGGATGCCGGCAAGCCGACGAACCCGACGCGGCCAACGAATCCGCCGCGGCCGCCGCGGCCGACGCCCGACGCCGCTGTCAGCAGTTCGGAGCCGCCGCCGGATGCAAAGGTGGAGGACAAGCCTCCCGACGACAAGGACAACGACTGCGACGAGTCGTCGTGCGTGATCGAGAAGTACGCGCGCGCGTGCTGTGCGAAGTACAAGCCGGCCGGCGAGGGCTTCACGCCACCTACCGGCAATCACGACAGCCTCGAGAAGGCGCAGATTCGCGCCGGCATCGATCGGATGCGCCCGGCGATCAGCCGCTGCGGCGAGACCAACCCGGGTAAGGGCACGGTCAAGATCTCGGTGACGGTCAACCCCGAGGGCGCGGTGACCGGAGCCGATGTCGTCGAGAGTCCGAGCCCGGACCTCGGCAAGTGCGTCGCCGGATTCGTGCGCAAGGCCACGTTCGCGAAGACCGTGAACGGCGGCTCATTTTCGTATCCGTTCGTGTTCTAGGCGCAACCGATCAACTCGCCTGCGAGACCTCTGTCGCCGTGTTTCCTTGTCTCCGCCGGGAGAACGAGGCCTGAACAGAGGGCTTCGGCAGCTGCGCGCGAAGGTCGATCGAGAGTGGCGCTATACCCTACCGACTCCTAGCGCTAGGATTGCGTGATGAAGCTGTTCCTCGCCGCTGCGTTGATGCTCGCATCGCAACCCACGGCTCGCGCCGACGTGTTCGATGTCTGTAAGGGCGAGTCGAAGCGGATCGTCAGCGGCACCGGCCAGCTGTCGATCGCGCTGGTGTTGCCGGATGACTTCCCGGGGCGCACGTCGCGCGAGGTGCTGTTCCCGATCGGCGCGAAGCTCGCCGTCGCCGAGAAGGCGAAGGTGATCCTGGTCGCCGATGTTGATCGCGCGATCAAGCTCGTTGGCATGAAGCGCTGGGACGAGAAGAGCGACGCATGTGGGACCGCACCGTCGATCAACGCGGTGCTCGGTCAGAAGTACGGCAACCTGTCGACCGCGTACGTCTCTTTGAAGGACGGTGAGCTGATCCTCGATCTCGAGCGTCACGGCTTCCAGAGCGCGGATCGCTGGATCCGCTACACCGCGCCGGTCACTGACATGAAGTCGACGAAGGCGATCGCGGCGGCGGCTCCCAAGCTGACGGCGAAGGGCGCACCGCCCGATGCACCGCAACTCGGGTTGCTCGTCGACAAGCTGACGATCGGCAAGATCCGCGTGCGCAGCGACGTCGACGGCGCGCTCGAGGCGGACAAGATCATGGAAGCCACGCCGGCGATCGCCCAGTGCTCGATCCCCAACCGCAAGTCGTACGACGTGCGCGGTTACTGGGCCGAGTGGATGTTGTCGGCGAAGGGCACCGTGTATCAGGCACTGGTCAAGCCGTTCGCCGGCCGCGATCCGAAGGACGAGACGGCGGCCGAGTGCATCAAGAAGGCGCTCGAGACCACGCAGCTGCCGTGTCCGCGCGACGCGAAGCCGATCAAGGTGAAGACGGCGATCTGCCTATGAAGGCGTTTGTCACTGGCGGCTCCGGCTTCGTCGGCACGTTCCTGATCAAGGAGCTGGTGAAGCGCGGGCACGACGTTCACGCGCTCGCGCGGAGCGACAAGGCCTCGGATGCCGTGCGCGCCGTCGGTGCGACGCCCGTGCGCGGCGACCTCGCCGACGTCGACGCCGCGACGAAGGGGATGACAGGTTGCGACGTGGTGTTCCACGCGGCCGCGTTCACGTCGGAGACCGGTAAGCTCGCCGAGCACATTCCACCCACCGTCGACGGCACGCGCAACATGCTCGCGGCCGCGAAGGCGGCGAAGGTGAAGCGGTTCGTCCACGTCAGCACCGAGGCCGTGCTCGCGGGCGGCAAGCCGATCGTGCGCGCCGACGAAACGGTGCCGTATCCGGCGAAGCCCGCCGGGCCATATCCGATCACGAAGGGCATGGCCGAGCGGTTGGTGCTCGAGGCGAAGCAGGATCTCGAGGTCGTGATCATTCGCCCGCGCTTCATCTGGGGCGCCGGTGACACGAGCTTGATCCCGAAGCTCTCCGAGGCCGTCAGGAAGGGCCGGTTCGCCTGGATCGGCGGCGGGAGATTTCCGACGTCGACGTGTCACATCGCGAACGTCGTCGAGGGAGCGTTGCTCGCAGCGGAGCGCGGCAAGCCCGGCGAGATCTACTTCCTGACCGACGGCGAGCCCGTCGAGTTCCGCGCGTTCCTCTCCGAGTTGTTGCTCGCGAACGGGATCGATGCCGGCACCAAATCGGTGCCACGGTGGTTGGTCAGGTCCGTCGCTGCGATGACCGGCTGGATGAAGTCACCGCCGGTGACCAAGACCGCGATCGCGCTCGTCGGCAACGAGGTCACGGTCGACGATTCCAAGGCGCGCCGCGAGCTCGGGTATGTCGGCGCGATGACGCGCGAGCAAGGACTGGCCGAAGTCCGCGGTCATCAGTGATCCACGGCTACTACCTCGGGTGCCCGGGCTGGGCGACCAAGGCGTGGGTGGGTCGACTGTTTCCGACCTCGACGCGATCGAGCGAATTCCTCGAGCGCTATGCACGCGTGTTCAACACCGTCGAGGGCAACACCACGTTCTACGCGTTGCCGACCCCCGACGTGGTGAAGCGGTGGGACGATCAAACACCGCCGCACTTCCGGTTCTGCTTCAAGTTCCCGAGGCCGATCAGCCACGACAAGCAGCTCGTCGATACCGAGCACGAGGTCGGCGTGTTCCTCGATCGGATCGCGCCGCTCGGCGACAAGCTCGGCACGCTGTTCCTCCAGTTGCCGCCGGGCTTCACGCAGCTGCCGAGGCTCGCCGCGTTTCTCGATCACCTGCCACGCGGCTTTCGCTACGCCGTCGAGCCTCGCCATCCCGAGCTGTTCGTCGAGGGGCACGAGATCTACGAGCTGTTGCGCGAGCGAGCGGTGGATCTGGTGACGATGGACACGCGCGGCCTGCAGCGCGGACACACGCTCGAGTTCGCCGAGGTCCGCGCACGCAAACCGCGGTTGCCGGTGATCGCGCGCTCGACGGGGCAACGCCCGCTGATCCGCTGCGTGCCGGAGAACCAGCTCGATGACGACATCGTCCTCCCGTGGGCCGCACAGATCGCGCGCTGGATCGGCGAGGGCAAGACGCCGTACTTCTTCATGCACTCGCCCGACGACGTGCTCGCACCCGAGCACGCGTACAAGTTTCACGCACTCGTTCGAGCCGCACACGCCGACGTCGGCGAGCTGCCGGCGTGGCCGGGTGGTGAGCGTCAACTGTCGCTGCTCTAGCGACGACAGGCGGGAATCTCGTCGGGCTCCGGCGAATCGCCGCTATCGGTGTTCGTCGACTCGATCAGCACCGACGTGCTCTTGGTGTCCCAGTTGTCCCACTCACTGCCGAGCTCGAGATCCGCTTCGCCGAACGTGTCGTCGGGGAAGAACTTCTTGGTCTTGAAGCGCCATGCCCACTGCGTGTACATGTCGCCCATCAAGCTGTCGCCTTGCGAGCCCGGCACGTCGGCCACCTCGAGTGGATCGCCGATGTAGCAGGGCACGATCGAGCCAACCGAGTACTCGTTGATGGTGCTCGCGAACATCAGCATCTCGCCGTCGATCGCCTTGCCGGACTTCGCCGCGAGCTCTTGAAGCCGGATGTCGTAGGCGGCCATCTTCGCGCTGAAGTCGGTGGCGCTGTGGCGTGACGCGGCAGGTCATACCTCGAGCGGCTGGTCGACTTGCCATGGTGCGGTGGCTTGCGGGCACCCTCCCGGGCACGGTTCCGGCACCATGGGCGGCCAGCCATGCGACCGCTCCGGATCATCGTCCTCGCCGTGTTCGGCGCGTGTGCTGCTCCGAAGTTTCCAACGGTGCCGGGGCAGACGGAGATCTCGGTCAAGGGCGTCGTCGTCCAGGCCCGTGCAGGCGAGCACCTCGAGGTCTCTTACAAAGAGCTCTACGAGTACCTCGGCCTCCGCAAGAAAGATCCGGTCCGTCCCGAGCGCACGTTCAACGAGTACCGGCTGATCGAGGACCGCCGCCGCGTCCTGGCCTATCTCCACGAGCACGGTCACTTCGACGCGCAGGTCGACGAGCCCGAGTTGGCGTACAGCGACGACCACAAGGCCGTCTCGGTGACGTGGCGCGCGCACGAGGGCGTCGCCTACAAGATCGGCTCGGTCGAGTTGATCGGCGCACCCGCGGAGCACGACGCGATGCTGCGCGCGATGATCCCGTTCGGTCCCGGGGCAGAGATCGAGCTCGAGACGTATCGGCCGCTGCGTCGCGCGATGGCCGAGCGACTCCAGGAAGCAGGCTACGGTCACGCGCGCGGGTACTCGCGCGTGTTCGTCGACAAGGACGCCAAGACCGTCGCCTGGTTCTATTACGTGGATCCCGGGCCGCGGACGCGGATCGGATCGATCGCCGTCGAGGGCAACACGCAGGTTCCCGCGGACGTCATCCTCGAGCGTGCGGGTCTGTCGGTCACCGGGAGCTACTCGCTCGCCGAGAAGCGTCGCGCCGAGCTCGCGCTCCTCGACACCGGTGCGTTCGCGTCGGCGATCGTGCTGTCGGACGCCGACATCCAGACCGGTCCGCCGGAGCATCCCGATACCGGCGGCATCCTCGCGGCCGAGCAAGTCGACGGCGAAGGAAAGCTCGTGCCGCGCAAGCTCGAAAGCTCGCTCGCAGTACGCGTGATCGTCGTCGAGGCGCCTCGCCGTCAGCTCCGCGCCGAGGTCGGCGTCGAGGGCGATCCGACGCGCGTCGACACCTATGCCGGTGCGCGCGTGCTGTTCCGCAACCTGTTCGCGCCGCAGCATCACCTCGTCGTCGAAGGCCACGTCGGTTACGGCGTGCTGATCGACAAGGACCAGACCGCCGACGGCGTCTACGGCAGCGCGCTCGTCCAGTATCACAAGCCGGGTTGGCTGAACCGGATCCTCGATCTCCGCCTCACCGGTCGCTGGCGCGACGTGCTGTATCCCGACTCGATGCTGCGCGAGGTCGTCGCCGGGCCCGGCGTGCGCACCAACCTCGCCAAGAACACCTTCCTCGACATCGATGCATTCGCTCGCTTCGGTCGCCAGCTCGACATGCCCGCGATCGATGCGATGCCCGAGCTGGCCCTGCCGGCCGGCAACGATTCCACGACCGGCGTGCTCGAGGCCTCGATCATCGCAGACCGCCGCAACGATCGCGTCGAGCCGACCGCGGGTTGGTTGCTCGCGCTGCGCGGCTCCTACGCACCGGTCGGCGATCACCGCTGGCTGCAGCTCGTCGGCGATGCGCGCGCGTTTCATCCGCTGAACGCGAAGTGGTCGATCGGCGTGCGCGGCTCCGCGGGCATCGTTCCGGTGGTTGGCGCGACGGGCCTGCCGCTCGGCCCGCGCCTGTTCGGCGGTGGCTCGCACGGCATGCGCGGCTACGGTCGCGATCAGCTGTCGCCCGAGGTCTGCGACGCGATGACCGGCGACTGTGTGGTCGTCGGTGGCCGCTCGCTCGTCGAGTCGAGCGTCGAGCTCCGGCTCCTGCCGTTCCGCAAGCTCTACGGCGCGGCGGTGTTCGTCGATGCAGGGGCTGCCGGTGCCGGCGTCAACGCGTTCGACAACGGGATCTCGATCGCGACGGGGATCGGCGTGCGGATCCGCACCTGGTATCTGCCGGTCGGCATCGATCTGGCGTATCGCGTCGTCGAGGACAACGAAGTCGGCAGCTCGTTCGATCGCCTGCTCGTGTTCTTCCGGATCGGGGAGGCATTCTGATGTCGAGGACCAAACCCGGATCGGTGCCGGCGTACGATGCCGACGTGATCAAGGTCGCCAAGCCGCGCGGGTGGCGTCGCGCCGTCCGGATCCTCGGCAAGCTCGTGCTCGGGGTGATCTCCCTCGTCGTGCTGCTCGTGATCTTCCTCCACACGTCGTGGGGTAAGTCGGTCGTTCGGGGTCGCATCGAGAGCAAGCTGAACGCGATGACGACGGGCTCGGCCTCGCTCGGCGAGCTCGACTACGGCTTCATGTTCAGTAGCATCGAGCTCGGGCACCTCGAGATCCGCGACGCGCAGGACAAGCCGGCGATCAAGATCAACCGGATCGCGCTCGACCTCGACCGTGGCGCGCTGCTCGGCGGCAGCCTGAAGATCGGCGAGCTCTCGATCACCGGCGTCGAGGTCGAGGTCGTCAAGCGCGAGGACGGCACGTCGAACCTGACCGGCCTGTTCAAGCCGTCGGATCGCAAGCCGATGAAGCAGATCGCGATCGGCAAGCTGACGGTGACGGGGCAGGCGCGGATCTCGAAGCCCGACGGCAGCGTGATCGCGGTGCGCGACCTCGGCATCACCGGCACGGTCGACGCGCGGCCGAGCGCACAGGAGCTCGACGCGACATTCGAGACCATCGCGGCGAAGGTCGAGATCCAGAAGCCGGATGCGACGAAGACGATCGAGGTCGCGCTGTCGGGGATCACGGCGAAGCGCCGGATCGACAGCATCGATGTCGACATCGTCAAGGTCGCGGCCGGTGCCCTCGGCATCGACCAGCTCGGCGCCCACGTCGAGCTCGCCGACGGCAAGCTCCACGGCAAGCACGAGGTCACGCTCGGCAAGGCGAAGATCGATCGCAAGCAGCTGGTCGCGTTCCTCGGCAAGGAGATCCTCGTCGACGACGTCGGTCTCGACCTCTCGGTGACGGGGCCCGAGGACAAGCTGGTGATCACCGGCAACGTCAAGACCGGCGGCACGGCGTTGACCATCGCCGGCACGGCGAACGTGGTCGGGACGCCCTCGTACCAGCTCGCGATCACTGGCAAGGGTAAGTCGACGGACCTGTCGACCAAGGGGAGGGTTGCCGTCGAGACGGAGGTCGACATCAAGATCGCGGGGTCGGGCATCACGCCACTCGATCTCGACGCGGTGATCGACATCGCGGTCGGTCCCACCAAGGTCGGGCAGCTCACACTCGACGGCCTGACCGCGAAGGCGATCGCGAAGCACGGGACCTACACGCTCGAGCGGCTCGCCGCGCATGCAATCGAGTTCGATCTCACCGCCTCGGGTGAGCTGACCGCGGACAAGTCGATCACCGCGAAGGTCTCGGTCGTCGGCAGCCCGGCGAAGGCGATGAAGGTGCTCGCCGCGGCGGGCATCGCGGTGCCGCGCAAGGTTCCCGAGATCGGGCACGTTGACCTCCTGGTCACGGCCGGCGGGAAGCTCGACGGTGAGCTCGGCCTCGAGCTCGCGCCGACGAAGATCCTGATCGCCGGTGGCTCGATCTCGCTCGCCGGCCACGCGACGCTGGCGAACAAGAAGCTATCGGCCGCGTCGACCAAGATCTCGCTCGCGAACCTCGACCTCGCGGGGCTAGCGCAGCTCGCGGGTCGTCCGGCGACGGCGCAGGGAAGGCTGAGCGGCACGGTCGATCTGACGAAGACGGTCGACGGCCAGCACGCGGACTACGCCCTGGCGATCGCACTGCGCGACCAGCCGCTCACGATCGCGGCGAGAGGTCGGGCGGATGCGCTCGGCGCGACGGCGCATGCAGAGGTTCGCCGCACCGGTGACCGTTCGCTGCTCGTCGTGATCGACGCGACCATCCCGCTCGACAAGCAGGGCTTCCAGCCGCGCGGCGCCTGGCGCGTCAAGGCCGATGTCGCGAACCGTCAGCTCTCCGAGATCGCGGCGCTGCTGCCGGATCACCTCAAGGCCAAGCTCCCTGCCGGTGACGTCACGATCCGCGCGAACCTCGCCGGTTCACCCGCGGCGCCGACGGGCACGATCGCGATCACCGCCCATGCGGCGGCGCTGAAGGACGTGCCCGGTGCGCAGACGATCGAGCTGCTCGCGACACTGACACCGTCGAGGAATGGCCTGACCGTGACCACGAAGGGCTCGGTCGCGCTCGCGAACGACAACCCGCTCGCCCTGATCGACGGCAAGATCTCGATGCCGTTCGTGTGGAACGGCAAGGCGCTCGACAAGGTCGGCTTGCGCGCCGGGCTGAGGGTCGACGCCACGATCGACATCCCGGAGCGTTCTCTCGCGTCCCTGTCATCGGTTCGAGCGAAGCTCGCCGACGTCGACGGCATGATCAGTGGCCGCATCCTCGCGAAGGGACCGCTCAAGACCCCGGTGCTCGACGCGAAGCTCGCGTGGCGCGGCTACAAGACCGGCGCGGGCACGTCGGGTGAGACCACGCTGGCGGTGACGGGCACGGCGCTGATGCCGAGCATCGCGATCAACCACGGCGGCGCGCTGACGATCAACGCCGACATCGATCGCTCGAACCCCGAGCGGATCGCGATCAAGGCGCGTGCGCGCACGAGCAAGACGGCGCTGTTGCCGCTGCTCCCCGCGTTCGTCGGGGCGAAGGTCCCCGGCGACGCGCAGCTCGGTTCGGTGTCGTGGAACATGGATGGCGACATCGTCCTGGCGAAGACGGATGCCGGCATGGAGGTCGACCTCGCGACGATCACCGGCGGGCTCGAGGTCGTCGGGGGCTCGTTCAAGTTGCCGGCGACGAACCGTATCTACAAGGACATCAACCTCGCGGTGGTCGCCGAGCCCGCCGGCCTTCGCATCAAAGGGCTGTCGCTCCGCGAGAGCGATCGCCAGAACGCCGACCGCACCGTCACGATCTCCGGCCTGGTCTCCCTCGACAAGCTGAAGGCCAAGCAGGTCACCCTCTCGCTCGCCGCGCGGGACTGGCTGGTATTCGGTGGGGAGAAGTTCGGCATGATCGACGCACCGCGTGCGACCGCGACGTTCGACATCGGGGTCGTCGTCGATCTGACGACGCCGATCATGGGCGTCGACGCGACGATCCACGCACTCGCGCTGCGCTCTCCGGATCGCCTGGAGCGCGGACACTTCGTCGAGCAGGCCTCGGTCTCCGGCGACGTGATCTTCGACGTCACCAAGACGGGTCGGCTGCCCGTCGCCGTGGTCGCACCGGTGGTGGCAAAGAAGAAGCGCCCGATGGACATCCGGATCCATATCCCGAAAGCGATCCGGCTCGAGCAGATGCCGATGGACGTGACTGCGAGGGGTGAGGTCGTAGTGAACGTGCGCGAGGACGGCACCAAGATCGAGGGCACGCTGACGATGGACCGCGGCAAGCTCAACCTGTTCGGTCGCGATCACGAGCTCGCCTCTGGCAGCCTGACCTTCGACGAGGCGAATCCGACCGGGTTGATGGCGCTGACGTTCGAGCGCGAGCTGCCCGACGTCGCGATGCGCGAGCTCTCGCGCTCGGCCGGTGGTGCGCGCGTCACGTTCACGGGCTCGCCGAGCAAGCCGAAGCCCACGCTGTCAGGTGCGGCGAACGCGGCGATGCTCGAGGTGATGGCGATGTACAACGCGGGCCGCGCCACGATCGTCGCTCGCCCGGGGCTGCCGGCGTCGTCGCAAGCACAGGCGCCGCGCGGCGATCAGCTGTTCATGCTGACCTTCATGGCGTCGAACCTCCCGCACCTGCTGTTCCTCGACCGGATCAACGCGTGGTCGGACCCGTCAGCGGCGACGTATGGAGAGATCGCGAACCTGGAGGCCGACAAGTACCGCAAGGATGGCAAGACCCGCGTGCGCGCGACGGTTCGCCCTGCCGCGACCTCGCCGGGCCGGAGCACCGCCGAGCTCGGCTACGATCGCATGCTGATCCACAACGACCGCGCGGCAGTGGGCGTCGGCATCCGCGCCGGTGACCGGTTGGGGGGTGGCGTGGGCCTGTTCGTCGAATGGTCCAGCAAGGAGTGATTTCCAGCGGACTCGAAGTGCCGCACTCGGGTTACGTGGAGATCCCGAGGAGCCCTGGCAACGTCGCGATTCGATGGCGGCAGGCGGCCGGCATGGCCTCTGCACGACAGCTCGTCATGCAGGCCATCGAACTCGACCAGCTCGTCACCGTGACCGGTGGGGCCAACTCCCAGGTCTCCTCCGCCATCTCGGCGGTCAACTCCGCCGTCAGCAGCTACTCCGCCAACGCGAATTCGGGCAGCAACAGCAACAACCTGTTGCTCCCGATCATGATGCTGGCGATGACCAAGCGGCAGCAGTCCGTCGTGTCCACGCCAGGCGCGACCGTCGTCTACTGAGCCGCCACAGCCCCCGACCGCGTTCAGCGCTCGCGGCATCAACATCTTTGGCGAGAACGATCGAGACGTGGTGACTCGATCGTGGGTGTGGCTCGGAATGGGCCCCGAGCCATACCCGCCTCGCTGATCCTTTTTTTCGCGCTCCCTGCCAGCGGGAATCAACCGCTCGCCCGCGGCATCAACATCTTTGGCGAGAACGATCGAGACGTGGTGACTCGATCGTGGGTGTGGCTCGGAATGGGCCCCGGGCCATACCCACCTCGCCGATCCTTTCAAGCCGCCGCAGCCGCGACCTGTCACGTGTCACACTCCGCCGATGCTTCGGCTCGCACTTGTTGCCACGCTGCTCGGCGGCTGCATGAACTGGACGTTCAACACGACGGTCAAGAACCCGGGCCCGCATGACTCGCCGATGACGATCATGATGCTCGGTGGTTTCGGTGACATCCTGGTCGCGACCGGGGCAGCGGCCACGCACTCGGCCACCCAGGACACGGCGACCTTCGATCGCTGGCAGGAAGGCTTCAAGGACGTCTTTCTGTACTACCTCGCACCGATCGTCGCGGTGGATCTTCTCGTCGTGCTGATCCGGATCAATAACCTCAAGTGATTCCGCGCGCGCTCATCAGGTTCGATCAGATCATCTTCGACGAGACTCTCGCGTGTCACACTCCGGCGTGCTCAAGGTCGTCGTGATCGCTGGCGGGATCGCCGTCGCGATCTCCGCCTACTTTCTCTACCCCTACCTGTGGGAAGACGACGCGGTGCCATGGCCGCATGGCCTTCCACTGTGCGACGGCTTTGACTTCCCGGTCGGCCCGCCCGACGCCGCCGGCTACTACGACGCGCAGCCGTTCGGTACGACACGCCACCTCGGCAACGACTGGAACGGCAACGGCGGTCGCGACACCGATCTCGGCGATCCGGTGTTCGCCGCGGCGACGGGCGTCGTGATCTCTGCGATCGACGTCGGCTACGACTGGGGCAACGTCGTGCGCGTCGTCCACAGTTGCGGCGTCGAGACGCTGTACGCGCACCTCGGGAAGATCGAGACCACGGTCGGCGCGACCGTGCAGCGCGGTCAGCGGATCGGCGTGATCGGCAAGATTCCAGGCAGCACCGGCGCACACCTTCACTTCGAGATCCGCGACCGGCCGCTGCCCCTCGGCGGTGGCTATGCCGACCAGCCGCCCGCCGGCTACCTCGACCCCACGGCGTATCTCCGCGCGCACCGGCCGAACCGCTGAAACCTCGCTATGCTGGTTCCATGAACACTCTGGTTCGAGTGAGCGTGGCCTCTGCGATGGCAGCCGCGCTCGCAGGCGTCGCGATCGGTCTCGTCACCCGCGATCCGGCACCGCCGGTCAACGTCGCGATCCGCGTCGACTGCACGAACGAGGCGCTGTGCGCGTTCGCGGAGTCACGCGCACTCGATGTGTGGAGCGAGCACGCAGGGCCCGGCTTGCCGCTCGATCTCGTCGTCGACAGCGATACGCTCGCGGAGCTGCGAGACTTCGGTGTCGAGTTCGATGTCATCGATCCCGACATCGACGCCACCGCCGTCGCCGAGTCGACTCGTCTCCAGTTTCGCGCGCTCCACGCCGACTGGTTCGCCGAGTTTCATGACTACAAGGAGATCGTCGAGCACCTGCGGTTGCTCGCAGAGCGCAATCCCGAGCGCGTGAGGATGGAAGGTGTCGGCGGCTCGATCGATGCGCAGACGATCTGGGCCTGGAGGATCGGGAACGGCTCCGAACGCATGCTGATCAACGGCACGCAGCACGCGCGCGAGTGGATCTCGTCGGCCGTCACGACCTGCATCGCCGATCGCATGGTCAACGACTATGCGAC
>JBBQJJ010000211.1:0-14870 GCA_038325805.1 Haliangiales bacterium
ACTCGGAGCGCGCACGCACGGCCTCGGCAGGCGCGGAACTGCGCGCCCAACGGCGCAACCCGTTGCGGCGACTCTTCGGTCGCTAAAGCAGAGCCCACTCGAGGTGAACCTGGGGTGGCGAAGCCCGGGACCCCTTAGGAAATGATCAGGTGAACGCGAACGCGTGAACCCGCTGAACGCAAAGGCTGCGAGCGAAATGATCCTTGCGAAGCGAGGATCAATCTTTGCGTTAGTGGGCGAGCGGTGGTGGCACGGTCAGGGGGCCGAGCGCGTCGATCAAGGCGCGCGCCGATGCCTGCGCCGCGGTCAGCGCGGCCGGCTCGACGGTGTTGCCCAGGGCGTTCAGGACGGCCAGGCAGTCCTGCGTCACCCGACGCGCGCTCGCGTAGACCACCCGGCGCTCGACCAGCGAGTCACAGCGCAGCCCCTGCTGGATCAGCTGCGGCACCTTCGTCGACTTGCGATCGAGCTGGTCGCGCAGGAAGAACCCGCTGGCGACCTGCTGAACGACGCTGTCGATGTCGTTGCTCAGCTTGACCGAGAGGTCATAGATCTCGGCTCGCGCGGGCACGTGACCCTTCTACTACGAAGCAGATGTGGGCTCAGGCCAGGTTACCCGAGGCATACCTGACTCGCGCTAGAACACTTGTTTGCGTTTGCTCGAGCTCAGGATGCCGAGCTGCTCGCGATACTTCGCGACGGTGCGGCGAGCGATGTCGATACCGCCCTTCTTCAACAGCTCGACGATCTTCTGATCCGAGTGCGGGCGCTTCGAATCCTCGGCGCCGACCAGCTCCTTGATCTTCGACTTGACGGCCTGGCTCGCCAGGTCCTCGCCGTTGGTGCGCGAGATCCCGCTGTTGAAGAAGAACTTGAGCTCGTAGATGCCCTGCGGCGTGTGCACGTACTTCGACGTGGTCACACGAGACACCGTGGACTCGTGCATGCCGATGTCCTCCGCGACGTCGCGAAGGATCAGCGGCTTGAGATGCGCGATGCCCTTGTCGAAGAACTCGCGCTGGAACTTCAGGATCGATTCGGCGACCTTGATGATCGTCCGCTGCCGCTGCTGGATCGAACGGATCAGCCACTGCGCCGAGCGCAGCTTGTCCTGGACGTAGTCCTTCGACGCGGCACTGTTGCCCATCGCGTTCTTGTAGAAGCCGCTGATCTTGAGCTTCGGCAGACCGTCGTCGTTCGGCACCACGAAGTACTTGTCGCCAACCTTGTGGATGTAGACGTCAGGGGTGACGTAGTGCGGATCGTCGGAGCTGTACTGGCGACCCGGGCGCGGGTCGAAGTCCATGATCACCTTCGCCGCTTCGTAGATCTCCTCGAGCGGCTGCTTGAGGTCGCGCGCGATCGCCTGGTAGTTCTTCTTCTCCAGATTGCCCAGGTGAGACTTGATCATCTTCACGCACAGGTCGTCGTCCTGACCTGCGGCAACGCACTGGATCAACATGCACTCGGCGAGCGAGCGAGCACCCACGCCGATCGGATCGAAGCCCTGGATCTTCTCGAGCACGATCTCGCAGAGCACCGGATCGACACCCATGTCCGCGGCGAGCTCGGCGATCGGCGGGTCCTTGATGTAGCCGTCGGCGTCGATGTTGCCGAGAATCTCGAGCCC
Source organism: Haliangiales bacterium (assembly GCA_038325805.1). Lineage (GTDB taxonomy): Bacteria > Myxococcota_A > Polyangia > Haliangiales > Haliangiaceae > JABFXX01. The sequence goes on from JBBQJJ010000211.1 coordinate 1,631, forward strand.
GATCTCGATCTCGGCCGGCGGGAGGTTCGTCATCTTGAGCTGCCACGCCAGGTGGTCGTGCAAGCTCATCGGCTTGGTCAGCGTCTGCTCGAGGGACGGCATCTCCTCGCCATCACCGCGGAACCCCGGCATCGACGGCGCCATCGAATAGTTGTCGAGGTAGTTCTCCCAGTCGATCTCGTTGACCGCCGTCGCGTCGCCCTTGATCTCGGTCTGGGCAACGCCGTCGACCATCGACCCTTCGATCGGGACTTCCGTCGAGCCCGCACCCTCCATCTGGTGCTGCGCCTCGATGTCGCTGCCGGCCTCGTCGCGCTCGCGAGAGCGCTCCATGTCGAGGTCCATCTCGTCGTCGAGAATCGGATTCTCGAGCATCTCGTCGTGCACGAGCTCGGCCAGCTCCATCCGGGACAGCTGGAGGAGCCGGATCGCCTGTTGCAGCTGCGGTGTCATCACCAGCTGCTGCGACAGCTTCAGTTCCTGACGCATTTCCATCGCCATCTGGAACTCCTATTTCTTTCGCTTGGTTAGCATTAACAAACCGCGCTCATGCGCTGACCATCTTCTGGTATGACGCTTGAAGAGAGCCTACGCGTAAAGCTAGGTCGTGTAAAGACCTGGTGGCCCGGCTCTTGCTTTGTGCCAACGATCTCAGCCTGATCCACCGATCAACCGATCGATCACGGGCGTTTTGCCTCACAGGCAGTAGCCGCCAACCCATCTCCCACTACGCTGCTCGATGGTGGTTCGTTTCGAGCTCCATGGACCGCTGCGCGTCCACCCCGGGCAGCTCGTACGTTACGAGCTCGAGACGATCGGCGTTGTCAATTCGATCGAGATCGCGATGCGCGGCATGCGTGGCTTCGAGCGGCAGACGACGATCCCGCACGAGGTCGCACGGATCGAGTACTGGCCCCGCAACGACGTCACCCGGTTCCCGATCGACGTCGTGATCCCACCGTTCCCGAGCCACGCGACCACCGTCGCCTGGTCGGGGCTGTGGATCGATGTCCGCGCGGACGTGGGCGGGCGGATGATGGACCTGAGGTTCCCGGTCCACGTCTGCGAGCCGATCGTCGAGCGTAGCTTCGAGCCCGCCATCGCCCGTACGCAACGGTTTGTCGAGCTCGCACTCGGGCTCGCCGCCACCCGCGTCACCGGCGGCATGACGCTGGCCGGTCAGTGCTCGATTGTCGGGCAGACGAGCGACACCAGGATCGAGCTCGAGGTGGTGTGCGTGGTGCGATCGGTGGCCGGGCTTGTCCGGCGATCCTCGATCCAGTCGACCAAGCTCCAGGTGTCGAGCCACGCGACGACCGTGCCGTTCACCCTCCAGTTGCCGCCGTACCTCGCGCCGTCCCTCGCGATCGACACCCACCAGATCGCGTATCAGGTCGAGGCCCGACACAAGCAGTGGCGAGGCACCACGGCGGTCTCCCTTCCGCTCCACGTCATCGACGCATTTCCTGTCCCTGCGCGCATCCGTCCGCCGGATCTCGGCGAGCGCCCGATCGAACAGGTGTTCGAGCAGGTCGCGGAGCGCGGCGGATGGCAGCTCGGGCCGTCGGTCGATACCGATCCGCAGCTCGGCACGATCATGCCGTGGTTGTTCGCGGCGCACGGCGGTGTGGTGATGCGTCTCGGCTACGCGTTTCGCGCCGACGGTTCGACGTACCTGGTCAGCCGGATGCGCTACCAACCGCTCGAGCTCGGGCTTCACGTGGTGCGAGGCAAAGCGGGCGGCGCGGTGCGCTCGGGCGATGCCAGCTGGGATCACGCCCACGAGGCGAGTGCCCGCGATGTCGTGAGTGCGCATCGCGCGACCGAGATCCTGACCGCCGTCGTGCCGTTTCTCGATCCTCTCGGCCGGCTCGTGCAGTGGGACGACGACTGGCTGATCTGCGAGCGGGCCATCACCGGCATCACGTACACCGTGGTCGACGAGATCGCGACGGCCCTCCGCGTGGTCGCACGCGAGCTCGCGCGGGCGATTCGCAGCAACGCGCTTCCGGTGGGACCGTACCGCTGACGCAAAGCGTCTGCGTTACCGAGTCTGGAGACGCTCGACCGCGGCTCGGATGAACCGAGCGAACAACGGGTGCGGCGCGCTCGGCCGCGACTTGAACTCGGGGTGGAACTGACACGCGACGAAGTACGGGTGCTGCGGGAGCTCGATCATCTCGACGAGCCGGCCGTCCGGCGACAGCCCCGACAGCACCATGCCGTTGCGCTCGAGCGTGTCGCGGTAGTTGTTGTTGATCTCCCAGCGATGGCGATGGCGCTCGCTGATCTCCGTCGTACCGTACGCCTCGGCGGCGCGCGTGTCCTTCTTGAGCACGCACGCGTACGCGCCGAGCCGCATCGTCGCACCCTTGTCGGTGACGCCTCGTTGATCGGGCATCAGGTCGACCACGGGATGCGGCGTCGCTTGATCGATCTCCGTCGAGTTCGCCTTGTCGAGGCCGCAGACGTGGCGCGCGAACTCGATGCACGCCATCTGCATGCCGAAGCAGATGCCGAAGTACGGCACCTTGCTCTCGCGCGCATACCGCACCGCCGCGATCTTGCCCTCGGTGCCACGCGCACCGAACCCGGGCGCGACTACGATGCCGTCGTAGACGCGCAGGGTGTCTGCGAGCTGCGCAGGCGTCAGCTTCTCGAGGTCCTCGCTGTCGATGTGCTTGATCTCGACGCGGCAATCGTTCGCGATGCCACCATGGAGCAGCGCTTCGTTGAGGCTCTTGTACGCCTCGACGAGCGACACGTACTTGCCCACAAAGCCGACGGTGACTTTTCGCTTCGGTTGCGTGATGCGCGCGACCACCTCTTCCCACGCGTCCAGCCGCGACGCGCGCGACCAGATGTTGAGGATCGAGGCGAGCTTCTGATCGAGCCCCTGCTCGGACAGCGTCAGTGGCAAGCGGTACACGGTGTCGACGTCGATCGACTGGAACACCGCATCGGGGGCGACGCTGCAGAACATCGCCATCTTCTTGAGCGCGTCCTCGGGGAGCTTCTGCTCCGCCCGCACCACGAGGACGTCGCACTGGATCCCGATCTCGCGCAGCTTCTGCACCGAGTGTTGCGTGGGCTTGGTCTTGAACTCCCCCGCCGCGCGGATGTGCGGGACGAGGGTCAGGTGCACGCTGACCGAGTTCTGCGTACCGAGCTCGACGCGGAGCTGCCGGACGGCCTCGAGGAACGGGAGCGATTCGATATCGCCGACGGTGCCACCGACCTCGACGACCAGGACGTCGAGCCCTTCGGAGGCCTTGAGGATCCGCGCCTTGATCTCGTCGGTGATGTGCGGAATCACCTGCACGGTCGAGCCGAGGTACTCGCCGCGGCGCTCCTTGCCGATCACCGCGGAGTAGATCTGCCCGGTCGTGATGTTGTTGAGCTTCGACATCTTCGTCGACACGAACCGCTCGTAGTGCCCGAGGTCGAGGTCGGTCTCCGCGCCGTCGTCGGTGACGAACACCTCGCCATGCTGCGTGGGATTCATCGTGCCCGGATCCACGTTGATGTACGGATCGAGCTTCATGTTCGCGACCTTGAGGCCGCGGTTCTCCATCAGCGCACCGATCGACGCCGAGACCATTCCCTTACCGAGCGACGACACCACCCCGCCGGTGACGAACACGAACTTGGTCTTGTGGGTCATTTGAACGCGAGACTTTCCGGGCGGGGCCCGAGGCTTTCTACCGACTCGCGGCGCTTCACGCAATCACGAGTCCGCCACCATCGAACTGCTGACGATCACCAGCGATTTTCGTCATTGATCGACCCGCGATTAGGCGTAAGTTCGCGGATCCGTGGTCACAAGCCCGCGAGCGCGGAGGCCAGGATCTGCTGAAGCTCGTGAGTGCCGTCGAGCCAGACGCCGTGGGCACGGCAGCGGTCGAGCGTGATGCCGAACAGCTGATGCTTCGTCATCTGGGTCGCACACCGAGGGCACGAGAAGGTGGGCTCGGGACTGTCGACGACCGGACCGAGTGAATGGACGAACTTGGTGAGCTCACCGTTCCACTTCGCGTTCGGCGCGAGCAGGGCCCTCGCCTGCTCTCCGCTGATCTGATCGATCAGCTCGGTTTCCGGAACGAACGTGCCGTGACACTGCCCGCACGACAGCTGGGTGGCCGCGGGATCCAGGCCGCATGCACATCGTGGGCAGTTGAAGAACGTGTCGCGATGCACGGCGGAGATGTTAGCTCGCAACCTCGCGCGCGTTGCAGAGTCGATGCATCCGTTGCTGCTCGCCTGTCTCGCGAGCGGCTGCACGAGCATGACGGTCCGGACTGGGATCGTCACGTTCGGCGGCCGTCCTGCGGTTCAAGCCTCGATCGAGATCGGTCCGTCGGTGATCGGCAAGCGCCACGGCATCTCGGCCGCCACCGAGTGGGGCGTCGAGGCCGACGAGCGTCATCCAGAACGACGAGGACACCGGGCCGATCGCGCGGATCGGGCTACGCGCTCGCGGCACGATCACCGACGACGATCACCGACGACGAGCGCCGGCGCAGCGGAGCAGTACTCGTGCGCAGCGCAGCGTTCCTCGGACTCGGACGCGATGCGGACGTGCGCACCGCCGGGCTCGGCATCGAGCTCGCCGGTGGCGTTGCCTTCGCGCCGATCACGCAATCCATCTTCGAGGCAAACCTCGTGTTCGGAGGGAAGCTTTCGAAGTGATCGCGGTTCGGACTCCACGCTACGGCCTCGAGTTTCTGATGGGGAGACCGAGCCTGGGGACAATGGTTCCCGTCGCGCGTGCGCGAGCTGCGCAAGGCCTTGGGGTTACGTCCGGGTTCAGGGGATATCGCGCTGTCACATTCGTTGCACACGTCCTCTGACATGCGAAAGACGGCCTGCTTTCTCGTCGTGCTGATCACCGGCCTCGTTCTGCTCGTCGAGAAGACGCGGGATGACCGAGGTGATGACGCTCCCCCAGCTGCTCCACTCGTCGAATCCAAGTGACGGATCGCTGACGGCTTCCATCACGGTAGATTCGCGTAACGAGTTGATTCCACGGTGATCGTCGCGATGGTCCGGCCATTGCTCATCGAGGAGGACATGGTCCTCGAACGTCCCCTCGCGAGCCTTCCCACCGAACGCGCTGCGCGCTTTCTCGCAGGTCTGGGAGCGGATCTCTCGATCAGCAATCCCGAGCTGTTCGCGCTTGGGTTCCAGCGCGTCACGGCTCGCTGGCAAGACGCAGGCGGTCCGGCGGCGTTCGAGCCGATCGGCTTGTTCGGCTATCGCGCTCTCGACGAGCGGACCGGTCTCGCCTACGCGGTGACCTCACTCGCGCCGCGCGGGGTGTCGATCGATCTGAAGAAGACGATGTTCCTGTCGATCGCGCACAAGGCGCGGATCGCGGGTCACGATCGGTTGTTCGTCGTCACGCCGGATCGCGCGTTGCGCGGCACGTTCGGCAACTTCGGCATGGTGTTTCCGACGGAGCTGCAGCTCGAGGGTTATCTCGTTGGCTGGTTCGAGCTCGTCACCACCCTCGCGCAGGCCGCGTGATGCGCGGGCTCGTTCTCACCGTGCTCGCAAACGTGGTCTCGTCCGCGGCGTTCGCCACCGTCCTCGCAGCCGATGGCTCCGCTCACCTCGCGACGTTGCTGCGCCTCGCGATCGCGACGCCGATCCTGGTCCTCGCCGTGTCCCGCACGCACGACACGCTGCGCGCCGCGCTCGCCGTCGGAGCCGCGACCGGGGCGAAGCTGATGATCGAGCCCCTCATGGTGACGCTGCTCGGTGACCACGAAGGCGTCTTGCTCGTGCCACTCGCTAGCGACCTCGGCTACGGCGCGCTGATCACCTACGTGATGCTGCGAACGTCGTCGCCCGCGCTAAAGCCCGCGACGTAGATCCGCGGCGAGCAGCCGGTGGAACAGGTTCTCACCCGCCTCGCGTCGCACGCTGAGCCGGCCCGCACCGTACGCACGCGACGAGAGTCCCCGCTGCACGCTCTCGCAGATCGCGTGGTCCTCGTCCTGGATCTTCTCGCTGACCTCCATGCTCTGGCGATTGCGCTCGGTCGTCGCTGCCGAGACATCCGCGAAGTAGAACTCGAAGATCACCTTCACGCGATCGACGCCGAGCGGGATGACGAGGTTGGTATCGAGGTAGCCCTCGTACCAGTTCAACATCAGGTTTGGATACAGCCAGTAGTAGAGCGCTCGACCCTTGCGCACGTTCGCGGTCATCGACTCCACGCTGGCGTCGATGGGAGAGCTCTGCAGGCAGAACCTCTCGAAGTTCTCGATCGTGTAGTCGGTGTACTCGAGGATGGAGCTGAGGCCGGCGTGGAGGTGCGGCACGTGGTAGCCGCCGTCGAGATAGTTGTCGACGAACACCTTCCAGTTGCAGTTCAGCGTGTACTCGCGGCGTTCGCAGAACTGCAGGCTCGCGAGACCGAGCGGCGCGACTTGCTCGACGAGCGGCCCGAGAAACTCGGTCAGCGGCAGCGGCTCGGGATCGAGATGGACGAACACGAAGTGCTCCCAGGTCGCGACGCTGATCGGCACCAGGCCCATCGTCGACTTGTCGAGCTCGGCGACGCCGTCCATCTCGGGGAGCCCGCGCAGCTTGCCGGTGAGGTCATACGTCCAGCCGTGATACGGGCAGCGCAGCCGATCGACCTTTCCGCACGGCGCGGTCATCACCGCCGCGGCGTGATGGCGGCACACGTTGAAGAAGGCGCGCAGCTCGCCGTCGCTCCCACGCACGACGACGATCGGCTCGCCCCCGACAGTCGCGGTGACGAACTGACCCGGCTCCGAGACCTGGGTCACGCGAGCGACCAGCTGCCAGGTCCGACTCCACACCGTGGTGCGCTCGAGCGCTTCGACGCGGGGATCGGTGTACCAGCTACCGGGAATCGTCCACGCGCGCTCGAGCGGTAGCGTGTCGTCGAACTTCGCGATGATCTGGTCGAGCGACGGTTTCACGAGCGTCGTCCTAGCCCGAGTCACGCGCCCTCGACAAGGGGCCCAGCGCTCACCTCTCGACGAGCTTGGTCGCGAGCGCGTAGCGGACGAGGCCCGCGACGTTGTGAATGTCGAGGCGTTCCATGATCTGCGCGCGGTCCGTCTCGACGGTCTTGACGCTGACCCCGAGTAGGTGAGCGACCTCTCGAGTCGACTTACCCTCGGCGATCTTTCGTAGGACGTCGAGCTGGCGCGGCGTCAGTGGGCTGGCGGGCGACGACACCGAGCGCAGATCGTCGACGACGGCGTTCGCGATCGTGGGCGACAACCAGACCTCACCACGCGCGACAGCGGTGAGTGCGAGCTCGAGCTCCAAGCCGGTGGAGGTCTTGACCAGGTAACCGCGGGCACCCGCGCGCAGCGCTTCGCAGACGTGCTCCTTGCTGGCGTGCATCGAGAGGATCAACACCGCGGTGCCGTACTGCTTGACCATCCGCCGCGTGGCCTCGATGCCATCGAGCACTGGCATCGAGACGTCCATGATCACGACATCGGGCACGAGCGCTTCTGCGAGCACGAGTGCAGCTTCGCCATCTCCCGCTTCACCGACGACCTCCCAGCCGTCGAGCCTCCCGATCAGAGCGGCGAGGCCGGCCCGGACCAGGACGTGATCGTCGACGAGAAGAACTCTACGGTTCTTCGGATCCGCCGCCAAAACATGTCCCCCTCATGGATCGTTTCTAACCAGCCCCTTGCCCTGCGCCAATCAGGAAAAGGATCGATCTAGAGGAGAAAGAGCCGAGCCGCCTGCACGCAGGGAATTTTCCAGTGGGGCTCTAACAGCGCCGCTCTCTGGACTCGGCGTCAGCGTAGTTGTCGGCGCCACCCCGAGAGCTCCACCGTCGAGCTTCCGTGAAGGACCTGCGCCGGTGACCCAGGTTTTATCGGGGCAGCGATCCCGGCCTCGAGCGCAGCGGCGATGATCGCTGCTTCGAGCTCGCGATCATCGGCGCGCGGTGCGAGCTCGGCGGCGTTGCGCCCGATGAAGCCGGTGTCGTACTCGCCCGCGACGAACTGCGGTTGACGAACGCACCGGCGGTGGAACGCGAGGTTGGTCTCGATCCCGCGCACTTGATATTCGTCGAGCGCGCGCTTCATCCGCGCGAGTGCACGCGGCCGATCTTCGCCCCACACGACGAGCTTGCTGATCATCGGATCGTAGTGGACCGGGATCTCGGCGCCCTCGTAGCAGCCGCTGTCGTTGCGGACGTACGGACCATCGGGCACGCGAAGGTGGGTGATCTTGCCGGGCGACGGCAGGAACTTCACCGGATCCTCGGCATAGACGCGGCACTCGATCGCATGCCCGCGGCGCCGTGCATCGAGCTCGCTCTGCGTCAGCGGCAACGGCCGCCCTTCGGCGACGTCGAGCTGCCACGACACCAGATCGAGGCCGTAGATCATCTCGGTCACCGGGTGCTCGACCTGGAGCCGGGTGTTCATCTCGAGGAAGTAGAAGCCGCCGTCGTTGCCGAGCAAGAACTCGCAGGTGCCTGCACCGACGTAGTTGACGGCCTTCGCGGCGGCGATCGCGGCCGCCCCCATCTGCGCGCGCAGCTCGGGGCTGACCACCGGAGAAGGCGCTTCCTCGATCACCTTCTGGTGGCGGCGCTGGATCGAACAGTCGCGCTCGCCGAGGTGGACGAGGTTGCCGTGGGTATCGCCGAACACCTGGATCTCGATGTGGCGCGGTTGAATGATCGCCTTCTCGAGATAGACGGTGCCGTCGCCGAACGCGCCTTCCGCCTCGCGGCGTGCGCCGTCGAACGCGTTGATAAAGTCCCCTTCGTTCGTCACCAGGCGCATGCCCTTGCCGCCGCCGCCGGCCGCGGCCTTCGCGAGGACCGGGAAGCCGATCTTCTTGGCCGCGACGAGCGCGCTCTCGCCGGTCGGAAAGCCGTTCCCCTCCGGGCCGTTGTCACCGGGAACCACCGGTGTGCCGGCGGCGCTCACCGTCTTGCGCGCCTCGGTCTTGCTGCCCATGCGCCGCATCGAGTCGGCCGAGGGGCCGATGAAGGTGATCCCCGCAGCGGTGCACGCGTCGGCGAAGTCCTCGTTCTCCGACAGGAACCCGTAGCCCGGGTGAACCGCATCGGCGCCACTCGTCCGGCAGGCCTCGATGATCTTGTCGATCACCAAGTAGCTCTGCGACGCTTGCGCCCGACCGATGGCGACCGCGAAGTCCGCACATTGGACGTGGGGGGCGAGCCGATCGACGTCGCTGTAGACCGCGACCGTCGATAATCCACGTTCCCGACATGTCCGCATCACGCGAACAGCGATTTCGCCACGGTTGGCGACGAGGACGCGACGGATTGGACGAACGGCCATAGGCTCCGCAAGATACACGCACTCGCGCGCGTTGCGCACGAGGGGCCCCCGGCATAGAATCGAGCCAATTCGACGTCTTGCATGTTCGTGGAGGAACAGCGAGATGGCGGAGGGGAAGAGAACTTGGCCGATCCAAACACGAGACAGGGCAAGCGCACTCCGGTCACGCTCAAGATCAAATTCAAGAGCGAGACAGTCGAGCAATTCATCGATCGCTATGCGGTCGATGTCAGCCAGGGCGGCATCTTCATCCGCACCAAGGAACCGCTCGCGGTGGGAACGCAGATGCGTTTCGAGTTCCAGCTGCGCGATGCATCGCCGCTGATCGCCGGCGAAGGCACGGTGGTGTGGACACGCGAGAACGATCCATCGCGTCCCGCGATCGCGCCCGGCATGGGGGTGCGCTTCGATCGGCTCGCCGATGGGAGCCAGAGCATCCTCGAGCGGATCCTCTCCGAGAAGGCGAAGCAGGCACCACAGCGAGGCGGCGAGATCACCAAGCAGCCGCTGTTCACCGATACGCCCACGCGCGTCGCACCTGCACCGGTGCAAGAGGCCTTGCTCGGCAGCGAGCACAAGAGCGCACGTCACAAGGGCCCCACGGGTGGCGAGTTCGAGACGTCGACGCCACTGCCAAAGCCCACGCCGTTCCACACCGATGCGGACGAGTTTCCCGACGAGGCGTTCGAGGAAGCCACCAAGGTTCGCGCGCTCGATGATCTGATCGCGCAGACCGCCGACGATTCTGGCAGCAGCGCGGCCGCGCAAGAGCTGTTCTCCGGCAGGGCGCCCTCCGACGAGCTCGCCGCACGCCGCAGTGGCATTCGCTCGGATGCGACGCTATCCGATGCACCCACCGCGAACTCACTCGCGACCGAGATGCTGCAGGACGCCGGCGGCACGTCACCTGGATTTGCGAGTGCACGCGCGCCGGCCGTCGAGCGCGACTCTGCGCCCGTGCTGCCGAGTCCGCCCGAGGCACCGAAGCAGCCGCGGATGCTCGACACCTCACCCTCGCCTCGCACCGAGCCCGACCATGAATCCGGTCCGCTCAACAACAGCAAGGCCGCGCTGATCGCTCAGAACGATCGGATGGAGAAGCTGGCGAAGACCAAGATCGGGATGGAGCCCGCGTACGTCGCGACGCGCTCGCCGACGGCATCGTCGCCACCGATCAACGCACCCATTTCACGCGATGCACCCACGCGTCCGTCCGGTCACGCGATCGCGTCGGAGCTCGAGCGCCCCCGCCCGTCGGCGTCGATGGACGCGGCGCCAGCAAAGAACAGCAAGGCACCGCTGCTCATCCTGATCCTGTTGCTCCTCGCCGGTGGTGCCGCCGGTGTGTGGTTCTTCGTGCTGCGCGACAAGGCCGTCGAGGACAACAAGGTCGCCGCGCCAGGCAGCGACAAGACCGGCTCCGACAAGACCGGCTCCGATGCCGTGGCGATCGGTTCGGGCAGCGACAGGGCCGGCAGTGGCGAGCAGCCAATCCCTGAAGCGCCAACGGGTCCGATGATCGACATCGAGATCACGGCGAGCTCGCCCAAGGCGCAGGTCGAAGTCGTCGGGACCGACATCAAGGGTCCGGTCCCCCTCAAGACCAAGCTCGAGAAGGACAAAGCCTACAAGGTCCGCGTCTCGGCGCCGGGCATGGCCACGCTCGAGCAAGAGCTCAAGGGTGGCATCGACAAGTGGTCCGCGAAGCTGATCGCCAAGCCGATGGTGATCACGGTGAGCAGCGAGCCCGCGGGTGCGCTGATCCTCGTCGATGGCGTGCCGGCCAATCACGTGACGCCGTTCGACATCGAGCTCACCAAGGCGCAGTCGGCGAAGAAGAACGTCCGCGTCGGTCTTCGCAAGGCCGGGTTCCGTGCGATCGAGAAGATGGTCGACCTCGGCGCGTTCACCGAGGAAGACGCCCGGATGATCGGCACGCTCGAGGCGAAGCTCGTGGTGCAGCAGGTTGTCGTCGTGCGGCCTCCTCCCCCGGTGGGCTCGGGTTCGGGCTCGGGCTCGGGCTCGGCGACGCCGGGTCCTGGCTCGGGCAGCGACGCTGGTTCGGCAGCACCACCGCCGGGTGGGGGCTCGGATACCGGGACACCTCCGCCGGAGACGCCGAAGGATCCGCCGAAAGAGCCGACGCCCGAGTTCGTGACTCCGTAGTGAAACGGCTGCTGCTGGTCCTCGCCGCGTGCACGTCGGAGCCGCCGGCAGCGTCGACGACGGAATCCAGATCCCCGCCGCGTGACCTCGCGGCGATGATCCCGAAGGTGGAGAGCGCGAAGCTGCTCGGCACCAAGGCACCAAACGACGCCTACGCGCTGGAGACGTGGTGCATCGACCAGCCCGATGCTGTCGCGCAGGTAGCCGCTGCCCTCGAGCGCGATGGGTGGACGGCCGTGCGCACGGTCGGCAAGCCACCGCAGATCTCGATCGCGGCGATGAAAGATGACATCCGGTTCTCGGCGCGAGCGTCGAGTAATCCCGAGCGCTGCGCGGGTGTCTATCTGACGGCGACGGTGATGCGGCTCGACAAGGCCAAACCCTAGACTTGGACTACGAGGTCTTGATCGGTTGAGCCACCGAGCCCGAACCCAGAGTTGTTGTGGTGCTGCTCGGCGGAGGACTAGCTGGCCTTCGCACGCCGGTTACTCCAGCGCATCCCCAAAGGCCATAGCGACCTCGTCGATCAACTCCGGCGCTCCGCGCAGTCGGTCCCGCAAAACATCGCCAAAATTGGCGATGGAATCCGCGGCGCACCTCGACGTAATGAAGATCGACGAGCTGATCGACGAGGAGCACTACGCCCTCGGCGTCGCATTGCTCGAGCGAGTCGTTGCCATGCTGACCAAGATGATCGACCCCTGATCGTCAACGGGAGGCGATCACGATCACGGCAGCGTTCCCGTTCACGTGCACGGCCACGATCACGGGACCGATCACGGCCACGATCACGGTCACGACAATCAGGGACAGGCCCTAACCCCAGATCGGGTGGTCGAAGGATCGGCACGAGGTTAGCTCACGGTGCGCCGCAGGCGAGCCACTCCCCGAGCAACTGCCGCTCCTCCAGCACCATGCTGCTGCTGTCGGGCATGTTCGTTGTCTCGACGGCTTCGAGCATGATCGCGTTCGTGTTTGCGCGGATCTGCTCGACCGAGTCGAGCCGCGGCCTCTCCTTGCCAGCATGGCAAGACAGGCAATTGTCCGCCATCATCGGCTGACCGAAGTCTTCGTACGTCAGCGTGGACTCGGGGGGACAGCTCAGCGCGGAGGTGTCGATGCCCGTCGAGGTATCGCCGCCCGCGCAGGCGGCAAGGATGCAGCTCATCATGGCAACTCGGATCATCAGAGGCTCCCGGTGTTGGAGAAGCCACTCGCGGAACCACTCACGCGAACGGCCTCTCTCGGTACGTGTTTACAAGGCACGTCGACGCGCGACTCGGTTGCACGCAAAGATCGACGAATGACGTGCAACTGTTTCGCACTTTGATCGAGTAGCGCGCGGTCCGCCGAATGCTTACGGAGCGGCAGGAGGCAGTCATGATCCGAATCGCGATCGCTGATGCACATGGAATCCTGCGGTGGGCCCTCGGCGAGGCGCTCGGTCGGGTTCCCGAGCTCTTCGTGGTCGGAGAAGCGGCGAACGCCGACGAGCTATTTCACCTGATCCAACGCACCAAGCCCGACGTGCTCGTGCTCGATCCGGCGCTGCCCGATCACGGCACGACCGACGTGCTGGCAGAGATCCGGGCGATCGAGGCCGCACCACTCGTCATCATGCTCGCGACCGAGACCACCCCGACGGCGGCTGCGCGTGCGATGAGGCTAGGAGCGCACGCGTGGATCGACAAGTCGGCCGGACCGGAGAAGCTGCTCGATGCCATTCACGCGGTGATGCGCGGGGAACG
>JBBQJJ010000212.1:0-14676 GCA_038325805.1 Haliangiales bacterium
GGCGAGCTCGAGGTGGAGGTCGCCACGGTCGCCGGCTTCGCCACCGAGGGCGGCCGCAAGATCCTCGAGGCCTCCGAGGTCGGTGACCTCAAGGTCGACTGGAAGCGCAGCAAGCGAACGCTCCCCGCCGGCCACCACATAGTCTCCACCGACCACCGTGCCGCCGCGATCGCGGTCTATCTCTGCGAGCCCGAGAGCGACGACAACGCGATCGAGAACGGCCTGATCCCAGCACCCGCGGCCGGTGACGAGTACCCGATCTGGCGCGTGCTCTGATGGCGGGCAAGATCGCGCGCGGATAAGTCCGCGTGCGCACGTAGAACGCCAGTCCTTACACGGGACTCGGGGCAACTTGACACCTTGCGTCGCGGCAAACGCGATCCACGATGTGGATCATCATGCCGATGACGTTCTCGCGCTTCACTCCGGGTGACACCCGAAGCCTGGCGGCCAAGATGGCCGACGAGGAGCGCACCGCCCACGTCAAGGTCAGCAACCGGCAGTTCCTGATCTCGGTCGGTGTCGTGGTCCTCGCGCTCGCGCTGTTCGCCGTGTTTCTCGTCCTGCTCTGAACGACCAGGCGTCTAGAGTTCGGGATCCGCGTCGCTCTTAGAGCGTGCCGCGGCTGATCGTGACCTTCATCGTCTGCGCGACCGCGGGCTTGTCGTTGTCGTCCTTCTTGACGCGCGCGATCTTGCCGACGACATCGAGCGGCTTGCAGGCGCCGAAGATCGTGTGCTTGCCGTTGAGGTGCGACGGCGCGCCCTCGGTAATGAAGAACTGGCTGCCGTTGGTGGCCGGTCCCGAGTTCGCCATCGCGAGCGTGCCCGCCACCAGCTTGTCGTTCGGCGAGACTTCGTCGGCGAAGTCGTACCCCGGGCCGCCCATCCCGGTACCCGTGGGATCGCCGCCCTGGATCATGAAGTCCGGAATCACGCGGTGGAAGATCGTGCCGTCGTAGAACGGCTTGTTTCTCTGCAGCTTGTTGCTCTTCGGATCGAGCCACGTCTTCTTGCCGGTCGCGAGACCGACGAAGTTCGCCACCGTCATCGGCGCCTTGTCGGCGAACAGCTGGCACTTCACGGTGCCGGTGGGTGTGGTGATCGTCGCGATCAGCGCGCCCTTGCCGGCGATGCCCTTCGTGTACGTCTCGAGATCCTTCGCCACCGGTGGTTTGACCTCGGCGAGCACCTCCGCCGACGGACCCGCCGGAAGATCGGGATTCTCGACGCGCCTCATCGCATTCGCGACGGCCCGATTGCCGGCGCACTTGGCGAACGCCTCCGGATCCTTGGTCATCAGCGTGGTCAGCCTCTTCTCGGCATCCTTCGGCAACGCCCTGCCGCTCGAGACCTGCTTCATCACGGGGCGCAACATCGCCGCGTTGTCCGTCGTCAGCTTGTCGATCGCCGAGGCCATCTTGGCGCAGTCGGCCTTGTTCGCGACCATCACCGGGATCAGCTTCTCGAAGAAGCCGACGAGCTTCGCGGTGTCTGCCGCCGACAGCTCGGCCGCGGGCTCCGCGGGTGCGGAGGTTCCGATCGCGGCGAGCAGGGCAACTGCAGTCAGACTTCGAGCGATTCGCATGGCGCGTATCGTGACATGCAGTTGTGGTGTTAGCCCGGCGGGAACACCACGAACCGCACCTCGGGGCGAACTGCCACTGCTGCGATGATCAACGGGCGGACATCACTCCATGCGAGTCCTCCGAGCCCGCAGCCGAGTGCGGGAATCGCGATCGATTGAATTCCTCGGGCGTCGACCTCGTCGATCAGCGCCACCAGGCCGCTGCGAATGTCCTCGAGCTGGCTCGGGTCCCTCCAGTGGCGCTTGGTCGGGAAGTTGATGATCCAGCACGACGATCGGAACGTGAACAGCTGGCCGGGTTGAACCTGACCGGCGCCGCAAGCGAGGCGGTATGTCTCGAAGTTGTCGGGGTATCGCTGCTTGAATGCGAGTGCGAGGCCTTTGCCCATCACTCCGACACAGTTCACGGCGTTGACCAGCGCATCGACGTCGGCCTCGAACAGATCGCCAATTCGCTCCTCGACCATGCGGTGATCTTGCCAGCCTGACGTGACAGGTGCCGGTCAGGTTTGCCGCGCCAGGGTCGCTCCAAGCTCCAATCGATGACCGGGCTGTCGGAGGATCATCAGTTCTTCAATGCCGCGAGCTCGTCGGACTCGAGGTGACACTTCTTGTACTTCTTCTTGCTGCCGCACCAGCACGCGTCGTTGCGGCCGGGCCGTTCGCGACGGACTGCGGGTGGCTGGATCACCGGCTCGTCGGGAGCCATCGCGATCTCGAACTTCGCTTCCTGCTCCACGGACAGCTTGCCACCGAGCTCCTCGATGCTCTCGCGGAGGTCGACCAGCATGCCGTTCGCGAACCGGGCATCGCCGTTCTCGACGATCTCGAAGTCATCGAACGCTTCGTACAAGTAGGGGAGTGCGCGCGGATCGCCGTAGGTACCGAGATCGAGGCCTTCGTCGCCGAGGTCCGCTTCGAAGCGGTCGAGCAGCAACTGGTAGATGCGCTCGTCGCGGACCTTGCAGTCGGAGAGGATGCTCGCGACGCTCGAGCGGAACTCTCCGTCGACGGCCTCCTCGTACGCCTGCAGTGCCGGCTCGACGACGGGAGCACCGATCATCGGCATGGCCTGGATGATGGCGTCGTGGATGATCGCGTCCCAGGCCGTGTTGTGCAGGACCTCGAGCATCGGCGCGATCGCGGCTTCCGCTCGCAGCTCACCTAGCAACCGCGTGACATGGATCGGGGCCCACCCACCGCTCGGATGATCCTCGGAGCCGAGCTCTTCATCGCTCAGGATCGAGATCAGCGTCGGAATGACCTCGGGACCCAGCTCGACGATCTCGCGCATGCTGCGCGATAGCGGCTTCTCGACACCCAGCAGCTCGATGATGTGTTCCCGTTCCACGGCGCGGACACTACCACTCGAAGCGATGCCGTCTCTGGAGCCGTCCAGATGCTATCAGCCGTACACTGGGTGCATGCCGCGCCGGCAACGCAGTCCGCAGGACAAGAAGCGTCTGTCGCTCGCGCGCGACAACCTGTCGACGACCGGTGAGGCGCCGCATGCACTCCGCACGCATTGGAAGAAGAAGAAGCGAAGTGCAGAGCGAGCACGCCGCACGGCGGAGCGGGTCGTCCTCGAGCTGACGCCGGAGGACTTCGCGCCGGTTCGGCGCCGCACCGTACGCAAGTGGGGCACCGTGAAGCTCGGGGCGGCGATCGCCGCGAAGCTCGAGAAGCGAGCGACAGCAACGCCCCGCAAGTCGGCAGCGGCGCGCGCACGCCGTCGGGTTCGTCGCGGCAGCAAACGGAAGGTCAGCGACGCCTCGTAGGTTTGCGCGGCTTCGTGGTCTTGCGCGCGCGCGCCTCGAGCAAGGCGACGAGCGCGGGTTGTCGGTACATCGTGGCGACGGAGACGGCATCACCGCCGCGCTCGAGGTGGTCCTTGGTGCTTGGATCGGCACCGGCGTCGAGGAGGATCTCGATGATCGCGAGGTGCGGCGTGTTCGAGTAGCAGCACGCGATCAACGGATTGCGATCGCCGAAACCGGCGTCGATGTTGACGTCGGCGCCGCGCTCGAGGAGGAGTGCCAGCACCTCGCGGCGCTCGTGCCGGGCTGCCGTGGCGAGGATCGGCACCTGAAACGCGGTGCGCGAGTTCGGCTGGATCGTGCCGGCGTCGAGGAGCTTGCGGATCGTCGCGACGTCGTCCGCGAACACCGCGTTGCTCACGAGGCTGTCGAGCTCCTTGCCGACCTCGTCGGGATGGACCTCGCGCGATGGCTGCGGCTCGTCGACGAAGCCCTCGTCATCGACGACGTACTCGCCGGTGCGCAGCTTGTCCGCATATGCCGCGAGGAAGTCCTTGAAGGTTCGCCGCCGGGTTGCGAATACGCCTTGCGGCCCTTGCAGCTCGATCGCGAGGAGCCGCTGCTTCACCGGATCGAGGGCGCGCAGGTTGCCGCCACCATCCTGCGCGAACGGGATCCACGCGCGGTTCCACAACCGCTTCGCGAGGTCGCCGGCCTCGTGGCGCTTCGTCATCGATGCCCAGGTCCGGGCGATCTCCGCGGTGCCGAACAGCTCGTAGCTCCCGAAGTTGCCGCCGCCGTTGTGGATCGCGAGGGATTCCCGGAGCTCTGCGGGCAACGTGCCCACCTTCTTCGTCACCGCCGCGAGTTGCTTGGCCGATGCTGCTCGCCGCCTCGCCTCGAGGTTCTTCGTCGCCTGGTGGGTCTCGAACCAGGCGTCGATCTCCTTCCAGAGTGCGCGGATCGTCATGGTCGCAACGACAGCTCGCCACACCGTGCGATCGCCTCATCGGCTGCCTTGAGGGCCCGTGGCCACGGTGCGTTCCACAGGAACGCCTCGATCACCGCGTAGATCTCGCGCAGCGTGATGAGCTCGGCGCGGCTCGGCGTGTTCGCGAGCTCGCTGACCAGGATCTCCTCCATCAAGCCCTCGTAGCCCTCCATGTGCTCGCGCAGATCGTCGGTGCGCGCGATCCGCCACTCGGTGTCGTACTCCGCATACGCGGCACGGCAACCGTTGTCGGCAGGCACCGACGGCTTCGCGACGTACGGCACAGGCTTCACCGCCGCGCTGCACGCGAAGGCCACCGTCGAAAGGATCGCAAGGGCTCGCATCGAGCGGCTCGCACGTTACCATCGCGCGAATGTCACGGAAGTCCGGGTCTGCACTTCGCGCGCAGATCCACGAGGAGATCAGGAAGCTGCCGGCGGATGTCGATCCCGTCGTCGCCGCCGATGTCGCGCTCGAGATCCTCGTCGACAGCGCCTGGACGTTCTCGCGCGATTGCAAGCGGCTGCCACCGACGGTGATGCGCGAGCTGCTCGGCCGCCGGCCGAAGGATGCAACCCACGTCTTCCTGACGCTCGCGGTGGACCCGGACGACACGGACGCTGCCCTCGCGAAGAGCTGGTCGCGTGCGATCCAAGGCCTCGCGGATCTGGAGACGATCAACAGCTGGCACTCGCCGCAGAAGCGCGCGAAGTTCCTCGCCCTCGCACAGAACGAGCACCTGCTGCACGCGATCCGTGGAGCCTCGGCGAACGGCGACAACGTGTCGAACAACATGCTCGCCGTGCTGGTCGCGGATGGCTCCGACGAGTCGATCGACGCGCTGGTTCCTCACCTCGAGCCGATCGGCGATCGCCTCGATGCGATGCGGATGCTGCGCGTCCACGCGAAGGACACGCCGCGACTGAAGACCATGTTCACGCAGCTCGATCACGATGCCGAACAAGCCGGCTCGCCGGCGCAGCGGATCGCACGCCTGGTCGGGCTTGCGAACGAGAAGCTGTTCTGGTTCAAGGCGTCGGTCCACTCGGGCTCACTCGACGGCATCCCGGCGGTGCAAGTCCACATCGCGGTCGATAGTCGCAAGGCCGCGTGGTTCGAGGTCAACGTCGCGAAGGTCGCGCGAGGAACGATCGCAGGCTACACCAGCTTCACACACGATCAGGTGCATGACGATCCGCTCGGTCTCGGTCGTTGCGATGCCGGCGATCTTCCGGCCTGGCTCGTCAAGGTGGCGAAGAAGCTGCGCGTCACCTGGGATGCCCCGCTGATCTCGAGCAGCGTACGCGGCACCAAGCGCACGCAGATCGCGCAGTGGTTGCTGCCCGGATGACCGGACGCCCGACGGCGACGATCGCGATCGTCACGTTTGTCGTGCTGGTGCTCGAGCTGACCTCCACCCGCCTGTTCGCGTACATCGGCAGCTCGCACGCGACCTCGACGGCGTTGTCGATCGGACTCCTCGGTCTCGGCCTCGGCGCGTTTGCTCGCCTGCGCCTCCCTCGCTGGTCCGAGCCCGGCCTGACGGCACCCACGCTCGCTGCCTCGCTGCTCGTCTCGAGCACGGCTGCGATCTTCGGCGCGTCGTTGCCGATCCTTGTCGGCCTCTCGCTCGTGCCGTTCGCGCTCGCCGGCGCGCTGGTCTCCGATGCGTATGCCGCACGAGGCAGCGCGAACGCACGATCGACGTATGCGATCGATCTGTTCTCCGCCGCCGCCGGCTGCCTCGTCGCTCCACGGCTCCTCGGCCCACTGTCACCGATCCAGATCATCTTGCTGCTCGGCCTCGCGTGTTGCGTGCTGGCAGCGATGGTGAGCATGCGTCGCGCAGTCGTCGCCATGATCGCGGTGGCTCACCTCGGGTTGCTGATCGCGGGAGGCTCGTTGCCCGACGGACCGCTCGAGGTGTTGTTCGCGTCGGAGCAAGCCGAGAAGGCGATCGCCGTGGACAGCACGTCGGACGATGTCGTCGATTCGGTGTGGAGTCCGCTCGGCCGCCTCGACGTCCGCCGCCTTCCCGAGGATGCCGGCCAGCGCCTCGGCGTGTTCACCGACGGCATGAGCCCCACCTATATGGTCGAGAAGGCGAGGGCGGGTGCGTTCGAGAGCTCGTGGGGCCTGTTGATCGCCCTGCCGTATCGCGCGCTGCGTCCGAAGCGCGTGCTCGTCCTCGGTGCTGGAGCCGGTGCAAGCGTCTGGCTCGCGAAGAAGTACGGCTCGACCCGGATCGATGCCGTCGAGGTCAATCCAGCGATTCGCAGCGTGCTCGCACGGTGGAAGGGGTTCGCCGGAGACGTCTATCACCAGCCCGGCGTGCGGTTGTACGTCGAGGATGCACGCCGCTTCCTCACCGATACCGATGACCGCTACGATCTGATCGAGCTCGCGTTGGCGTTGACCGGCAACGCGCAGGCACAAGCGTCGGGGATGGAGGCGCACCTCTACACGGTCGAAGCGGTGCAGCTCTACCTGAGTCGCCTGACAGAGGCGGGCTCGCTGGTGCTGATCCACAGCGATCCCGGCAACGCCTATCGCCAGCTGCTCACGGTGCTCGAGGCGCTCGAAGCCAACGGCGTCCCACGCGACCGCGCCCTCGAGGGCATCGCCGTCCTGCGCGACCCACGACCCGGCACGGCGTACCAATACCTGCTCGTCGTCCGGATGTCTGCGATGCCGCTCGAGGTCGCCGATCGGCTCGACGTTCCTCCCGCCGAGTCCCTGTGGGCACCGGGAGACTCCGACGAACGCCGCGCCGAGTTGCTCGATCCCGCGCAGCTCGGCGCCACCGCTGCCGACGATCTCGCGCCGGTCCACGACGACCGCCCATACTTTTTCCAGAACACGAACGGCCTGCTTGCCACCGCGCTCGCGCAACCCGGTCGCCTGCTGGTGTTCGCGGGTGCGCTGTTGCTCGTCGTCCTCCTGATCCGCGAGCGCTCACTCCTCCGTCCGGCCGCTGCAGCCAGCGGACTCGGCGCCGCGTTCCTCTGCGTCGAGCTCGCGCTGATCCAGCGGTTCACCCTCGCGGCCGGTGGGACGCTGTACGCGGTCTCGTTCGTCCTGTTCGCCTTGCTCGCGTGGAGCGCCGCCGGTGCGCTGCTCCTCGGCAAGCACTGGCGTCGGCTCGAGCGTGGCGTGTCGTGGGCCTGCCTCGCCGCCGCACTCGCGGTCGCCGCGACCGCGTTACTCGTCGGCGATCTCGCGTGGGTCGAGGCGATCTCGAGCGACGCCGCTCGCCTCCTCCTGATCGCCGTCCTGCTCGCACCCGTTGGCCTCGCGATCGGTGGCCCGTTCCCGACGCTGCTCGCGAACCATGGCGATCAGATCGCGAGCTTGTGGGCGATCAACGGCGTCGCCTCGGTGGCCGGTGGGATCGTCGGCGTGCTCGCCCTGCGCGTCGCCGGCTCGACGCACGCACTCCTCCTCGCCGCCGGGCTCTATCTGCTGACGGCGGTCATCGCGGGTAAGCGTCCATGAAGAAGGCCGTGATCGTCGGAGCCGGTGGCGCCGGGCTCGCAGCCCTCCACGCGATGCAGCAGGCCGGCTTCGACGTGGTCGCGTTCGAACAACACTCGGAGCTCGGGGGTGTGTGGGCGACCACGAAGTACCCGTCGCTGGCGATGCACTCCAAGTCGTTCAGCTACCGCTTCCACGACTACCCACCGATCGCGAGCCGCGAGGCACACGCCACCGGTGCAGAGGTCCGCGCCTACTTCGCGGCGTACGCACGCGACAACCGGATCGCCGACAGGATCCTCTACAACAGGCGCGTCGACCGCATCGTCCGCGGCTCGGATGGTCGCTGCGTCGTCGCCGGCCACGAGTGCGACGCGGTGGTCGTTGCGACCGGCTACTCCAATGCGGGCCGACCTCACGTACCGGTGCTCGCGGGACAGTCACGGGTTCGGGTGCTGCATTCGAGCGAGCTCTCCCAGGAGCTCGTCGACGACATCACCGCGCATCGCCGCAAGGTCTGTGTGCTCGGCGCCGGCAAGTCCGCGCACGAGATCCTGTCGCTCCTAGGCAGCGTCGACCCGACGTGGATCTACGTGAAGAGCCTGTGGTCGATGTCGTACGAGAAGCTCTACAGCGATCCGCTGCGCGAGCCGTGGAACGCAGCGCTCTACCTCTACTACATGGGCGTCCAGGCGATGCGTCGCAAGCTCGGCTGGGGCCCGGCGATGAAGCTCTTACAGGCACCGCTCGTTCGCTCGGGCTATCTGGTTAATCCCCTCGAGACCGACAGCGACGTCTGTCGCAATCGTGGCGCGATCATGAAGGCGGACCAGCTCGCGTTCCTCGCGACGGTTCGCAGCATCAACGCCGGTGTGGTCGGCCTCGGCGAGCGCACCGTCCTGCTCGATCGCGGCGATCAGATCGAGGCCGACTACCTGATCTGCGCGACCGGCTACGATCGTCGCGCAAACCTGCCGATGCTCGAACTGAACGGTGCCGAGTACTCGCTGGCGGCGCAGCCCGGCCTCTACCAGCACATGGTGGATCCGGCAGTGCCCGAGGTCTCCGTGCTAGCCGCCGCGATCCTGTATCCCCAGCACCTCGTCGGCTTCTCGCTCGGTGCGCAGTGGCTCGCACGCTTTCACCTCGGTCAGCTGACCCCGCAACCCACCCCAGCCGAGATGACGCGCTGGATCGCGAAGCGCGCCGAGGCGTTCGGTCCGTGGTGCGGAGACGACTACCTCAGCGGTGGCATCCCGTACGCGCATCAGCGCGACAAGGACGTGTTACCGGCGCTGTTCTCGCAGCTGGGACTGCCGCCCAAGCTCGCGCGTGCTCTCGTGCTGCGCGGCACCGACGAGCAGGCCTTCCACCAGATCTGCGACGAGATCAGTCGTCGATCGAGGACTGCAGCAAGTCGGCAAGCCCGGCGCGCGTGACCACGCGTGTCTCGATCCCGTGCGAGGGCGCCGGCGAGAGCGGCGTGCGCTCGGCCACCAGCGCGAGCGCGACGACGTGCTTGCACGGTTGCAGCTCGCTCGGGCAGCTGCAGCCAAACCGCGACAGGTCCGCCGCGACGAACAGCTCGTACTCGGCCTCGCCACGATAGCGACCCCACCGGATGTCACCGTCGATGCCGGCGCGCTTCCAGTTCTTCGGATCCGAGATCTCCTCGGCGGCGTGTAGCCGCGTTCCCGCGAACCTGCGAACCCTGCGCTCCATCGTCTGGCCGCGCCGCAGCTGCTTCGTGCTGATGATCGTGCGCGCGAGGCCGAGCGCCGTCTGCAGCCCTTCGCGGGTCAGCTCGTTGTCGCTGACGTCGAGCTCGGCGAGCGACGAGAATCCTCGGGTGGCGGCGAGTGGCGCGATCGACTCGTCGGTGATCCCGAAACTGACGAGGCCGAGCGTCGTCAGCTTCGCGGCGAGCGAGACCTTCGCGAGCGCGGCGAACGTCTTCGGATCGATCTGGCCGTCGCGCAGCACGAGCTTCGTCACGGGTGCCTGGATCACCTGGAGCAGCGGAAGCACCGTCGTGGCGGAGGTATCTCCGAGCACGAGCGTCAGACGTTCGAGACGCGGCAGCTTCGCCTGCATCAACAGCTCGACGGTGGGCGCGCTCGTCACGATCGTCAGCTCGCGAATCCCGAGCTCGAGCGGCACCACCGACGACACCGCCGGTACACGCAGGGTCAACTGCTCGAGCGGCGGGAAGGTGTGCTGCGTCAGCACGAGGGCATAGTTGCCTTGGATCACCAGCGTCTGCAGCGGTCGCTCCAGCAGTGCCGCTGGCAGCGTGCCGAGACTCTGGCCGAGCGTGAGCGATCGCATCGAATCTGGCGCTGCACCCGCGATCGCCTGGTCGAGTGCCGCGGAGCACGGCGCCCGCAACGCGATGGCCTCGACCAGCTCGCAGACGCGCAGGCCGAGCAACGCGATCCAGATCTCCGGTGCGACCGGATCTCCCACCTCCTCGATCGCTTGCACCAAGCCCGCGCGCCACGTCAGCGCGATTCGCCCCTGGAGCTGTGGTGCGATCCCGCCGAGCAAGTACGCCTCGTGGCGCTTGAGGTGACGCTCGAATCTGGCGAGATCCTCGTCGCTCTTGCCGGCCGCGATCGAAAGCGCGATCAGCTCGCCGAGTGGATCCGCGTGCTCCTGCAACCAGTCCGCGTAGACCTGATATGCGCCGATGTGGTCGGGCGCGTCGCGGATCTGCCGCTCGAGATCGGGGTTGCGCGCCGCGGTCACCTCGGCCTCGGGCTCGCGGAGATGGCGATCGATCAGCTCGTCGAGCCGACCGGTCGACGCGGAGAGCTCGCTGACCTGCGCGTGCTCTTCGAGCCACTCGCCGAGCTCCTGGCCGTTCGGTGGACGCTGGAGCGTCTCGATCAGCTTCGCGAGGTCTCTTCCTACGATCTCGACCCGCCGGACCTCGATCTCCTCGTCCTTGACCAGGTCCCCGATCAACTTCCGCGCGGCAACGACGCGATCCATGCGTCGAGTCCACCACTGAATCCAGCGAGATACATCTTTCACCCGCGGTTTCGGACACGACGCGCGTTGCACGCGAGCGGATGGTCCGCGGCACGACGAGGTTCGCCTACGGAGTCACGGCGAACGTCTTGACCACCATGCGACCACTGGTGGACCGCGTGGCGAGGAAGACCTTGTTGCTTCCGACCTCTGCCATCGCGAGCTCGGTGCCGGTGCCGGCCTGCTGCTCGTGCTTCAGCGTCACCGTCGTGCCCCCGGCGCCGATCTCGTAGAGCCGGACGATCTGCGCATTGTCAGCCGGTCGCCTGCAAGCCGTGGCGAGGTAGCGGGTTCCGACCGGCGCCGACGTGGTCTGCAAACACGACCCGACGGTGGCGCTGCCACCTCGCGTGATGGCGCCGGTATACGAGCTCTTCCAGGCGATCACCTTCTGCACGTTCGACGTCGACGTCACCGTGGTGGCCGCGAGGTCGAAGTCGAGCGAGCTGACTGCGCTCGACGCGATCGCGCCCGCGCTCTCGCTGTCCGCCATCACGACACTCCAGTCACCGTGGACCTCCCACGTCTGCACCGTCAAGTTGCCGCCGGTCTTCACGAACACCGTCGCGGCGCCTTCGATGTCCTCACCGGTCATGCCATCGGGCGTATAGGCCGTCACCCCCTCGATCTTGTCGATCGAGCCGCCGTCGCCATGACCGAGTCGCCTGATCTCGCCGTTCGCATAGATGCGCCACGCGATCGTCCGGAGCACGCCCGTCGTGAGCCGGACCGGCGTCACGAACGTGATCGGATCGATGCGTGCGATCGCGACATCGGCGATCTCACCGGCAGTCTCGGTGCCCTGGAGGCGAGGGGTGCCGGCGGCGTTGACCTCGTAGCTCTTCAGTGTCAGCCCACCGTCGAGATCGCGATACGAGACGATCACCTGACGCAAGCCACCGTGGGTGATCGCGAACGATCTCCACTGACCGCCGGCAAGCTCACCGACCACGATCTCGCCACGCCGAGTGATGTCGCCATCCGCCAGGCTCGTTCCGACGTCCCACACGATCAACTTCAAGCTCGTGCCCTCGATGGCTGCCGTGACGATGCGGTTCACACCGAGCCGCGTCAGCTTGACTTCGCTGATGGCGCCGGCCGTGTCGTGGTCCAGGTACTCGAGCTCCGGTGTCGGGCTCGTCTGAGGTGCCGACACGTACTTGAGGATGTTGCGCCGATTCATCAGGGCTCCTGCCTCGAGGATCCGCGTCCGCTGGTCACTCGAGAAGTGCTGGTCGAACGGGCAACCCTTGAAGTAGCTCATCACCAGCGAGCGATCCGGCTCGAGCGTGAAGGTGTGGTGCTGGTTGTTCCCGTACGTCACCGGGATCTGGACCGAGCTCACAGGGCCGCACTTGTCTCCATCTGCGCCATCGTTCGGGTTCGGATCGTTCGCCGTCGCGAAGATCGAGCCAGCGGCATCGGGAGGCGTATCGAGCACCCACGCGGTATCGGGGTCGAGTGCCAGCAAGCCATCTGCGACTGGATGGCCACTGTCGAGATACGCCGCGATCTTGTCGGCTGCCTCGGCGATCGACCCGACGCCCTTCACCATGGTGTGCTGTTGGTGCAGGTAGTGGCCCATCTCGTGGGCGAGGGATGCGGCGTCGGGGCTGCGTCTCCACGCCACCGAACGGCTGTGCCGGCTCGAGCTGCCGCCGGCACCCTCGAGCTGCGCAATCCAGTGGCCTTGGGACGCCGAGTACACGAGCTCGTCTGGCGATGCGAAGAAGATGGTGAGCTTGTCGCGATACTTGTCCGCTTCGAACCGCCTGGCGGCGTCGTGCCAATCGCGCGATGTCGGCGGTGCCACATCCTCGTCGTGGTAGTCCGCGGGGTCGACCCCAGCGAGCAGTGAGAACCGTTGATTGAGGATCGTCGAGTCCTTCTGCACGAAGTCGGTCGCCGGATCGAACACGATCTGGATCCGGGTCGACGAGAAGATCTCGTTGAGGTCCGGCAAGAGGTTCGTGATCGTCGCAGCGCTGACAGGCGACGCGTTCCCGCCATCGCTATCGGCCGTCGCGATCGCCTGGAGGCGGATCTGATAGAGACGCGGGAGTGGGGGGAGATCGATCTCGCTCTCGGCGATGGACGTCGCTTCCGGCGCATCGGCGCAGCTGACGAGGAGTGACAACGCAAGGATGGCTCTGTGCATTTGCGAGTCAGGGCCCTCCGCGGCCGGATGTGACAAAACAATCCGGGATCGCTGTGAGATTGCTGCCGTTCGGCCCGGCGCTTGCTCTCCTCTCCGTATGCGCTCTGCGACGTGGCTAATTCCGACGCTCGTTGCCGCCTGCGGCGGGGGGACTGCTGATTCTCCAGACACCGACGCGCCTGCGCTGGTGGACTCCACCACACCCGACGGCCCGTTCGTCCCGCAGGACTTCGATTGCCAGCCCGATGCGACGTGCCCGGAGCTGACGATCGTGGGCGATCCACTGTCGCCGTCCAGCTTCCGTGGCCTCGGCGATCCCAGCCTCGAGCACGACACCGACGGCACGATCTGGCTGTCGTACTCGTGGCTCGAAGAAGACACGCTGCCCGATAACCCGACGCAGCTCCATTCGGTGGCGACCCATCTCGCGCGCAGTACCGACGGGGGTGCGAGCTTCGAGCTCGTTCGCGCGATCAACGTGACCGCACCCTCGCCGGGCAACGTCGGCCTGGTGATGCACGAGGTCTCGACGCTGGCGCGTACGCCCGAGGGTTGGGAAGATCTCTGGCTGACCTACGCGCTGATCCCGACCGACACGCGCGTCGAGTTCCACTACCAACACACCGTCGCCGCCACGCCCGAAGCACTCGGCACCACCATCGAGCCCTACCTCCGGGGGACCAACGGCACGGTCCCCACCCAGCTCAGCGGCTCCGCGATCGCAGGTCTCGAGAACTGCTTCGTGTTCACCGAGCCGGCGCTGTTCGCCCACGAGGGCACGACCTACCTCGCAACCACCTGCATCGTGCAACCCGGCAATCCGTCGACGCAGCGGCTCGTGCTGCTCCGTCGGTCCGGTGCTTCCCTGACGCTCGTCGGCGAGCTCCTGTCGTTCGCGGACGCACAGGAGCTCGGCGGTACCCGCGTCGAGCAGATCGACATCTCGCTCGGCAAGGACGACTCGATCCTCGCGATCGTCACGCCGATCCTCGATGGCGATCCGCAGCCGCATCGCGGCTGTGTGGTGCTCGAGATCGACGACCTCGCCACGGCGCACGTTCGTCGCGACGACGACGGCACGCTGTTCCGCCGCGCGACGATCACCGGCTCCACGCTCGGCATCGGACCCGGCCTGTGCACCTACGATCGCGAGTCGTCGACTGGCATCCTGATGGACCTCACCATCACCAGCCCGATCCTCGCGTTCTCGCTCCGCGCGACGGGCATCCACCCCTGAGCTCGTGAGGTGTCGCGGCTTCGCCCGCTCGAGCTTGGGCAACTCGAGCCGGAGTCCGTCGGCGAGCTTCGCGTCGATCTTCGGGCGCCCCCCATGACCGAGTTGCCAGTCGCTTCTTTATAGTGTAAAAGAAACACGATGTCGCTCAAGGTGCTGTACACGCCCAACCTGGTGGCGGACTCGGGCTCGTACTCGCCGAGCGCGGCCAAACCCGCACAGGTCCTGGCGGCCTGGCAGGCATCGGCACTGCCGATCGAGATCGTCGAGCCCACCCCGATGACGGTCGACCAGCTCGCGCGCGCCCACTATCGCGCCCACGTCGAGGCGATCCTCGCCGGGCGCAAGGACAACGGGTTCGGCAATCGTTCCCCAGCCGTGGCGGCGACGCTCGCTCATACCTCCGGTGCGATGCTGTCGGCCGCGCGCCACGCGATCTCCG
>JBBQJJ010000213.1:0-14400 GCA_038325805.1 Haliangiales bacterium
CCGAGCTCGAGCGGCGCGGCCGGAAACACGAAGCGAACGTGTGCGAGCCCGAGCTCGTCGGCGAGCGGCACGAGGTCGTCGCCCGGTGCACCGAAGCCGTGCAGCAGCACGCAGGTCAGCGCGGCGTCGGCGGGGCCGATCATCCGCACGGTCAAGCCGGCGATCTCGAGGCGCTGATTCACGCGTGTAGCGTACGCCAGTGCGCCGCCGGGGATCAGCCGCCGAAGCAGATCACGGTGAAGCCGGTGGACGCATCGCCGCTGCACTCGGTGCCGCACGGCTCGTTCGCGAGGCAATCGCAGTTCGGCTGCGCCACGCAGGTGCCGGGCTGTTCGATGCACGCGAAGCTGTCGGGCTCGCCGCCGATGTCGGAGCTGGCGCGCTGGCAGTACTGGGTGTCGAGGTTGCACTGGCGAGAGCCGCACGCGAAGAAGCCCTGCTCGACGGGGCAACCGCCGAACGCGCTGACGTCGGCGCCGACCGCCTGGCCATCGCACGAATTCGAGTGGACGACACCGTCGCAGCCGCACACGGGATCGAAGAGATCGGGGCAGGACAGCGGGCGCGGCTTGCAGGTGCCGCTGCCGTCACTGCCTCCGCAATCGTCTCGCGAAAAATCGCACCACTCGTCCGCCGCGCAGGGCGTCCCGCCGAACCCACCGCAAACTGCGCCGCCACCGTCGGGGGTGACCATGCCGCCGCCTTTACCGTGTTCGCAAGCGGGGAGCGCGATCAGGAGTCCCAGGACAAGCCATTTCATGTCGGTCATCAGATCCAACCATCATGCCGGATCCGTCGCGAGCGATTCCGTCAGCATAGCCGTCGCAGGCCTCAGAAAATCGTCGACGGGGTAGTCGAGGACGGGAAAGTCGGTCCTGCCAACGACCGCTGTTACGATGCGACTCGATGGGCTCCGGCAGGCAATTCCTGGCGGCGTTCGCTGGCATCCATGCGGTGGCGGATGTCGACGAGCGCAAGCGCAGAGCGCGCCAGGGCCTCGCCATGCTCGCTCAGATCGCGGAGCGCGAACCGGCGCCGTTCGAGGGGCTGCCCGCCGGCGAGCTCCTGCTCGGGGTGCGCACCGCGCTCGGCGACGGCATGCTCGCAGAGCTCGACTGGATGTCGCCAGCGGCGGGTGCGCTCGCCTTGTTCGAGCTCGCGCAGGCACTACCGGCGGGACCGGAGCGCCGCGAGCTCGGCCGCCGCGTGCTGGTGCGGTTGCGCGATGCAGATCGCGAGACCTTCGTGCGCCTGATCATCGCGCTCGCACGGTCGTCGCCGAAGTCGCTGGCGCCTCCGAACCTGCGCGCGCGCACCGAGGTCGTGCTGAGCTCGCCGTTGACGGCACCGGGAGCAATCGGTGAGCTCGCCCTCGGCTTGCTCGCGCAACCGATGCTCGCGACGAGCTGGGTCGAGCTGCCGGCGACGGGCTCGCTGCCCGGACGACGGCTCGCCGGGCGAATCCTGGCGCACGCGGCACGCGAAGCGGTGAAGCGCCATGACGGTGGTGATCGCGGCGGCGTCACGGTGCTCGCCCGTCCAGGAACGCGTACCGCACTCGCGCGGTTGCTCGGCGATCGCGAAGCGTTGGTGTGGCGGTTCGCCTGCATCGCGCGTGGGCTGCTCGCGCATGTCGATTCCGGACTCGCCGCCGATATCGATCGCGAGCTGCGCTCGACCGCGACCTCGACCGAGCTGCGACGTGCAGCCGGCTCGGCCGCGGCGGCGCTCGAGCGCGGTGGTGCGGCGACGCGATGGGGTGCGGTGATCATCGAGCGCGCGGCCCGCGAACCAGGCGTCGCGCGCGGTGCGATCCTCGGTCTCGCTGGACTCGGCACGACCCGCCCCGACGAGGCCGATGCGCTCGCGACGGTGCTCGTCGAGCGCGCACCGCTCGAGGCGACCGAAGCACTCGCCGAGCTGCGGTTGGAGGAAGGCCCGCTACTCCCCGAATCGACAGCTCGCGCGCATGACTGGACGAGGCAGCAACTCTCGAAGGCGCACGAGCCCGGCGCGCGTGTCGACGATGCGCGACTCGGCCTGCTGCGTGCTCTCGATGCAGAGCTCGGTGGCTCGGGTGGTGAGACGATCGCCCGGCACCTGACCTCGGCGCGGACCGCGCTCGATGCCGGCGAGGTGGCGACCGCAGTCGGCCACGCACGACAAGCCGTCGAGGAGATCACCGAAGCCGCCGACTGGTTGCATCGCAGCCTCGATGACGATCCGCTCGATCGCCGTCACTCGATGCGGCTGCTGCGCGAGCTCGATCGCGAGTTATTCGCCGACAACACGGTGACCGCCGTGCTGGCGCTCGCGCCCGAGGGAGACCCGGCGCGCGTGGCGTTTGCGCGAGCACTCGCGAGCATGGAGAAGACGCTGCTCGCTCGCGAGGCACGTCCCGAGGCCGGCGCCGTCGAGCATGGTGGCTTGCGGATCGCTCGGCTGCGCACCCTCGTCCGCTTGCTCGACGGGGTACGGGCATCGAGCGACGCGGATCTCGAGCCGCGGCTCGCCGCCGTGCGGCTGCTGATGGAGCGCGCCGCCACCGATCACTCGTCGCTGCGCCGCGCGGTGTGGGCGGCCCTGACGCGCGCCGGCGATGCTCTGCTACGCGACGGCTTCGCCGAGATCACGGATCTCCTCCTGGCGTGGACCATGATGTACCCCGACGAGGACTTCCTGATCGTTCGCGAGGCTTCGATGGTCCCCGACGTCGAGGCCGCGTTCGAGGCCTACGGCCGCTTGCAACAGGCGACGTGGGCAGCCGCGGATCCCGACGACACCGATGCGATGCGCGGTGTCGTCGACCGGCTGTGCGAGCTCGCCGATACCTTGCCTCCCGAGCAAGCACCGCGCGTCGAATCGGTGCGGCTCGCCATCGCGCGCCTCGGCAACCTGCTGCTGCGCCTGACCGCGGTCGCGAGTCACGCGGCCGTCCAATCCGGCACGTTCGACGACATCGCGAACGAGCTCGGCGCCCTCGCCCGTCGCGTCTATGGAGCGCGTGCGCGTCTCGGCCTCGCCGCGGACGATCACGGGGACGAGCTCGAGGCCGCCGCACGGGCCGTCGGTGTCGCGCTCGCAACTCGCACCTCGCAGCTCGACGAAGCGGTCGCGATCACCGTCGAGCACGCGAGGGCGTGTCTACCCACGGCCCTCGCCGGTGCGGTCGAGCGCGTGTTCGGGTGGCTGACCCGCGTGCCTGCGCTCGAGTCCCAGGGCGAGGAGGTCGTCACCACCGCGCTCGAGGTCGTGCTGCCCTCGTGGGTGCCGCTCTCTCGCCTCGTCGGCTCGTTCTACGTCGTCCGCCCGATCGGTCGCGGCGCCGGCGGTTCGGTGTTGCTCGCGGTGCGCGCCGAGGAGCGCACGCGCGCGGATCGCGAGCTCGTCGCGGTCAAGGTTCCCGACTACGGTGCGGCCGCACGCAACCTCTCCGAGGCCGAGTTCGAGGCGCTGTTCCGCGAGGAGGCCGGTGCGCTGCTCGTGCTCCCAGGACACCCGAACCTCGCCCGCTTCGTGACGTTCGATGCGAGTGCGCAGCCCAAGCCGATCCTCGTCATGGAGTTCGTGCGTGGCATCAACCTCGAGCGCAGGCTCGAGATCGGCGAGCTCGACGTCAAGCGCGCGCTCGCGATCATCGACGACGTGCTCGCGGGCCTGGACGCGATGCACGCCGCCCAGATCGCCCACCTCGACGTCAAGCCGGCGAACGTCGTGCTCCGCGAGGGCACCGGCCAGGGCGTGCTCGTCGATTTCGGGCTCGCCGGTCGTCGCCTCCGCCCGGGCTGCGGCAGCGTCCACTACGGCGCGCGCGAGGTCTGGGTCGAGCCCACACCGGGTATGTCGATCGAGCCGTTCGCCACCGACGTCTACGCCGCCGCGTGCGTGGCGTTCGAGGTGCTGACCAACCAGGTGTTGATCCGCGGCGACTCGATCATGCAGGTCATCGATCAACACTTCGTCGACTCGCCCGGCGGCCCGGTGCTATCGCAGCTCGCGAAGGATCCACAGCTGACACCCCTGGCCGATCTGCTGCGCGCAGCCGTCTCGCGCGATCCGAAGAAGCGTCCCACCGCAGCTCGCCTGCGCGCCGGCTTTGCGGCGATCGCACCCGACCTCGCCCGGCTCGCGTGGCCGATCGCGTCGATCTGAGCTGATTACTTCGTCCAGGCGCCGAACTCGGTCGAGTGGATGCCGAACATCACACCGGCCATGAACACCGGCTTGTCATCGAGCGTCATCCCTCCGGTGACCGCGAGCGATGTCTGCTCCGACAACCAGACCGACGCGCGGACGCGCGGCTCGATCACGAGGCTCGTGATGTCGTCGGTGTCCGTCGAGTAGCGAACCGAGCGCCAGCCCGACGCGAGCTCCGCACCGAGCGCACCCGCGGCGAACGGCAGATCGATGCCGAGCACCCCGTACGCACCCGCGGTCGACGAGCCCGGCGAATCGAGTGCGCCCGTCTCGAGCTCGCCGCCGACATAGGCGTGGTGCCGCATGCCCATCGTGAACTGCGCGGTGGCGGCGATCGCCTCGTGCGACTCGGTCATCACCTTCGGTGGCGGGGTGGAGTCGCGAAACGCGACCCGCGAGGTCATCGGTGCCGCGAAGTGACGCGCGTTGGCGCCGATCTGCAGGCGAGCCGGGCGCTTGTGCCTGCTCGGATCGAGCACGCAGGCAGACAGCAAGACCAGAAGGATAGGTGCGTGCTTCATTTCTTCTCCTTGGGATCCGGTAGTTCGCTGATCGCGGGCATCAGCACGATCTCGATGCGACGGTTGCGGCTCATGTCCTTGACCGAGCTGTTGCTCCCCAAGGGATCGTGCTCGCCCGCGCCCGAGGGCAGCAGGTTCTTCGGGTTCATCCCGGCGGCGACCAGCTCGCGTGTCACGGTCAACGCGCGCGCCGTCGACAGCTCCCAGTTGTCCTTGTAGACGGAGTTTTTGAGCGGCTGATTGTCCGAGTGACCGACGACGAGGTAGCGCGCGGTGTAGGTGCCCTTGTCGTCCTTCGGTCCCTTGTCCTTCAGCGTGAAGCCGATCTCGTGGACCTTGATCTTGCCGTCGTCGGACAGCTCGGCGACGCCTGACGGGAACAGCACCTGCGCCGGCAGCGACAACACGATGTTGCCGTGGCGATTCGTCACCTCGATCGCACCGGAGTCGACCATCTTCGCGAACTGCGTCTTGAACTGCGAGGCGGACGCGAGCTGTGCCTTGTTGAGCTCGAGCGCCTTCGCGAGCTCGGTGAGCTGATCCTTGTTGGTCTTCAGCTGATCCGCGAGCGTCTTGCTCGCCTTCTCGAGTGCGCCGCGCTCGGTCGTGCACGTCGTCGCAGCGTTGCTCGCCGTCTCGAGATCCTTCTTGCATGTGCCGAGCGCACCGTCGGAGTCGGAGGCGAGCTTCGTCGCGGCGGCCTGCGCGTCCACAGCGTCACTCGCCTGCTCGCGGTAGTGCCAGGTGAAGTAGCCACCCGCGCCAGCGGCACCGGTCATCAGCAGCGCCCACAACCACAGCCGCCACGGGAACCGCCGGATCTTGCCCTTGGGTGGTGGTGTGGCCGGCTTGACGACGACGCCACTCGAGTCGGCTTTCCCCATTGCCGGAAGATATCAGGCAACGAGCATCTCGCGCGCAGCGGCGATGGCCGCCTCGGAACCTGCAAGGGCGAGTACATCTCCTGCGCGCAGGGGGTCCGTAGGTGAGGGTGTGGCAACGCCATGCTCGCCGCGACCGATCGCGAGCACGGAGGCGCCAGTGCGCGCTCGGAGATCGAGCTGCGCGAGGGTGCGACCGACGGCGGGTGACGTGGCGCTGAGCGCGACGGGCGTGACTCCCGCGAAGCCCGGCAAGATCGATGCGACCTGGTCGAGCGTCGCGGTCGAGATCTCGGCGGCGGGCTGGTTCGCGGGCCGCGAGATCAGCTCGAGCACGAGCTCGCTGCCGGCGCGCACGTGGCCCTCGAAGTCGGCGATCGAACGCCGCACGACCATGATCACGAGAACGAGCCCGAGCCCGACGACGAGTGGGCTCGCAGGGACGAAGGGCTGCGTCGCGGCGACCGCCGGGACCGACAGCGCGAGCGCGATGCCGAGCTCGAGCGTCATGATCAGCGCGCGGCGTGGCGCCCGTCCGAGATCGATTCCGTTCGAGTCGGTGGACGGGATGACCTCGGCGGCGAGCCGGCGCGCGATCACCGCGATCCGGCGGATCGCACCGACCGCGAACGGTGCCGCGAGCAGGAGCGCACCACCGATCTGCGCGAGCGTGTTGGCGGTGCCGTAGATGCCCAGATCGTTCAGCGAGATCTCGCCCACGGTCGACCCCGCGATCACGATCCCGACCACCATCGCCGTATCGATCACCATGACGACGACGGGGCGGCGGAACCGCTTCCACGTCGACGTGTCGCGTGCGCGCAGTCGGCCGAGCCAGTCCTCGTAGAACGACACGAAGGTGCCGATCCGCCGAGGTAGCCGCGCCGCCACCCAACCGGAGATCTGATCGCTGTTGCGGATCAGGATCGGCGAGGTCAGCGTGGTCGCACAGGCGATGCCGACGGCGATCGCCAGCAGATCGATATTGCCCGCGGGCACGGCAGCGGCGATCACGAACGACAGCTCGCCGATCGCCGCGAGCGAGAGCCCTGCGCGCACCGCGGGGCGAAACCCGTGACCGGCGAGGAACACGCCGATCGAGATGCCGACCGGCTTCACGACCAGGACGACGACGGTGAGGATCGCGATCCGCCACCCCTCCTGGACGAGGAGCATCGGATCGATCGTCATGCCGACCGAGACGAAGAACACCATCGCGAAGACGTCGCGGATCGGTTTGACGGCCGCGAACATGTCGTGGCCCTTGCCCGATTCGGCGATCAAGATGCCCGCGACGAACGCACCGAGCGCGACCGAATAGCCGGCCTCTTGCGCGAGTGCGGAGATGCCGAAGCACAGCGCGAGCCCCGCGATCAGCATCGTCTCGGAGCGCGCCTTGCGCGAGATCCAGTTGATCCCGCGCGGAACGATCAACAGGCCACCGACCATGGTAAGCGCGAGGAAGCCGGCGAGCTTCGCGAGCGTGAACATCAAGTCACCGGCGTCGACGCCGCCGACCTTCTTGACGCCGGCGAGGATGACGAGCAGCAGGATCGCGATCAGATCCTCGAACACGAGGATCGCGAACACGATCTCGGTGAACCCGCCCTTCCAGCCGAGCTCCTCGAACGCCTTCGCGACCAGCATCGTCGACGAGATGCCGAGGCAGGCCCCGGCGAACAGCGCGCTGATCGCGTCGAAGCCGAGCAAGCCGGCGACCAGCGTGCCGAGCGAGATCGCGAGCGCGACCTCGAACAACGCCGTGAGCGCCGCCGGTAAGCCGACGCGCGCGATCGTCGAGATCCGGAGCTCGAGCCCGATCGTGAACATCAGCAGGATCACGCCGAGCTCGGACAGCACGTGCACGAGCTCGACATCGGCGACCAGAGGTACCGGCACGTGCGGACCGATCAAGAGACCGGCCAGCACGTAGCCGAGCACCACGGGCAACCGCAGCGCCTGAAACACCACGGTGACGAGCATGGCCGTGCCGAGCACGACCACGAGCTCGATCAGCACGTGCGAGCCAGGCATCGCTTCCTATTTCTTCTTCTTCTTGGCAGCCAGCGGATCCGCGAAGTGCTTGTGGCATCGCGGGCAGACCCGGAACGCCTTCGGCTTGCGATCGACGAGCCTGTGAACCCCGCAGTGCGGACATGTGATCTTGCGAGTCCGCGACAACGCGGCCGCGAGGGCGAGCGGATTCATCAGCAGGCTGCCTGGAAGATCATGATGAAGATCAACATCCCACCGAGGACGGTTCCCACGATCGCCGCAACGTGGTCTTCGCGCCAGGTAGGTTCACGATCGGGTGCGTCGTACGGTGAGGTGACCGCGGGCTCCGCGGCGCGGCCAACGACTCGTTCGAGTCTTCGGACATCAGTAGCTCCTCGAGTGCGTGGGATCAGGACGGGTGGTGGGAGAACGACCCGGCCGGAGGACCACGTGAGGAGCGCGCGAGAACGACAGGGATGACGGTGTGTGCCGGTGCGTCGGTCTCGAGGACGAACGCGATGCGCGGCGGCGGAACGATCGTGAACGCAACCGACGGGTTGCCGGGCGCCGGACCACGCTGCCGCGGGTCGCGCGACACGTCTTCACGGTGAGGTGCGAGCTCGACGCGCGACTTGGTGATGTCGAGTCGCGCCACCGTCGGGTCGTGGTTCGGCCGTGGTGCAGGCCGTGTGGCCACCAGGCAGAGCACGACGAACAGGAACAGCGCGCGCACGACGATCACGCGTAGCATCTCACGGCGCGATCGACCAGGCGAGATCAGCGCTCCGCGATCACCCGTGCCACGGCCACAGCATCTCGCGCGATGCCGTAGAGGTACTGCGAGGCCGCGCTGCGCGCGCATGGCACCCCGACGACGAAGACGCCGCGATGCGAGACGCTCTCGTTGCGCCGGCAGCGTGCGAGCCCGCGTGGCGTGCGCGCGAGATCGGCCGGAAGAAACGCGGCCTCGTGGCGATAGCCGGTGGCGAGCACCACCAGGTCGACTTCACAGCGATGGCCGTCCGCGAGCGTGGCGATCGCGCCGTCGATCCTCGTGGGCTCGCGATGCACGGCGATCCGGAGCTCGCGGAACCCGCGATCGCCAGCAGGGACGGTCGCCCCCGCGCAGAACGAGGTCGGCCGAAACCACGACAGCAGCGGCAACACGATGTGCGCCGGATCGAAGCCGAGGATCGTCTGCGGACCGATCGCGAGCTTGCGCGTCGCCAGCGTGGTGAGGCAGCCGCGGCGCGCACAGTGCTCGGCGATCTCCACCGCGCTGGTCGCACCGCCGACGATCAGGACCCGCGATCCAGGGCGAGCGTGCGTGGCTGTCACCCACTGCGCCGAGTGGATCACCGGCACGGACGGTGTCCCCGCGAAGGCGGGACGGTTCGGAGAATCGAACACGCCACTCGCGACGACGAGGGTCTCGTAGGAGTCGTCGTCGACGGCGTACGCCGGACCGACGGCACGAATCTGGTGCACGACCTTGCGCTCGGGTGCGAGGTCGAAGGCGGTCGCGTACGAGGTCAGGTACGCGAGGTACTCGCCGACCGTGAAGTAGCCAGGACGCTCGACCGGCAACCCCGGCAGCGAGGTGAGGCTCGCCGGTGATGTCATCAGCATCGTCGGATCGATCCGCGCGTACGCGCCGCCGATTCGCCCGTCGCGATCGACGAGACGCACGGCGACCCCGACCCGCTGCAGCGCGGCCGCGGTGGCGAGCCCGGCGGGACCGGCGCCGATCACCAGGACGGTCATCGCACCTGCTCGGCATAGAGCTCGAGGAGCGCCACCATGTGGGCGATCGCGACGGGGATGATCGCGTGGGCGGCGCGCCGGATCTCGGTCTGCGGGAGCTGCCGCGCGAGCCCTCTGCGGATCAGCCAGCGCCCGAGCGGGTGCTGCGTGCGATCCGCGGGGAACCGATGCGTGAACCGCGCGAGGCTCTCGATCAGCTGCGAGGCACGCGTCGCCGAGGGTGGACGCGGAATCTCGATCGCGCCGAGCTCGTCGCGGTGTGCCTCGACGTACCACTCGAAGCCGTCGCCGGCGGAGTGGATCACGCGATGGACGTGGACCGGGCACGCCATGTCGGCGAGCAGATGCGCGGTGCGTCCGAGCGCGACGAAGCCGGCGGCGATCTCCCCGGCGCGATGCTTGGCGACCGCGCGCGCGAACCAGTGATCCGCGGCGCGACGTGCACTGGGCCAGAACGGCAAGAAGCCGCCGCGGCCCCCGGGGCCCCAGAAGTGTGAAAGTGACAGGTGCTCGAAGGGCTTCGGCGTCCCCGGGATGTACGCGACATCTTCCCGCAATGCGCCGAGCGTGATGGCGCGGCGATAGCGCTCCACCGCCGGCACGCGATCGGCGGCGCGATCGATCAACAGCGCGAGGCCGTTGATCCTCACTTCGCAACCTCGCGGCAGTCTTTCAAGAGCGCCATCAGCTCGCGATAGCGCGGCTCGCCACCATGCGCGCGACAGAACCGATCGAGATCGGCGAGCCACGCCTCGAGCGCATGCGGTGGCAGCTCGAGCGCGGCGAGGATCTCGCGCAGATCATTCATCAGGTTTCCCCGCGCGCAGCCAGCGCGTGAAGCGATCGCGTCCGATGCGCCGCAGCTCGATCACGAACACCACCGCGCCGACCATGGCACCCGCATACCACGTACAGATCCGCGCCAGGATCGCGGCGGTCATCGCCGGTGGCGACATCGCGGGATCGAGCAGGTGTGCGGTCGCCGCCTCGGTGACCCCGATCGATCCAGGAACCGGTGCGATGTAGCTGACCATCATGCCGGTCGAGAACGCCGAGTACGACTCGGCCACCGAGCTCGCTGCGCCGACACCGTTTGCCAGGACGTGCCCGATCGCGAGGGCCACGGCGAGAAAGGCTAGCGACGCGAGATGAGCGCCGGCGTGCAGCGGCTTCAGCGAGCGACCGATCCGGCCGACCGCCGTCGGGATCTTGTCGAGCCCTTCGAAGAACGAGCGGCGTCGCGGTCCGAGGTCGGGCTTCGCGAGGGTTCGCGCGCACCAGCGGTGGATCGGTCCCGGCGCGACGATGAACAGCGCGAGCAAGCCGACGATGACCCCAGGCGAGATCAGCCAGAGCCCGAGGTGATCGTCGATCACCGACGGGATCCGGCCATCGCCGGCGACGTGCAGCCCGATCAAGCCCGTCAGGATCACCCACGTCACCATGTAGATGCTCTTGGTGATCGTCGCCGCCGTGGCATCCGCGACCGGATAGCCATGGACGACGAGGATGATCACCATCACCGGTAGATGGAGCTCCGACGATGGGGTGAGGCTCGAGACGAAGTAGCTGATCCCGACCAGCTTGATGCCGAGGGAGAATGAAAACGGATGGCCGAGCAGCCTGAATAGACACCAGTAGCGCAGCCAATCGAGCGCGTAGAACGCCGCCGTCAACAGCACCACGATCACCCAGCGCGCGGGGGACACCTGCCCTGCGAGCTCGGAGGCGCGATCCAGGCCGCCGGTGTAGCGCGCGAACACCCACAGCGTGCCGGCGAGCGACGCCACGCCGATCACGACCCACGCGATCGTGCGCACCACACGCCAGGCTAACCCTCGTGCCGGATCCGGCATCGCACACATGCTACGCCCGACCGCTGCCCGCGTTTGCCAGCGACGGCCGTGTTAAGAGCAGGCGATGACGGAACCGGGTGGCGACGTTCTCGAAAACTACGAGCGACACGTCAACCCGACGTTCACCAAGTTGCTCGGCCTCCTCGGCTACGGTCGGGTGTGGACGCGCGGCGAGGGCACTCGCGTGTTCGACGATACCGGCAAGGCCTACGTCGACATGCTCGCCGGGTTCGGTGCCACGAACCTCGGCCACAATCATCCCGATCTGCAGCGCGCGTTGATCGATGCCCTGACCGCGAAGCCGCTCCACGTCTGTCATGTCGGGCCCACGCCGCACGAGGCTGCGGTCGGGGAGCGACTCGCGCGTAGCGCAGGTGAGCCGTTCGAGGTCGCGTTGATGTCGTCGTCGGGTGCGGAGGCCGTCGAGGCCGCGATCAAGCTCGCGCGCGCGGCGACGAAGCGACCCGGCATCCTTTATTGTAAGGGCGGCTTCCACGGTCTGTCGATCGGCACGCTCTCGATCATGGGCGCGCCACGGCTGCGCGCGCCGTTCGAGCCCCTGCTGCAAGCCACGGCGGTTCCCTTCGGTGTGCTCGAGCCGCTGCGCGAGGCGCTCGCGAGCAAGCGGTTCGCGTGCTTCGTCGTCGAGCCGATCCAGGCCGAGGCCGGGGTGCTGCTGCCACCGCCGGGCTACCTCGCCGCTGCGCGCGAGCTGTGCACGAAGTACGGCACGCAGCTGGTGTTCGACGAGGTGCAGACCGGCGTCGGCCGCACCGGCACGCTGTACGCGTTTCAGGCGGAGGGTGTCCTTCCCGACGTTCTCGTCCTCGCGAAGGGCCTCGGCGGCGGCATCGTTCCCGTCGGGGCCACGCTGGTCTCTCGCGAGCTCCATCAGCGCGCGTATGGCGGGCTCGATCGATTCGACGCGCACGGCTCGACGTTCGCGGGCAACGCCCTCGCCTGTGCCGCCGCGATCGCGACGCTCGACATCGTCGACCGCGATCAGCTCGCCGACAAGGCGAAGGCATCCGGCGCGTACCTGCTCGAGCGACTGCATGCGCGGATCGGCGAGCATCCGCTGGTCCGCGAGATCCGCGGGCGCGGGCTGCTCGTCGGGGTCGAGCTCGGCACCACCGCGACGGGCTTGTTGCAGGGCATCGGTGCACGGCTCGCGTCGCTGTCGCCGGCGGCGGGTCGACTCGCACCACCACCGTTCGTCGGCCAGTGGATCAGCGTGCGGCTCCTCGAGGCCGGCTATCTCTGCCAGCCCACCGCGCACGAGTGGGACGTGCTCAAGATCGAACCACCGCTGACGATCACCGAACCGGAGCTCGACGCCTTCGTCGACGCGCTCGGCAACATTCTCGAGAACTACCGCTCCGCGGCGACGATCTTGAAAGATGTCGGCGTGCGCATGGCCCAACGTGGTGCGAAGGGGTGGGCGTGGTGAAGCTCTCCGAGCTCAAGAAGGATGCGGCGTTCGCCTACGGGCTCGCGCGCAAGCGTCCGTTCCAGGTGCTGCTGCAGGTCACTAACCGCTGCAACATGACCTGCGACTTCTGTGATTTCTGGCCCAACGGCGTCGCGCCGAAGCTCGAGCTCACCACCGCTGACTTCCAGCGCCTCGCCGATCAGCTCGACGAGCTCGGCACGATGTTCATCTCCGTCGAGGGCGGCGAGCCGCTGGTGCGCAAGGACATCGTCGAGATCCTGCGCGCGCTATCGAAACGTCACGTCACCTGCCTCTACACCAACGGCTGGTTCGTCACGCCCGAGCTCGCGCGCCAGATCTTTGACGTCGGCGTCACGCAGGTCGGCGTCTCGATCGACTACGCGGACGCGGCGAATCACGATCGCCGTCGCGGCATCGAGGGCGCTACCGAGCGCGCGTGGCGTGCCGTCGAGCTGCTGCGCGACGCCGCACCCGCACATGGCAAAGCCGTCCACGTGATGACCGTGCTGATGGACGACAACCAAGGCGATCTCGAGCGTCTGCTCGAGCAGAGCAAGCGCGCGGGCGTCGGCCACTGGATCACGCTGGTCTCGAACACCGGCTATCGCCGCGGCAAGAAGGGGCTGCTCCCCGCAGCGCCGGTATCGAAGCGGTTGCTGGAGCTCCGCGAGCGCTTTCCGCACTTCCGCGTGTTCCGCGACTACGTGTCGAAGATCGACGCGTTCCGCAGCGGCGCCACCGACGAGCTGCCGCGCTGCCGCGCCGGCGATCAGACGTTCAACATCGATCACCAGGGCGGCGTGTCGCCGTGCATCGAGCGCATCGACTGGTCGGCGGGCAACATCCGTGACGAAGCGCTATCGACGATCCTCGCGCGCATGCACGGCGATCCCCGGATCGCGGCGTGTCAGAGCTGCTGGACCGTGTGCCGCGGCTTCGCGCAGGAGCTCGGCAACGGCGGCACCGTGAGCGGCTGGCGAGATCTGGTCACGCGCCTGCGCTCGCACTGATCAGGGCGGACAGAACGTCGCTTTGAACGACAGGTTGTCGAGGAAGAAGTTCGTGTGGAGCGTGATGTCGTTCGTGCTGGTGGCGCGCAGCCGCACGGTCCTACCGGCGAGGTTGCTGGTCAGCGACTTCGAGAACGTGAGGTAGGCCGCGCTCGGCTGCGTGTTGTTCAGCGTCATCACGTTCTCGATCAGCGTGCCGTTGGTCTCGAGCACGTCGAGTGTGAACGTATCGAACACGATCGTCGTGCTCTCGGCACCGCCGACCGCGGACATCCCGCTGACCACGAACGTGGTGGCGTCCGCCGGGAACGTGACGTCCTGGAAGAGCTGATCGGTGATCGTGCTCGCGCCGGCATCCTCGGCGGCCGCGCCGCCCAGCCAGGCCGCGAACGGCGCCGACGACACCACGCCGTCGCTGGTGATGATCGGGTACGGGCCACCGGGCAGGTTCTGGATCGGGACCTCGGTCCAGCCGACACCCGCGGGCGCGAGGTCGAGCGCCGGGTTCGCGAGGGTCTCGGTGACCTGCGCGACGCACGCATCGGGCGGGGCATCCGGCGGCGCGTCGGGCAGCACCACGGCCGAGTCTGGCGTGGTGTCCGGCGGTGCATCCGCGGGCAGCACCATGTCCTGCGGGGGAAACTC
The DNA here is from genome assembly GCA_038325805.1 of Haliangiales bacterium. Classification (GTDB taxonomy): domain Bacteria; phylum Myxococcota_A; class Polyangia; order Haliangiales; family Haliangiaceae; genus JABFXX01. The sequence continues at coordinate 14,323 of JBBQJJ010000213.1, forward strand.
GGGCTGCGAGTCCGCCGGGGGCTGGGTCGGTGAATCCGGCTGGTCCTGCTCGAGCGGACGTCCACCTGCGGCGCAACC